>NZ_FORX01000002.1:0-312878 GCF_900114115.1 Desulfomicrobium apsheronum | reverse complement strand
CATCGTTTGCCGCATCATTGCTCCCCCGCCCGAAGCATCGTAGCGTGTTCATGTACAAAATGATGCGTTTTTTGGGCAACTGGCGAAAAGTAATTCACCGCAAGAAGCTCAAGGCGGTTCGGTCCGGGGGCATGGCCGGGTCGGCTGTCTGACCGAGCCAGACATCGTTTGCCGCATCATTGCTCCCCCGCCCAAAGCGCCGTATCATGCTCATTCACGCAATGATGCGGCTCTACGAGGCCGACGAGGGAGTTCCGGCCGGTCATGGCCCCGGACCGATCCGCCGCTCTGCGATCAACATTTATTACATCCCAACAAGGAGGCCCCCATGCTCAAGGATCTAACCCGCAAAAGCCGCAGCTACCGCAGATTCGACAACTCCGTCGCCATCCCCATGGCGACCCTGGAGGATCTTGTCGACCTTGCCGGGATATGCCCATCCGCAGGCAACAAGCAGCCCCTGCGCTTCATTTTGAGCACCTCGCCCCAGGACAACGAGGTCATTTTCGACTGCCTGAAATGGGCTGCCTACCTGAAGGATTGGGACGGTCCCACGCCATCGGAACGGCCCTCGGCCTATATCGTCATGCTCAATACGGCCAAGGATTGGGACTTCGCAAAATTCGATCTGGGCATCATGGCCCAGACCATGATGCTGGGCGCGGTGGAAAAAGGACTGGGCGGGTGCATGGTCGGAGCCATTGACCGCGACAGGCTGCGCGCGCATCTCTCCCTGCCCCCGGAGCTTGAGATCAGCCTGGTGCTGGCCCTTGGCAAACCCGCCGAAGACGTACGCATCGTGGACATGCCCGCAGACGGGTCGGTCAAGTATTACCGGGATGAAGCCGGGGTTCACTACGTTCCCAAACGCGGTAGCGGCGAGCTTGTCCTGCAAAAGCTGGAAAAATGACGAAAAAAGCCGCAAGCCCTCCGAATGGAAAGGCTTGCGGCCATGAACTCCGCGAAACGACGCATCCTACCCCTTGCGGGCAATCAGCTCTCCAAGTCGATGGGAATCAAGGGTCTGCATGAGCACGTTGCTGGCTTCAATCCAGACGAACTGCGTCACGCATTCGCCCGCCAGGGAACATTCGCCGCAAATGGGCTCTCCCTCGGCGCACTGGGTCAGGGCCACTTTCTCTTCCAGGGCGCGGACCACGTCGCCGACCGTGATGTCCATGGCGGACTTGGCCAGCTTGTGTCCGCCAAAAGGACCGCGTTTGCTCTCGATGAGCTCCCCACGCCGAAGCCCCGTGATCAATTTTTCAATATATTTCTGAGAAATATTCTGCCGCCTGGCGATGTCTGTCGTGTTGACCCAACCCTTGTCCTGATTCAAGGCAATATCGAGCAGCAGTCGAGTTCCATACCGGCTTCGCGTGGTCAAGCGCATGCGGTCCTCCAAATTTTCAAGGTCTAGCCGTCGCCATCGGATTTTCCGGACTCATTCTGGCCACCATTCACCCGATTTTCCGCTCGTACATGCTTTCTGGGCAAAACCACCCGGAATTCGGTTCCTTCACCCGGCGTCGAATCGACGTGGATCTGCCCGCCATGCTGATGAACGACATCATTTGCTATATAAAGCCCAAGCCCCGTCCCCTTGCTACCCTTGGAAGAGAAAAACAAGGAAAACATTTTTTCCTGCGTGGAACGATCCATTCCCGGGCCATTGTCTCGAATGATGAACGAAACGTTGTCCTTGCCGCCCTCGATCAGGAAGGAGACAATGTGCCGATCCTTGCCTTCATCCTCGATGCACGCGTCCACCGCGTTCTCGAGAATGTTGACCAGACCGGCGGAGATGACTTCGGGATCGATTTCAAAACGCCCCAGCTGGCCGTGAAATTCCTTTTGAAAACGCACATCGTGCTTGGTGGCCTTGGGCTCGACGAAATTGGCCACCCCGTCGCCGAAGCTCTGCACGTCAATGAGCTGGATGTTGAGATCCCTGTCCTTGGAATAATAAAGCATCTCCAGAACGGAATTGCGAATCCGGGAGATCATCAGTTTGACACGCTCAGCACCGTTGGTCACGAGCTCCAGGTCCTGGCTCTTGATACCTTTTTCCAGCCGGTACAGCCCGCCGTCGAGAGCGGTCAGCATGCCGCGCACTCCGTGCGAGATGGAACCGATGAAAAGTCCGAGTGATGTCAGGCGGTCCTGCAGCTCTCGGATCTGCGAAATGTCCGTGGCGAGTTCCATGACTTCATGGATCTCGCCCTTCTCGTCGCGCAAGGGAGCGGTCAGGGTCAGCACTATCTTCTGCTGGCCGCCACGCGTGGTGACGACTTCTTCGGTCTGGTGCACCATGCCGTCACGGAAGGTTTCCTCCACAGGGCACTGTGGGCAGGGATGGGTGCGGTGCTTGTAGATCTCATAGCAGCGTTCGCCAAGGCAGGAGCCGAAATCCAGCTTGAACTGCCTGTTGGCCCTCACGATGCGGCGGTCCCTGTTCTGGACCGAGATGTAGCAAGGCACTTCATCGAAAAGCTGACGACAAAGCTGATGGCTTGATTCGAGGATCTTGCTCTTTTCCTTCAGAATTCCGTTTTCCTGCTGAAGGTCCAGAAAAGTCAGAGCCCGGTCCAGGCTAACGCGCAGGGCCCTCTCCGACACCGGTTTGTAGAGGAAATCCGCAGCTCCATCGGCCAGAAAATCCAGGCCCAACTCGTATTCGCCTTCGGGAACCAGGACGATGATGCGCACTTCAGGATAACCGGCACGAAGTCGCCTCAGCAGCTCCTGCCCGAGCCGGCAGTCGCAGATCCCCATGACCGCCAGACGCGGCCGAACCACGCCCACGGTGACAAGAGCGTCGTCATAATCGCAGTTGGATGACTGATAGCCGTATTCGCTCAAGATATGCGCCAGGACCCTGCCGTGTTCAGGATCCTGGGTTATAATCACGATGGATTCGGAAATTACGATATCATGCATATTTTTGCCACAAAAAACCCTTGCACGTTCCACCTAGGCGCCCGGGCAAGGGTTTTTCAAGTTTGAGTTGCGGCTAACCAATCGTTTCCTTGATGACCTTCAGAAGATCTTCGCGATCGAAAGGCTTGGTAAAGGAAGCCACGGCTTTCTGAATTGCGTACTTGTTCCCGGAAAGACCGCTGATGACGATCACGGGAATGTTGCTGCATTCATCATCCTGGCTCAATTCACGGTAAAAACGCGGGCCCCATTCCTTTGGCATCTCAAGATCCAAAGTGATCAAATCGGGCTTCTCTGCCTTGACCACGGCCAGCGCATCGGCTCCGTCGGAAGCCTTGCATGTGGCGTAGCCTGCGTCCTGAAAAATGTCTTCCAGATACGTGACGATGTTGGGATCGTCATCAATGATCAGAATCTTCTTGCCCATCATACACCCCCAATCATGATTACACGTTACACAGTTTGAATTTTATCCGGACGATTGACCGAAGCCACAGGACAGGTGGCGCGCAGCAACACCTGCTCCAGGGTATGTCCAAACGCGGAATCCTCGTCGCCGACATCCTTGGAATGATGCGCCATGACGATCAGGTCGGCCTGCTTCTCTCTGGCGTACTTGACGATCTCGACATACGGGATGCCTTCCCAGATGTCGGCCGTTACATTCTTGAAATCCCCGGTCTGGATGAGATACTTGCGTCGCATCCGGTCCCTGGCCTCGATCATCTGGTCATCGAGCTGCTTCTGGGAAATGAGACTGTGTGTGGAACCGATGTCGATGGCATGGAAAACGTGGAGCTTGGCATCCAGTTCCTTGGCCGTGTTGAGAGCGAATTTGAAGGCATGTTCGGACGCCTTGGAAAAATCCGCGCCAAAGACGATATTGGTGAACCCGCCCCAAAAAGACGCCACGGGGCGGTTGACCACCAGAACCGGAGCCTTGGAGACCTTGGCCACCCGTTGCAGGGTGGAACCGGCGAAATGGCGCTGATAGGCATCGGCATCGGCTTCACAGCCGGTGGTGCTCGCGCCCATGACGATCAGGTCCACGTCTTCCTGCCGCGCCTTGCGCAGCACCTCGCGGTGCGGAATGCCCACGGCGGTCTCGATCTCGCAATCGACTCCGCTCTTCATCTGACGGTCGTAGGTGTTCCCCAGCTCATCTTTGACCCACAACGTGTAATCCTCGTCCAACTCAACCTTTTCGCCGGTTCGCACGTCGACAACGACCTGGCTGAAACCGCGACTGGGAACGCCCAGCACGTGATAGACAAAAAGCTTGGCATTATAACGCGCTGCCAAATCGAACGCGACACGCGCTGCGGCATCACAACAGGGAGAGCCGGAGGTGGCGAACAGAATCTTTGTAAACATATGTCAACTCCCGTTCTGTTTGCGGCATGCCGCCCCTAAAAGCGGCACACCGTTGTCTGGACAGACTTATTCCTGCGGCAAGAGATGCTCCGGAACAACCAGCATCTTGATCAGAAGCGGCTTCAGGAAGCTCCAGCGAATGCCGATCTCGAACTCCTCTTCCAGATCTCGGATGGCATCCCAACAGTTGTGGCAGGGGGCAATAACGAACTTCGCGCCCGTGGCCAGAATCTGTTCGCGCTTCATCTTCAACGCGACGTTGCGCTGTTTACGATAGCGTCCGATACCATTGAAGCCGCCACCACCGCCACAACAATAGTTGTGTTCCTTGTTGGGGGCCATCTCGCGGAAGTCTTCCGCGATATGCTTCATGATGATTCGACCGCAATCACGCAGTCCCGCATTGCGCACATAGTTGCAGGAGTCTTGAAGCGTGACGGGCTCTTTTATTCTCTTGGTAGGATCAATCTTGAGCTTGCCAGTTTCCAGGGCTTCAGCGACCCACTCGACGTAGTGCAGACACTCCACGGGTGGTTGTCCATCCGGTCGTCCGGCCCAGTACGGACCTTCGATGACCGTGGCGCGATAGGCGTGACCGCATTCGGTCGCGACCATGCGTTTGGGACGCAGGCGTTCCATGGCGCCGTAAACGGTGTCAACCTGCATCTTGCAGGCTTCCCAGTCCCCGGCAAACATGGAAAGGCTGGTCATTTCCCAACCCTCGGAAGGCATGGTCCAATTTTCGCCTGCAACGTGAAACAGGATGGCCGCCTCGACGATGTCTTCAGGGTAATGCTTGGCCTCGCGGGCGTTGATCATATAGACGATGTCGGCATCTTCCTTGTCCACCGGAATCTCAAGACAAGGCCATTCCTCCAGCGCTTCGTCCACCATCCATTCGCAGGTATCCACGAACTCCTCGACGGTGACGTCCATCTGGGCGCGGAAGAGGCGGTGCATGCCCGAACCGATCTTGAGTTCCCACGGAACGAACCCCTGGGAGTGCAGCAGTCCGCGCAGATAGCCGAACATGACGCCCATGTCGATGCCGTAGGGGCAAAAGGAACCGCAACGGTTGCAACAGGTGCACTTGGACCAGGCCGTATCCATGCACATGCGCATGAATTCGTTGGTCACGTTGCCCTTCTTCTTGACGATTTCTCCAAGGGTGGACTGAATCTTATACGAGGGGACCTGCTTGGGGTCACGCCCGTTCACGCTGTACAGAAAGCAGCTGTCGGCACAGAGGCCGCAATGGGCGCAGATATCCAGCCAGGTCTTGGTTCTTGATTTCATTGTTTTCTGGATAGTCGCCCAGAGCTTCTCGGCGTCCACATCCAGCTGTTCCATTTCCGCGTAGTATTTCTTTCCGTTGCTATCCGCCAAGAGGGCATCGAGGTCCTCTCGGGTGGCAACGGGTCTCTTATTACAAATTGTACCTTCGGGCATATCGTATTCCTCTTGGCTTACCAGTCAAAATTGGACTTCATTCCGCCGCGCTTGATCCCGAAATCCATGCCGATCTGAATGCGCGTGCAGAAAAAGAGCGCAATGTGAGACAGCTTGGTGAAGGGAGCGGCCAGCAGCACAATCACGCCGCAGAGCACGTGCAGAGTGATCCAGAACGAATAGTTTGCGGTATGATAGGTGGCGATGATGCCGGAGCCCAGCAGGGTCAGAATCAGCACCAGCAGCATGATATCCTTGATGTCGGTCAGGATGCGCACTTCCGGCAGAAGCAGACGGCGCACGGCGATACCAAGGCCGGCTAAAAAGGCCGCAATGGCCAGAACATCCGCCAGCAGTTGCGGCATTGCCGGCCAATCGATCCCAAGACCGTTTCTGATCATGACCGCGTGTCCTTCCAGGAACAGGGGCACGATGACAAGGCCGATGTGGAAGGCGAAGAACATGATCGTGAAGATGGGCTTGGCTCTCCAGCTGTACGTCCCGAAAGGCAACAGCCAGCGATAAACGGACCGGAAGGCGCCCTTGAGGCCATAGCCCATGTGCGGTTTGTAGGCCACACGGTCCAGTCTCCAGTCGAGACCCATGAAATACATCACCACCCGGACGGCCAAGCCGACAAAGAATACCGCAAAGGCAATCCAGAGCAGCGGACCAGTCAATATCTCATACATAGATTACTCCTTCATTGGTCGGATAAGGCCCGAGCCTATTCTTCTTCCGTGTCAGCGAACTTGTCCACGTCCCTCTCGGACACGAACAGCCAGAAGGCCACGAATGCCACCAGACCAACGCCCATACCCACATAGGCCATGCCTTTGGTCCAGAACATGAAGTCATGAAGCGTCATGAATTCCATTTTTCCGCCTCCTTTAGTGCGCACCCTTGAATTCAGGGTGTTCATGCAGGATCGGCAGCTTGTTCAGGCAGATCCGCAACACGGTGATTTCAAGGGTGACGATGAATACGGTGATCATGATCTCTTCCCAGGAAGGGACATAACGTAACTCGGACGGGAGCTGCCAGTTGAAGGCCACCAGCGAGATATTGAGCCTGTTGAGCACAATGCCCAGCACGGTGACGATGGATGCATAGAAGGCCAGCTTCTGGTTCTGCTCGCGAGCCGCGACCGCGTACATCAGACAAGGGACGAGCACGAAACCGAACATTTCGACCAGGAACCAGGTGCCCCAGCCCGTTGCGAGATGGTGCCAGTTGTTGTCCAGTGCCACGCCGATCCACTTCAGATTGAAGTAGGCGAAGAGGACCACGGCCGCGGCCTTGGCAAAACCGAGGGTGACGCCGGGGGCTTCCTTGATATGCGTTTCGTCCATCTTGTGATGCAGGAACTTGTGCGACAGCCCGCCTTCGAAAATGACCATGGAAAGGCCGGCCGGGATGCTCGACAGGAAGAAGAAGAGCGTCAGATAGGGCGAATACCACAGCGGGTGCAGCTTGGAAGGCGCGAGCAGGTACAGCCCGCCCAGCGAAGACTGGTGCAGGGTGGACAGGACAACGCCGAAGATGGTCAGCACCAGGGTCAGACCATGCGCCCAGAACCGAAGCTTCTTCCAGCGCAGGGTTTCCCACAGCGCGGGCGAGAATTCGATGGCCAGGACGGTAAGATACAGAGCCACGCAAAGGCCTACCTCGAACAGGAAGGACGTGGGACCGGGATAGATGGTCAGCGGATAGGGCAACCGGTAATAGCGGCCCAAGTCGTAGAGCAGGGCGAAGACGACGAATGCGTAGCCCAGGAATGCGGTGGTGATGGCCGGGCGCACCGCGGAATGGTATTTCTTCATGCCGAACAGATACACGGCGGCGGAGGTCGTGTATCCGCCAGCGGCCAGGGCGACGCCGCAGAGCAGGTCGAATCCGATCCAGATGCCCCAGGGATTGTCGTCGGTCAGGTTGGTCACCGACCCGATGCCCATGGTGAATCTCTTCACCGTCAGAGCCAGGCCGACGGCCAGGATGACGGCGGTCAGGATATTCGCCGGAGTCCAGAATGTCTTGTTTGGTGTGGTGTGGTGAGACATCAACACTCCTCCTTATTGCTCGCTCGGATCAGCGGGAGTTTCGGCCTTGAGCCGGGCCTCTTCCGCTTCCTTGAGCGCTTTTTTCACTTCACGATCAATGGCAGACTGCTTTTCGCGTTCCGCCTTGTCCATGGCCGCTTTCGCCTTCTTCGCCGCTTCGGCCTGCGCCTCGGCCACGGCTTCCGCCACGGCATGGTGCTGCTCTTCCTCGGCAATCTTGTCCCGGCGCTTGGTCAAGGCGTAGGCCCCGGTCAGAAACACGGGCCACAGACCGACGATGGCCGGAACAATGGACAGTGCGCCGGAAGTGAGTTCCGGAGCAGGAGTGATGCCCAGATCCTCGCGCATGCCGATTTTTTCGAACGGCACGCCGGAAATGTACATCCAGCTCGTTCCGCCCATTTCGCGTTCACCGTAGATGTGATCGATGTAAACGTTCGGGTGCTTGCGGATGCGTTCCCGGGCAATGTTCAGCAGATCCTCGCGACGGCCGAAGACCAGGGCGCCTTTGGGGCAGTCTTCGACGCATCCCGGGAGCTTGCCCTCTTCGATCCGCGGCTGGCACATGGTGCACTTGCGCACCCGGGGCGTGATAGGATCGTGATATTCGTAAGTCGGAACTTCAAAAGGACAGGCGATCATGCAGTAACGACAGCCCACGCACTTGGAGGCATCGTGACTGACCGCGCCGGTCTTGTCCTTGACGAAGGCGCCGACAAAACAGGCCGAAGCGCAGGCAGGCTCAAGACAATGGTTGCACTGCTGCTTGCGATATACCGGCTTGTTGCCGATTTCGTACTTGTTGACCACGGTGAAAGTGTCGTGGTGCGTACGCCGTCTCTTATCCAATACTGTCAGGTCATCGAAGGGGACCGGCTGTGCGGGCAATTCGTTGACCTTGTTGCATGCGGCTTCGCATTTCCTGCAACCGATGCACTTGGTGCTGTCGAACAGGACCCCGAAACTTTCGGGATATCCCTTAAAATGGTGTGTTCCACCGGCTGTGGCCGAAGACGCCGCCAAACAGGCTCCCGCGCCAGCCAGCATGCCAATGAATTTTCTGCGTTTCATAGTAGCTCCTCGTTATTGCGACCTTCCGGGCAGGTTATTGCTTTACGGCATGACATTCCGCGCAGGCAGTGGCCGCCGGCTTCTGAATGCCCATTTCGCTATGACAACCAATGCATTGCTGGTGATAGGCGGTCTTCAGATCAGGCTTGGCTCCATCCTGGGCACTCGCGACCTTGCCATGGCAACTGACGCACTTGGGAGGATTGGCCGAAGCGGGGCTGTTGTGATGGCAGCCGGAACAGACAGCGTTGGGACTGGAGTGGAAATACGCAGCCATAGCGTCGTCCTTCATGCCGTCCATGATCTTCTGCACGATCTTGCGATGCGGGAACTTGCTGGCCTCGTACTCGTTTGCCAGGGCACCGATCTCGACGATCTCGGGAATTTCGTTGACCTTGATTTCAGGATCGGTCTTGACGCGGGTGTTCATCAGCATCGCGGCGGTGTTGCTGCGGGCATTCTTGTCATTGACCAGCTCGGCTCCGGGCGTGATGTCGACATGGCATTTGGCGCAGCTGGTATCGGTACCCTGACCGGTTCTGCCCATGAACGTATGGCATCCGGCGCACTCCGGTTTGGCCTGGGACTTGGCATGACATCCCACGCAACTGGCCTGGGCGGTCACACGGTGCATGGCCTGCTCGGTAGTTACGAATCCGCCTTCTTCCTTGCCAAGCGAGGTGTGGCACTGCGAACAGGGGATCACGCCCTTGGAAGAAGCGTTGTGATGGCAGACAGAGCAGTTCTCGTTCTTTTCTTCGTGCAGCTTGTGATTGAAAGGCACGGCGCTGACCAGTTTGGGCTCGGTTCCGGCCTTGGCCGTGGCGGCCATGAGCAGCGCGTAATCGGACTGTCCGGCTTCAAGCCTTGGGACATCCGCGACCTTCTTGAATCCGGCGCGAACACCGGCGTCGTGACAGCCGGCGCACTCCACGGGACCGGTAGGCTGCTTGGCCTTGCCGATTTCCATATGGCAGGACATGCATTTTTCATGTGCCTGATCCTTGTTCTCGGCAAAGGCGAGATTGCGCTCTTCGGGCTTGTCCTGGGAGTGGCACTTGGAGCAGTTCTCCTTCTGCCCGGGGGCAGGAAGAACCATCTTCGAGGACGAGTGACGGTAATGAAGGGATTTATCAAACGAGATCAAAGTCCGCGACGACTCCGCGGGCCCAGCGTGACAGGTCCGGCACTGTTCGCTGCCGGGACCGCTTTTCTTGCCGGCCTTGGTCGTATCCGTGTGACACTTGATACAGTTGTCGTGATAAATGGCCTTGATTTCCGCGGCATTCGTATCTTCCTGACGCTTGAACTTGGCCGTGACCGTATTGCCGGTCACAGTATGGCATGATTCGCACTTGCCCTCCACAGCCTTGGTGTGCTTGTCGTGCTCGAACTGGACCACAGGATAATCGAGATCACCGAACTTCTTGAGCGTGTCGATGGAAATCAGATCCGCGCCCATCGTCTTCGTTTCGATCGATGCCTGTTTTCCCCCAAGAGCGTTCAGACCGAATCCAGCCACAGCCATGCTTACGCACAGGATTCCAACCCATCGCAGCATTGGTCTTCCCTTCTCCATGTGAAAATTCCTTTGTTGAAATCCGCTCCGGAAAATTCCGGAAACCTCCCAAGCCCGGAGGCTGCGCCCCCCAGCACCTTCCTTGAAAAGAAAAAATCAAACCCCGCGCATTTGACGCATGAGGTCCGCCAAAAATTATCATTACTAAGCAGACCATTTGGGTATGATTTATTCCGACCTCGGAGGTATAGAATTACAACAACCTCGTCAATAGCTAATCCATTTTTTCACAATCACTTGAGATTACTGATTTCCACTGCCTGATGGATAGTCCTAACAGCGAAAAAACAACTACAAAGCTCTGTATTTATATATTCTTTGATTTGAACTTAGTCTTGGCAAAAAGCAAAAAAACGTCGAGCCCGTCCGAAGGGATGATCCCAAAACTGAAATTTACTCATAAAAAAACCGGCCCTCAAACGAGAGCCGGTTGCAAAGTCGGGAAACAGGAGCCAATTATTTTTTTACATGACACTCGCCACAAGCGACGGGACCTTTCTTGGATTCGATGTGACAGCTCTTGCACTGCTTGTGATAAGCCATCATGAGCCCAGGCTGGTTGCCTTGCGCCTTGAGCGTATGGCAGTCACCGCAAGCCTGATCCTCGGAGCTTTCGCCTTCGAGCAATTTTCCATCCTCATAGACATGATGGCAAACTGAGCAATCTTCCAAGGCAGCCTTGTCGTTGTGATCATCATGATCAAATGCGCTGATCGGGCGTTCCAATTTTCCAAAGGCATCAACCTTCAAATAGGTGTCGTCCTGGGAAAAAGCCGAAATACTGCAAAACGTGACGCAGAGCACGACAGAGCAGAAAATGAAGTATCTGTATAGTATATGTCTCATTGCTCACCCCTAGACAGCATTTGGTTTTTCCATGCAATCATAGATAATTTCCCCAAGGAACTTGAGCTCGATGCCAAGTTTGTACTTGTGGATAATATCTTCAAGACCACCATGACAGTTATGGCATGGAGCTATGCAGACCTTGACTCCGGTAGCCTGCAACTGCTCAGCCTTGACCCTGTTGCTCTCCACGCGAGCGTTTTTGAATGGCGGGCCGCAGTTGATGACTCCGCCGCCAGCGGCGCAGCAATAGTTGTGCTCTTTGTTGGGGGTCATTTCGATGAAATTGGGACAGAAAGCCCGCACCACTTCACGCGCCTTTTCGTGCAACCCGCGCCCGCGCACCACGTTGCAGGGATCATGAAAAGTGACCGGCTCCTCGAATTTCTTGGCGACCTTGATTTTACCTTCGTTCAAGAGATCCCAGTAAAACTCAAGAGCATGAACAACCTGTACGGGCGGCATCTGCCAGCCCAGCACGCGGTTGCCTGTATCGTACACGGAACGGAAGGCGTGGCCGCATTCACCCATGACGATCTTTTTCACGCGCAGTCTGGCCGCTGTATCGAAATGCATTCTCTTGAGCCGCCCCATCATTTCCGAGTCGCCGGTGTACATGGCCATGTCGGAGTTGTCCCAGCCGGGAGTCGCGGGCATTGTCCAGTCGCAACCAGCTTCATTCATGATGGCCGCGGCCTGGTAAATGAGCTGGGTACGAAACTTGGGTTCCGGCCCGATGACGGAATACATGATGTCCGCGCCTTCCTTTTCCAGCGGAATGCGAGCAGTCGGAAATTCATCACGCAACTCGTCTTCCTGCCAGATCAGGGCGTCGATCCATTCGTCGTCCTTGACCCACATCTGGTTCATGGTAGCGGCGTGTGAATGAGCCGTATCCTGAATATAGAGGGGCGTGATCTCCAGTTTGTGGCCAATCCGGCGCACCAGCGACATCATGTAGGCTATGTCGATACCAAACGGGCAGTACTGCACGCACCTGCGACACATGTTGCATTCCGTCTGAGCGACCTGAATGGCCTGCTTCATGAATTCGGCAGAGACCTTACCCTTCTTGTCGAGCATCTCCCAGATGGTCTGCTTGACCTTGCCCACGGGAGAAAAGCGAGGATCGCGATCCCGGGACAGGAAAAAATGGCAGGCATCCGAACACAAACCGCAATGGGCGCAGGTATCGACATAAGCCTTGAGGCGCGCCCCGGCTTCATTGTCGAAAACCGCATTAATCGTCTTCTCAATCCTCTCCGGGGTCAGCTTTTCAGCACCCCGTTCAACAGCTTCGTCCTTTATCCAGACGCGTTCTTTCATAGCGTTCTCCTCTTTTTACCAATCCTTGACGTGGCGCACCATGCCGAATTCAGACCCGATATATGCCCTGGTCAAGGGAGCCAGCAGCATATGACTGAGACGCGTGAAGGGAATGGCCACGAGCAAAAGCTCTGCCGAGACCATGTGCAGCACGACCATGAGCATGTAATCGCCAAGCTGATGGTAGGCCAGGACTCCCGTCACAAAGGGCGCCGCCACAAGGGCGAGCAGGGCAAAATCCGTCCAGTCCGTGACATAACTCACCTCAGGACGAATGACCCGACGCACGGCAAAGAAGATGCACGCGCCAATGACCGCGAAGGCCATAATGTCGGCCACGAAATCAGGAATTGTGAACCAGCCGATACCGAATCCTTCCTCGATCATGATTTGATGTGCGGAAACAAAAATGAGCAGCACAAAAAAAGCGATGTGGAAGAAAAACGCGACACCGGTAAAAATGGGGTTCAACCTCATGTTGACCGTATTGAAAGGAATCGACCAGTTGATAATAGATCTCATTCCGTATTTGAATGAAACGTAGTTAAGTAAAACCTGATCTTTCTTTTTAGCGGTATTCAGTGTCGACCATATTTTGTATATTGATCCAAGAACAAAAATAGTCCAGGCAGCCCAAGCCAGGGGGCCAGATACCAATAAATAGACATCCTGCATGTCTAGCCTCCTTATCCGATGATTTTTGCTACGGACTCGACAATTCTTTGGTACTTTCCGTCCACGATGGCGCGAATGAGAATCCGGCTTCCATCAGGACTGAACGTCGGGTCAAAGCATTGATCGAAACCCTGGCCATATTCCTTGCCATCCACCGCGATGGTGAAACGGCCGTTCTTTTCAACTCTTGCGGCAACATGCTTGCTGTCCGGAGAGAAAACCGGAGCATAGCACATGTCGTAATGGCTGTTCCAAGCCTTGTCGTCGGAGAATACGGTCCACTTGCCATCCTGCTTGCCAAGTGCGGCCAGACGCTTGCCGTCGGGGCTGAAGGTCATGTCCATGACCATGTCGCCAAATGTCGTGTTCCAGGGGTTGCCGTCCACGGCCAGGGTCCAGCGACCGTAGTTGGGACAGACTATGGCGGCGAGTTTGTCGCCGGAGGGGCTGAACTGCTGCTGCCAGACCTGGAAAAAGGTCGGCTGCCAGATGATTTTGCCATCCAGGGCCATGCCCCATTTGCCGGACAGGCGCACCGGAGCGGCTATGGAATTTTTCTTGGGATGAAAGAGCGGCTCCCAGACTTGGTTGAAGTTCTCCGCCCACGGTTTTCCGTCCACCGCGATGGTGTAGTCGAAAAGAGTATGGCGTATCTGAGCGGCAATGGAACTGTTGTCGGCATTGAAACGAGGAGTCCAGACGTTCACAAAGCTCGTATCCCAGGCTTCTCCATCCACCGCAACGGAGTAGATGCCTTCCTTGAACTTGAAGACTTCGGCCTGCCCCAGGGGCACGGTCTGAACCACGGCCGCACTGCGCTTACCGTCGGCACTGAGCTCAAAATTGTTGGCGTTGGGGTACAGAGTCTCCCAGGCCACGCCCTCTACCACCATTCCGTAGGTCATGGAATCGGCAACGCAGCAGGCGATGGTCGAACCATCCTTGGAAAACAAGGTGTTGAACAGAAAGCCGTAGGTCTCTTCCCACGGTTCGCCATCCACGCACAGGGTCCAATCGCCGTCGCAGGCCAGTCCGGCCAGGCGCCCGTCAGGAGAATAGCGCAAATACCAGATGCGCTCGTATCTCGGTTCCCAGCATGTGTTGTTGACGCACACGCTGAACTCCCCGTCCCCTGTCTTGACCACGGCCGCCACCTTTTCCCCATCGGGGCTGGCCTGGTTTTCCTCGCGCCATTCAACGTCGCAATCACATTCGGATAGGTCGGCCACGGTTCTGGAGCCTATGCCCCAATCCCAGGCAGAATACTCACTCATACACGCCCTCCTTACCAACTAGGTTACGCCAAAAGCCAATCTTGAACATGAAGTCGGTATGAATTCAGGCGAGCAGTCCGAATTTCCGACCTTGCTAACTCATGCCAAAGACTCACTTTACTAGCTAAATTTTCTTGCAAACCGGCTAGCCTAGAAATCACACTGTGTAAATATCATTTTGATTTCAGACCCAATAAGTCGACAAAATATTTCGGACTGTTTTCATACACAATACTGCAAGAGTTGGTAAACATTCATTACTTTGCTTCCAGACATGCTTTACGCATCCTCAAGCCGATCCTCAAAAGAAGATAATCGCGATCGGACCGATTTCGCCGCCCATCGCAAACAACCCGGCGCGCAGCCCGCAGGGCGCAAAAAAACCCGGGTATACCGGGTTGTTATGCAAGGAAAAATTCCCTTTTGGACGGCTGTCAAAGGCCTTTCAGCGACAATCCGGCTTTTCGGGTACCGTGGATTCCGTCGTCGAGGGCGGCAGCACATCCTGTTCCGTGGCGGATATCTCGATATTTCGGGGCCCGACCACCTGGCCCTGGCTGTCGATCATGGTGCGTTCGTCAAGAATGGCGATTCCCAAGCGGTCCATGACCTCCCGTTTGTAATCGTACTCCATGTTCTTTTTGCGCAATTTGTAGTTGAGAACCATGCGCACGATCCCGAAAATGGTCCCGGCCACCAGGACACAGCCCAGGCCGATCAGCATGACTTTGGCCGCGGCCTCGCCAAACCGGCCCAAATAATCCATGATCGCCCCCAGATTGTAGACGATCCCCATGAATACGCCGAGCAGCAGAAGCGTCAGCAAAAAAGGGAGCTGAAAACAGAAATTTGCCGCCTTGACCAATTTGCTTGCGGCTCCTTCGGTGGAAGTTTCCTTGAAAACAGGACCTTTTTTCTGCCCGTAGAGAAAAGAATTGAAGGCCACGACCACTATGCCGACCAGAAACGTCACTGCCACCGGGGCCGAAAAGGAGACCAAGAAATAGGCCTTCCAGGGGAAAGGGACATCAACGGGCTTGCCCGTCACCGCGACCTCGTCAATTCCCAGCTGATAAACCCAACAGACCAGAAAGATGAGCACCTCGACCACGATCAAGAGCTGGATGTATCTGCGAAAAAGGTCCTTGATCTCGTAATCGTCAAAAAGCGAGGCGACTCCCTTTCGTTTTCCCCCGCTCCGATTCTTCAAATTCTCCTGCATCGTATCTCCATATCCCTCTGCGCCGCGACGTAGAGGCAATCGACTTATAAATCCGAGTATTTTGGTATTGGAGTTCCCGCCAAGCCGCCCCGCCAAACAAAAAGGCCGGACACCTGTCCAGCTCCGGTTTGGCCTGAGCGCACAGGCTACGCCAAGGGTTGAGTTCCGCCCTGCTTCCGATTAGGATTTCGCGTTTCAGCTTGAACGCCCATCAATTAAGCCACACGGGAACCCACATGAGCCATTTTGACATCATTGTCATAGGAGCAGGTCCGGGCGGTTATGCCGCAGCTCTGCTCGCCAGTCAAAGAGGAAAAACGGTCGCACTCATCGAGAAACAAAACCTCGGCGGGACGTGCCTCAACTGGGGATGCATCCCCACCAAGCTCTACCTTGGAGCCACCGCTCATCTGGAGGGACTGCACGCCCAGTCGCGCTTGCGCCTGTGCAGCGGCTCCGTGCAGATGGACATGAGCGCGCTCAAGAAACGAAAGAACGCCTTTGTCGCGGCTACCCACAAGGCCATGTCATGTTGTCTTGATAAACATGGGATCGTCCTGGTCCAGGGTCAAGCTGCCATCTTGGATAAAAACACGGTGCGCATCGACGGCGAGACCGAACAAACCCTAAATTTCAAGACTCTGGTCATCGCCACCGGATCCTCCACTAACTGGTTTGCAGGCCTTGAGCCGGATCATAAACGAATTCTCGATTCCACCGACCTTCTTGATCTCGACGCGGCGCCCGCAAGCCTCGCGGTCATCGGAGCCGGGGCCATCGGCCTTGAAATGGCCGATTTCTGGCATCGCCTGGGGACGACAATCCATGTCATCGAAGCCGCGCCCCGCATCGCCCCCGCCGAAGACGAGGAAATCGCCCAGACCCTCCACGGCATGCTCAAGCGCAAAAAATGGAACATTGTCACGGGCAAGCGCGTGGCCGAACTGGTCAACGAAGACGAATCGGTCCTGGTGCGACTGGAGGACGGCGCTGAAATCCGTGTCGAGAAGGCGCTGGTCGCCGTCGGACGCAAACCGAACACTCCGGGCCTTGGCCTTGAAAACGCAGGCGTCGCCCTGACCGGCGCGGGCTGGGTCACCACGGATGAGTTCCTGCGGGCCGCGCCAAACATCTATGCCATCGGAGACGTCAACGGCCGCACCCTGCTGGCCCACGCCGCCGAGCATCAGGGACGCCACGCCATCCTGCACGCCCTGGGCGAAACGGCCGCGCCCTACGCGCCAGGCCCGATCCCCGGCTGCATCTATGGATCGATCGAGGTCATGCGCGCTGGACACACCGCAGCCGAACTGACCGCTCAGGGCAAGACCGTGACCGTTACCCGCGCCAATCTCGGCGCCAACCCGATTTCCCAGGCCCACGGCCAGGCCCTGGGCCTGGTCAAGGTCGCCTGGGTGGACGGCGTCGTGCGTGGCGTGACCGCCGTCGGCCATGGCGCATCCCACCTGGTCACCCTGGCGGAAATCATGGTCCGCGACCGCTGGACGGCCCACACCGCGCACGAACACATCTTCGCCCATCCCACCCTGGACGAGGCCCTGCGCGACGCGCTCATCGCCCCCCTGGAGGACAAATGAGCCAGGGCCCGTTCCGCGCCCGCAGGCCCCTGCTCCTGGCCTCGGCCTCGCCCCGGCGGCAGTCGCTTCTGGCCGGACAGGGCCTTGGCTTCGAGGTCGTGCCCAGCACCCTGAAAGAACCAGCCCCCGAACCGGGAGAGACCCCGGCTGATTACGCGGCGCGCATGGCGCGCATCAAGGGGCAGGACCTCGCGGCCAGACACCCGGACAAGGTGATCATCAGCGCCGACACCATCGTGGTCGAGGGCGTAAACATCCTGGGCAAACCGCGAAGCAAAGATGATGCCCTGGCCATGCTTTCAGCCCTCTCGGGACGCTGGCACCAGGTCATGACCGGCTTCTGCGTGCTTCGCCACGGCGACGGAATATCTCTTTGTCAAACAGTGACCACGCGGGTCCACATGTCGGAAAATTCCCGGTCCATGCTCCAGGCCTACATCGACACGGGCGAACCCATGGACAAGGCCGGAGCCTACGGAATCCAGGGCATCGGGGCTTTTCTGGTCGACGAGGTACAGGGCTCCTACACCAACGTCGTCGGCCTGCCGCTACGCTCGGTGCTCAATTGTCTGCTCGAAATCGGAGCCATCGGAGTGGCCAATGCCTGATCCGTCAAACTGCAAGACACGCTGGCTTAAAGCGCTGCCGCTGAACCTAGCCACCCTCGGCGCGGCCGGACGCATGCCCAAGGCTCCCGGCACCTGGGGCTCCCTGGTCGCAGCGATCCTCGCGCCATTTCTCTTCCTGCCGTTGCCGATGTGGGGACGTGTCACAGTCCTTCTTCTGCTCTTCCCTCTGGGCAGCTGGTGTGCCGGACGGGCCGAAAAAAGCATGTGCTGCAAGGACCCGTCCTGCGTGGTCATCGATGAACTCTGGGGACAGTGGATCACGCTGCTGCCGCTGCTCGTCTCCGACACGCTCTGGATCATTCCGGCCTTTGTGTTCTTCCGTCTTTTCGACATCACCAAACCCTGGCCGGTGCGGGCCTCGGAGCGCTGGCTGCCCGGCGGCTGGGGTATCATGATCGATGACGGACTGGCGGGAATTTATGCGATGATGGCGCTGCTCGCATGCCGCGCCGTCTTCTAAAGCCATGTCCGCTTCACAAGACGATCCGTCGCCCATGCCCACTCTTCCCCCAACTCTTGCCCCCAATCTTCCAATTGACGCGCTCCTGCCCGAGCTTGCGCGTACGCTGACCTCAAAAACCGCCTGCCTGGTCCATGCCCCTCCTGGCAGCGGCAAAACCACGCGTATTCCCCTGGCCCTGCTCGACGCGGCCTGGCTGGGCAGAAACAAGATCCTCATGCTCGAGCCCAGACGACTGGCCGCACGGGCCGCGGCCCGCCACATGGCCGGACTTCTGGGAGAAAAAGCCGGTGAGCGCGTGGGCTACCGCACCCGCCTCGATATTCGGGTCTCAAGCGCCACGCGGATCGAAGTCGTGACCGAAGGCATCCTGACCCGAATGCTGCAACACGATCCCGGGCTTTCAGGCTACGGTTGTGTCATTTTCGACGAGTACCACGAGCGCAGCCTGCAGGCCGACCTTGGCCTGGCCCTATGCCTTGAGATTCGGGACGCACTGCGCCCGGACCTGCGACTGGTGGTCATGTCCGCCACACTGGACGCTGCGGCCGTGGCCGAACTCCTTGAGCCATGCAGAATCCTAAGCTGCCCAGGACAGCCACATGAAGTGGAAACCCGTTATCTGCGTCTGTCCGGGCGTTTTCTTGAAGAACGCATGGCCAGGGCCATTCGTCATGCCCTGGCCACGGAGCAGGGGAGCATACTGGCCTTCCTGCCCGGAGCCCGTGAAATCAGGCGCACTGCGGAACTGCTCGAAAACCCCGGAGCCGGAGTCGAAATTCACCCCCTGCTCGGCGCCCTGACCGCCATCGAACAGGACAAGGCCATAGCTCCCCCGATGCCCGGCACGCGCAAGATCGTCCTGGCCACGGCCATCGCCGAGACATCTCTGACCATCGAAGGAGTGCGCATCGTCGTCGACAGCGGTCTGGCCCGATTGCCGCGCTTCGATCCCAAGAGTTCCATGACGGTTCTGGTCACGGAACCTGCCTCCCTGGCCACCGTGACCCAGCGCCGAGGCCGGGCCGGACGTACTGAACCCGGCATCTGTTTCCGCATCTGGGACCAGGCCGACGAGATCAGCCGCAAGCCCTTCCCCGCTCCGGAGATGCTGGAAGCCGACCTAGCCTCGCTGGTACTCGACCTGGCCCTGTGGGGCGCCACCGACCCCGGTGCCCTGTCCTGGCTCACGCCGCCCCCGGCCGGGCATTACAAGAGCGCCCTGCATCTGTTGCAAAGCCTGGAGGCAGTGGACGACAAGGGACGCATCACCCCCCACGGCCGTGAAATGGCGCTCCTGCCCCTGCATCCGCGCCTTGGACATATGGTGCTCACGGCCAAAAAACACAGCCTCGCCCCAACCGCCGCCTATCTGGCCGCAATCCTGGGTGAACCGGGCCGGAGCATGCGCGGTTCCTCGGACCTGCGCGATACGCTGCGCACTCATCCCAATCCCCTTTCACGCAAAGACACCCTGCGCGCCAGTATGGAACAGATCGCCAGGCTGGCCTCGGTCAAACTGGAACAGCCCGACCCGGAAGCCGCCGGAATCCTCACCGCACTGGCTTACCCGGACCGCATCGCCCGCCGCCAGGAGGACGGAACCTATCGTCTGGCCAGCGGCCGCAAGGCCGTGTGGCCTGGACCAAACGTCCTGACAGGACACGAATTTCTGGCCATTGCCGATCTGGACGGAGACGCGGCCGGAGCAAAAATCTGGCAGTCTGCCCCGGTTTCGCTGGGTGAATTGGAAATGCATTTTGGCGACCAGCTGCGCGTCATCGAGGAAGTATGGCTGGACTTGGCCAAGGACCGCGTGATCAGCCTGCGCAGGACCATGCTCGATGCGCTCTGCGTGAAGGAGGAGAATCTCGCGGCCGATCCGGAAACTGTGACCAAGGCACTGCTGCAGGGACAAAAGGATCTGTCGCGCCTGAACTGGAATGACGAATGCACAAACCTGCGGGATCGGATCATGTTTCTACGCGGCCTGGATCCAGAGGGATGGCCGGACATGTCCGATGACGCATTGCTTCGCGATATCGAGGCTTGGCTCGGGCCCTTCGCAACTGGCGCACGCTCCGGTACGGATCTGAGCAAGATGGAGCTGTTTCAGGCGCTCAAGGCGTTGGTCGGATGGAAGAAGTTGCGTGAACTGGATCGCCTTGCACCCGAATTCATGACCGTCCCTACAGGGGCGAAACGCAAGATCGACTACAGCCCCGAATCCGGGCCTATCCTCCCGGTCAAATTGCAGGAAATGTTCGGCTGCGCCACCACACCCACCCTGGCAGACGGACGCCACCCCCTGGTCCTGCACCTGCTCTCACCAGCCGGCCGCCCCCTGCAAGTCACCCGTGACTTGCCCTCGTTCTGGAAAAACGCCTACCCCCTCGTCCGCGCCGAAATGCGCGGACGCTACCCCAAACACCCATGGCCCGAAGACCCGGCCACAGCCATGCCCACCGCCAAAACAAAGAAGGCCATGACACCAAGATAAAGGCATGCCTCCGGCGGGCAGGGGACTCGCCCCCTGCACCCCATTCACATATTTCTTTCTTCACACCCGTTCGCACCAGCTCAAGCGTTCCGGCGTGGGCCGGGCAAGGGTTGTCGGCTGTTTGACCGAGCTTGGCATCGTTTGCTTCCCGGCCGTAAGACGAACAACGCGCTGCTCCCTGCCCAAAGCTCAAGGTCGGGAAGCATTACGAGGCCCGCGAGGGAGTTCCGGCAGACCTTGCCCGGTCCGCGCCGGAACGCGTATCCCGGCGAAAGCCATGCCTCCGGCGGGCAGGGGACTCGCCCCCTGCACCCCATTCACATATTTCTTTCTTCACACCCGTTCGCACCAGCTCAAGCGTTCTGGCGTGGGCCGGGTAAGAGCTGTCGGCTGTTTGACCGAGCCAAGCATCGTTTGCTTCTCGGCCGTGCCGCGCACAACGCGCTGCTTCCTGCCCGAAGCTCAAGGTCGGGAAGCATTACGAGGCCCGCGAGGGAGTTCCGGCAGACCTTGCCCGGTCCGCGACGGAACGCGGCATCCTGACACGATCCCTCGATAAAAAACAAAAGGCACCAATTCCCGCTGCCGCGAAAATTCGTGCCTTCACCAAGAACACCCGACAAGTCGCCCCTATCTTTTGCGAATCTGCCTCTTGTCCCCAATACGCATGGTGATCTTTTCCTTGTCCAGGTACTCGAGCACCGGGATGGCGAATTTGCGCGTCAACTCTGTCAGATCGCGAAAATCTTGGGGGCCCATCTCCTGGTTGGATTCGAAGAAGCTCCGCACGCGACCGATGATTTCGTCCATGGCCGACTTGGCGTAATAAAATTCCTCACTGACCTTGATGAGCACGCCCTCTTCCATGAGCAGCCGGAACATCTGCGCTACATCCTTGGCGGTCAGCCCGTTTTCCTCCAGAAAAGCCTTGGTTGTCGGCGGCATGAATCCCGCCTGTACATAAGTCGTCTCCATGAGCGTGCGCAGACCCGACTGATCCGAGGCCAGGGAGACCACGTGTCCGGGCAGGCGCAAGATGTCGGCTTCGAGCAGCACCTGTCCTGATTTGACCAGCCGCTCAACCAGAAAGTGCACCAGCTTCGGGTGCATACCCCGACCGAATCCGGAAATCAGCTCGGCCCGTGACAGGCCCTGACGCATGGGCTCGCGGCGATGGTATTCGCCCAGGTATTCAAGGCAGGCCCCGGCCAGACCGTCAAGCACGTCCGCGCCCACGAAGCGTTTGTCGTCGCGGTCGAACTGGAAGGCCAGCTGTTTGCCGCCCAAAATCTGCAAGGTCTTATCCAGGAGCTTGGACTCCATGTCGGTCATGATGCGCAGCTCAGCCACGGTCAGCCCGCCGCGCCCGGCCAGCCGCAACTGAGCCAGAAGAAGCTCTTCGCCCGTGGCGGCGCCCAGGCTGGACAGGGTTTCCATATCCTTGGAATGACGGCGAACCTTGCGACCCAGGGGATTGATGATCCGCCCGCCGGCCACGGTCTGAAGGGGCGAAAACGAACGCACGATGCAACGATCCCCGTAAACGCCGGGCAGTGGACGCGGAAAGCGGACCTGACAGACCGCCGTCTCGCCGGGTTCGAGCTTGTCCCGGTCGAGAAAGAAGAGCTTGGCCAGGATCTCGCGCGAGCCGTGATGAAAATGGACTTCCGTACGGTGCTTCAAAGGGTTGGGCGAAGACGACAGGCAGGTCATCTCCACATCCCAGACCGGCGACGGAAAAAGGGTCTGGGGATGCGCCAGCACTTCGCCGCGCTCAAGCTCCGCCACCTCCAATCCATAGAGGTTGACTGCGGTGCGCTCACCGGCCCTGGCCACTTCGGCCGCCGTGCCATGCACCTGCAGACCGCGCACCTTGGAGCGGTGCCCGGACGGAACGATCTCGATCTCCTCGCCCAGACGCAAGGCACCGGAAATGGAGGTACCGGTCACGACCGTGCCATGGCCTTTCATGGTGAAGACGCGGTCCACGGGCAGACGGAACAGATCCGAACGCCGGTCCGGGGCAAAGGTCGAGGACAGTTCAGCGACATAGCCTTTAAGCTCTTCCAGCCCCACGCCCGTATGGGCCGAAACCGGGACAATAGGCGCGCCTTCCAGAAATGATCCGGCAAGATACGTCTGAACCTCCTCGTGCACCAGTTCAAGCCAGTCTTCCTCGACCATGTCCGTCTTGGTCAGGGCCACAAGCCCGGCCCGGATGCCAAGGAGCGAACAGATTTCAAGGTGCTCCCGGGTCTGGGGCATGATGCCTTCGTCGGCGGCGATGACCAGAAGCACAAAATCGATGCCCGCCGCACCGGAGACCATGTTCTTCACGAAGCGTTCGTGGCCCGGCACGTCGATGATGCCAAGGCGCACCTCGGGGGTCAGGTCCAGGTAGGCGAAGCCGAGCTCAATGGTGATGCCGCGCTTCTGCTCCTCGGCCAGCCGGTCGCAATTGATGCCGGTCAAGGCCTTGATGAGGCTCGTCTTGCCGTGGTCGATATGTCCGGCCGTACCCATGATGACAGGCATGCGTCTCTCCTAGCAGGCCGCTGAAAAACGGCGATCTGCGGCGTCAGCGAAAAAATCCAGACCGCTTATGTATGTCACAATACACCGCGCGTCCTGGATTTTTTCGTTTCCTTGCATCTCACCATTTTTCAGCAGCCTGCGAATTATTTGATTTTGGGGCGGCCTGCTAACTGCGGTAAAAAGCGTTGTAGGCGTGTACCGTGGCCAAGAGATCGGCCTTGGAGCTGATCTCGAAGGGGCTGTGCATGGACAGGACTCCGGGACCGAAATCGATGATCTCCATGCCGTAAACCGCCAGCTCCTTGGCCACCGTGCCGCCCCCGCCCTCGTCCACCTTGCCCATCTCGGCCATCTGCCAGGGGATGTTCTCTGCGCTCAGCAGCTTCCTGAACCAGGCCACGTATTCGCAGTCGGCCTCGCTGGCTCCGTATTTGCCGCCATGGCCGGTAAATTTGGAAAAGACCGGGCCATACCCGAGCAGGGAGGCGTTATATTTGTCATGCACATCCTGATAGTCCGGGTCCATGGGGCAATGCACGTCGGCGGACACGGCCTTGGTCCGGCCCAGTACGTGACGCAGCCGGGTGCCCGGCTCCCAGGCATCGAGGATGTCTTCCAAGGCGTATTCCATGAAACGGGATTTGGCGCCAGTCGCTCCGTCGGAGCCGATCTCCTCCTTGTCCCACAACAGCAGAATCTGGGTGTGATCCCCGCTTGGCGCGTCCATGAAGGCCTTGAAGGCCGCGAACACGCACAGCCGATCGTCCTGACCGTATCCGCCGAGAAGCGCGCGGTCGAGGCCCACGAACCGGGCCTTGCCCGAGGGCACAATCTGCAACTCGGCGCTGTAAAGGTCTTCCTCGCGAATGGCGTAACGCCCGTAAAGAAGCTCCAGCACACGCTGCCGGACCTTGGCTTCCTCGTCGGTCTCGGCCGGTTCATGGCCGATGGCGATATTGAGCTTCTCGGCCACGAAAGCCTTCTCCACTGTTTCCTCGCGCTGCTTGCGGGCCAGATGCGGCAGCAGGTCCAGAACCGTGAAGACCGGGTCAGCCTCGTCCTCGCCGATGCAGACCGGAATGACCCGGCCGTCCATGTCCACGATGGTGCCGTGCAGCGCCAACGGCCTGGCCAGCCACTGATATTTCTTGAGGCCGCCGTAATAATGCGTCTTCATGAGCGCGACCTGACATTCCTCGTGCAACGGATGCTGTTTGAGGTCCAGATGCGGGGTGTCGGCGTGGGCCGTGATCAGGCGCAGGCCCTCGGCCAGGGGCTTCGTGCCCCGCCGCGCCAGGATGGCGGCCTTGGAACGAAAAGGCAGGATGACCAGATCCTGACGCAAGTCATCGGAAAATCCGCGGGCCGCAGCCTGCTCCGCCACCCAGGCGATGGTTTCGCGTTCGGTCTTGCACCGGGTCAGAAAGTCAAGGAACTCGCTGGCCAAAAGATCCATGGCAGCCCTGTCATCGCTGGCCGTGTAGCGTTCCCAGCAACTTGCCGCCTTGTGCTTCAACACCTCATCCATCGTAAGCCTCCCCTTGCAACACGGGCAAGCGCCCGGAAACGAAAAAAAGGGAGCGGAATCACTTCCTGCTCCCCACAAAACCGAGGACAATCCGGCATCAATCCATCTTGTCGAAAAACTCTTTTTCCGCGCCGCACTTGGGGCAGACCCAATCCTCGGGCAGATCCTCGAAAGCGGTGCCGGCCGGAATGTTGTTTTCCGCGTCGCCTTCCGCCGGATCATAAACATAGCCGCACGGACATTCCCATCGTTCCATGGCCATAGAAGCCTCCATTGAATTTAAGGTGAACGAGTCTACTCTCGTCAAAAAGCCTAGCTTTTCTTCTTCAGAGCCTCGGCCAGGGCGCTACCCAAAGAGCCCATGTCGGCTCCTGAAGATTGGGGCTTGTAACCCTTCCAGTCCGACACTTCCTCTTTCTTGCCGGTTCCAAGGCTGATCTTGCGCTCACGGGTGTTCACGCTCTCGATGCTGACCACCACGGTATCGCCGGGAGCCAGCTTGTCGTATTTGATCTCGCCGTCAGCCCGGGACATGACCGACTGGGGCAGAAGTCCGGTCACGCCCGGCTCCAGGGAAATGAAGAGACCGAACTGCTGGCGTTTCTCCACGGTGCCCTGCACGGCCTGGCCCACGGGATATTTCTCGGCCACATTGAGCCACGGATCACCTTCGGCGTCACGCATGCTGAGCGAAATGCGCTGCTTCTCCACATCGACCTGCTTGATCACGGCCGCGACCATGTCGCCGACCTGGACCACGTCGCCGGGCTTGTTGATACGCTTGGCGTAGCTCATCTCGCTGACGTGAACCAGTCCTTCGATGCCGGGAGCGATCTCCACGAAGGCGCCAAAATCCATGAGCTTGACCACCTTGCCGGTGACCTTGTCGCCATCCTTGAAGCGATCGCCCACGGTCTTCCAGGGATCATCCTGCGCCTGCTTGATGGACAGGGACAGACGGGTCTCGCCGGGCTTCTTACCCGCGCTTGTGCCCAGATACTTGACCCGCACCTTGTCGCCCATGCTCAGGATCTCCTCGGGGCTCTGGATTCTGGCCCAGGAAATCTCGGAAATATGCACCAGCCCTTCCACGCCCGGAACCAGCTCCACAAAGGCTCCGAAAGCGGCCAGGCGGGTGACCGTACCCTCGACGATGTCGCCTTCGCTGACCGTCTCGAAAAAGCTGGCGCTGGCCTGCTTCTGCTCCTCTTCGAGCAAGGCCCGGCGGGACACGACGATGTTGCGTCCGTTCTCGGAAACCTTGGTGATCCGAAACTGCAGAGTCTGCCCGACATAATCCTCGGGGGTCGCGACGTAGCGCGCATCGATCTGGGAAACAGGACAGAAGGCACGATGCTTCAATACCTCTACATGAAAGCCGCCCTTGATCTGCTCGCGCACTTTCCCTTCCACCGGCACGCCGCTGTTATAGGCGTCTTCGAGCATATTGAGGCCGCCGATGCCGGTCAGTGCCTTGGACAAACGCACGCTGTCGTCGGTCACGCCCACCACGTAAAGTTCCAGCGTATCGCCCTCGGCGACACTCAGCTCTCCGTCGTCGTTCAGCAATTCCTCGCGGTCCACGATACCGTCCACGGCCGCTCCGCAATCAATGAAAGCGGCCTTCTGACCAATGGAAATCACTGTACCGGAAATCTTGTCCCCTGCCTTGAGGGCTGTCTTGCGCTGGGATTCATAGGATGCGAACAGCTCGGCAAAATCTTCACTCATGATTGACTACCTTACTTCACCGTAAACCGTCATTCGAAACGGGTAATGGAGTTAATGGACACCTGATCGGCGGGTGCGTGTTCGTGATCGCCCTGGGCCTTGACCCGGACTTTTTCAATTTTCTTGACCACATCCATCCCGTCAATGACCTGACCGAAAACGCAATAGCCGAACTCGTCCTCTCCCTGATGATCAAGGTCCGGGTTATCGACCGTGTTAATAAAAAACTGGGCGCAGGCGCTGTGCGGATCGGCGGTGCGAGCCATGGCCACGGTGCCTTCGACATTCTTGAGGCCGTTTGCGGCCTCATTGGCGACAGGCGGCCGGGTAGGCTTTTCGCGCATCATGTTGTCGAGTCCACCGCCCTGAACCATGAACCCTTTCACGACCCGGTGAAACAGGGTGCCTACATAGAAATCATCGTCCACATAACCCAAAAAATTGGCCACGGTCAGCGGCGCCTTGTCCGCGAACAGTTCAACCAGAAATTCTCCTTTGGTCGTGTCCACCAGGACCACCGGATTGCTCATTCTTCCCTCCAGAAAATGGTCTCCAATAAAGGAGCATAAAAATATACGGCTCTCCCCAATTTGGCAAACTCTTTGCCGTGTCCCGGCCAAATGGTTTCCCGGGAGCAGCAGGCCCCTGAAACGAAGCGAATATCACATGGCGCACTCATGCCCGCCAAGCAGGGCAACATGCCTGGATCATTCGCCAAAAAAGGTAAAAAAGCTCATCTTCAAGGCCGTGCGGGCGTGACTTCAACCCGAAGCAGCCGCACACCGCCGAGCCCTCACTCGCTCTTGCCCTTGCGATAACCTTCCTTGAAATCGTCGGCTGCGTTTTCAACGCCCTTGACCGTCTTGCCGGTCACTTCACCCACGGTCGAACACCCGACGCCCAAAAAGGCCGCCAGACAGACCAGCACCACCAATTTTTTCAACATCAAAACCTCCATCACGGACGTTCGCCGGGACTTCAAAGCCCCGCCGCGTACTACGTTCAATCCTGCCTGCCTTTTTTGCAGGCGGACCTGTCGCAGAGACCTCCCACCTTCCAGCCGTCAAACGAGGCATAGTCCTCGCGGGGCTCCACATGGATGGTGGTCTGGCTGCCCGGCAGGGCTGCCTTTATGGCTTCCTCGATCTCGCAGCACAGGTCGTGCGACTGCTGCACCGTCATGGCTCCGGGCACGAGCAGATGAAAATCCACGAATCTGACGACTCCGGATTTGCGTGTGCGCAGAGCGTGAAATCCCGATTCGATCCCGCCGATGCGCCTTATGGCATCCGTGATCAGGGCAACTTCATCCGCGGGCAGACCGACGTCCATGAGCCCCGCGACCGACTTGCGAACCAGGCTCAGTCCGGTCCAGACGATGTTGACGGACATGACGAGACCCAGAATCGGATCAAGTATCTGCCAGGACGGCGGCGCGAAATGCATGACCGCCAGGGCGGCCACCAGTCCGGCCGATGTCCAGACATCGGTCAGCAGGTGCCTTGCGTCGGCCTCAAGCACGATGCTGTCGTATTCGCGGGCGGCCCGGAGCATTATCCTGGCCACTGCGAAATTGACGACGCCGGCCAAGGTGGCCACGACAATGCCCGTTCCCAGGAAATGCAGCTCCTGCGGATGCAAAAAACGCTGCACCGAGGCGTAGGCGATACCTAGCGCCGCGATACAGATCAATATGCCTTCCATGCCGCTGGAAAAATACTCGACCTTGCCATGCCCGTAGGCATGGCTCTGATCGGCCGGACGATACGCCAGGATAATGGCCATGAGCGCAATGAGTCCTGCGGTCAGATTGACCACGGACTCCACGGCATCGGAAAAAAGCCCCACCGACCCGGTCAGGAAAAACGCCCCGAATTTCAGGGCCATGGTCAAAAGCGAGGCGCCAATGGAAAGATAGGCGTATTTCCGGGCGTGGGCCAACATCGCGGACCTCTTTAGATTTCAGGCGCTCCGGCGGGAACCAGACAGATGAATGTCAGCGCGGAGTCTCCGGCGTTGCGGATTTGATGCTCCTGGTCCCCGGGCACGAAGACCGCGTCTCCCGGAACGACGCGGGTCCATTGACCGTCGTGGTACACCTCGCCTTCGCCTGCGTGAAAAAAGATCTCGTGCTCCCAGGCGTGGGCATGGCGCGGGGTATGTCCGCCCGGCGCAAGATCAAAGCGGCGCATGCAGAAATTGTTTGCGCCGTCGATTCGCCCGATGACCACCCTGCCCGTCACCCCCCTGGCGGCTTCCGAATCAAAATGCACGGCCTGTGCGGCCTCGGTAGGCATGATTTTCATTTTATCCCTTCCTTCCGGCGTGTTGCAAAGCCGGTTCAGTAGTTCCAGACATCAAAAAAATTGAATCCGATGAGCACATGCACATCCTTGCGCACGGCCAGAAAAACACTTCCGCGTACCGGACAGTAGGAAAATTTTCCGTTGTCCAGCATCCAGAAATCGTCCGTACGATCCTGGACAATGGCAAAGGAGTGCCTTCTGCCCGCGAACTCAACCGAAACCACGCCGAGTGAATCGTCGGGAAAACCGGCGTCACGCAACCGGTGCATGATGGCTATGGACTGATCCAGGCTGATCCCGCGTCCCTCGTTCATGGTTACCGACGAAGGACGCCAGAGATCTCCGAGCTCGTGCCTGATCTCAAGCAGGGTGCGTCGGTGGATGCGACGCATGAGCGACAGGTCCACTGTGCCCTTGAGCTCCTTGGTGGGGCGGTCGTTTTCAAACGTCATGGACTCCATCTGCGCCTTTTGCCAGGCGCAGACATCGTCATAAAGGGGGCTGTTGCGAACCCGGTCGTTCTTGACCAAGGATCTCCTGCCCGGCCGCAATCCGTAAAGACGGGCGCGCAGGGCCGACAGCATGTATCCGGACCAGTATTTCAAGGCATTCATTCATTGCTCCTCGTCGACGGTGGACGCTTCTTATTCAAGATCAGAGCGTTGTTTGTCAATTTATGCGAAATCCCGAGCCTCGTTGACAAAAAACAAGACCACGCATATTGATTGGGTATTCAATTTAAAGAGTTAGCCTGATTTTTCGCCTTCGCGTTCTCCACTGTCCGCCGGGGAGGACATTTTTCAAAGCTTCGGATCACCCTATTTCGTTACCCACCATCAGACGCACGAGAAAAACCATCATGGCTATGGGACCGACAAAAAAAGAACTGCTGCTCAAGGCTGCCAAGGAACTGTTCAGCGAACACGGTTATTCGGAAACGACGTTCAAGAAAATCTCGGAACGGGCCGGCGTGGCCCTCGGGCTTCTGACCCATCATTTCGGCAACAAGGAAAAACTCTTCCTCACGGCCGGTCTCGATGTCGTACATGAACTCGTCCAGACCATGCGCACCAACCTGCAAGGCGTCCCCAATGGCCTTGAAGCGGTCCGCATTTTCGCCAAGACCTATTTCGACTTCGCCCGCAATCCCCGTCAGGATTTCATGGTCCTGGTACGCTGCTCGCCGTTCAGCGATCTGAAGACCGTCGAAGACAAGGACGTGATGATCCGCAACTTCTCGGAACTCTACGAAATTCTCGAAGAGTGCGTGAAACGCGGGGTACGGGACGGCAGCATCCGCGATCTCGACCCTCACAAAACCTCGGTCGTCGTTTTCTGCAACCTAGTCGGCGGCATCCGACACGGCCTCTTGACCCCCTACGGGGACGACGGCCTGTTCGACGATATCGTCGATTTTGTCATTTACGGCCTAAAAGCCCGCTAGCCGGGAACTTCCTCCGTTTTCCAAGTGGCCTTTTGCCCCGGCAAGGTATATCGGGAATCAATCTCCCGGACACCTTTTCACCATCCTCTCGGACGGTGCAGGAGCAAACCATGCTTGAAAAAAGAAAATGGCCACGATTCGCATGTCTGGAACCTTGCGACATGCTCCCTGCCGCGAACAATCCCGCCAAGCGCCCCTCGCGGGTTCTCAACTACTGCTACAACGGGCTCCTGCTCGAAACGAACATACCGCTTGGTGCAGGACAATACGTCAAGGTGGATGTGCAGGGGAGTGCCCTCGGCAACAAAGTGACCGGGATCGGAAAACGGGTGGGACGCGTACGTTGGTGCTTGGTCCGACCAGAACAGTCTTCCGACTGTTTCGAAATGGGCATTGAGATGCTCGGCGGCGTCAGCGACGAAGTCCCCGGCTAAAAAATTCTCCGCTAGAAAAGTCGGTTTCGGGCGGCCCGAGCGACTCTTCGCCGGGCGCATCAAGCATTCAGGCATCAAGCCCGCGTCAAATCGGCCAAGCATTGGCAACTCCCGGAAGCATCCTTGCGGGAAACAAGTGCTTGAGCTTGACGTCTTACACGGCTATGAGGGCCCATCAATTCCTCGCTAAGCCCGGGTGTGGCCGTGCACCGCCGATCGACGCATCATCTGGGCCATCGCTTAAACCGCATATGGACGTATGACAAAAAAGAATCGACATAAAATCCACCGGCCTGCCAACCTGTCCCTGAAGCGCAAATCCGCGCCTTCCAGGCTGACCATGCCCTTCTTCGCCTTCCTGGGCGCGCTGCTTATCGGGGCCGCCATTTTTTTCAACTTCCTCTCCCCCAACGAAACGCAGTCCAGCATCGACTGGAGCGCTCAAGGCATCGCCACCCGCCACGAATACCAGGACATCAAAGACGACGGAGCATTCGCCGAACAGGAGCAGGAGAGCGAGGAACTGCCCGAGGCATGCGCCCCACGGGAGCCTGAAATCACTCGCATGAGCGACACGATAAAGCGCGGCGATACTCCTTCGACCCTCCTGGAAGGACACCTCGGACTCTCCGAGATCTATTCCCTGTGCAACGAAAGCAAGGATTTCTATCCCCTGGACAGCCTCAGGGCAGGCCAGCCCTGGACCATGATCTATTCCAACAAGGCCCTGGTCGGCCTGGAATATGAAATCGATTCCAACGAACGCCTGGTGGTTTCCCTGACCGATTCCGGCTATGAATTCCGGCGCGAAGCCATTCCCTACGAGATGGAAACAAAGAACGTTTCGGGAATGGTTGAAAGCAGTCTGTTCGGAGCGGTGACCTCCGCCGGTGAAAGCGAGGAACTGGCCATCAGGCTGGGCAACGTTTTCGCCTATGACGTGGACTTCACGCGAGACCTGCGCACCGGGGACTCTTTTAGGGTCATCGTCGAGAAAAAATTCAGGGAAGGCAAATTCGTCGGCTACGGGCAACTCATGGCGGCCAGCTTCACCAACCAGGGGCAGACCTACCGCGCCTATCAATATACGGACAAGAAAGGCAACACGGCCTACTACGACGAAAAAGGACGTCCGCTACGCAAGGCGTTCCTCAAGTCTCCGCTGCCCTTCACTCGCATCTCTTCCGGCTATTCCATGAGCCGCATGCACCCCATCCTGAAATACAGACGTCCGCATCAGGGCATCGATTACGCCGCGCCCACCGGAACACCGATCAGCACGGTCGCCGACGGAATTATCGCGCAGGTGGGCTCCAACAAGTCCCAGGGCCGTTTCGTGCGCGTGATCCACAGCAACGGCTATGAGACCATCTACAATCACATGAGCAAATTCGCCAAGGCTTCCAAGAAAGGCGCCAAGGTGAAGCAGGGCCAGACCATCGGCTATGTCGGCAGCACAGGTTACGCAACGGGCCCGCATCTTGACTTCCGCATGAGGCAAAACGGCAAGCTCATCAACCCCTTGAAACTCAAGACCATGCCGGCCGACCCCATCGCAAGCAAGGATATGCCTGCCTTCAAGGCCGCCGTGGCCGCTTACATGGCACAACTCGAAGAGCCCGTTCAGTCCGCAAGCCTGGAGCAGCCCCCCACGCCCAATCCATAGTCCGGGGAGCCGGATTTTTGTTCCGACACTCCCTTCGCGCACAGCGCCTGCCACCGACATACCGGGCCATGTCCTGACCCGCGAGGATCATTGCTGCGCAATCTGCTCCGACGGCCTCAGGCCCAGGCGCGCAAGACAGACTTCCCGTCCGCCATCAAGCCGACGCATCTGCAAAAGCACCTCGCCGTCTTCCGTCAAGCCGTGCCGAACCTCGACCTTGTCCCCATCCCTGACCTCCCGCGCGTGACGAATGCGCACTTGGCCAAAAGGCGTTTTCATGCCGAAAAGGCCCAGATGGTCCATGATCCAGTCCAAATAACGCAGGTTGTTCATATGCCCCAGGGCATCCATGTCACTTGCGCGGACAGTGCGGATGTCCGAGGGACAACCATCCAAGGGTGCCTGCAATTCCGGCAGGGGCCGCTCAAAGACCGGCGCCAGCATGGCCTCGGCCGGCAGATGAAAAAAGGACTCGGCCTTGCATGGACGTCTTGTCGCAAGATCCAGCCCGAGCCAGGCACTGGTGCCCCGGGCGACCAGTTGCCCGCTTTCGTCCAGGATGCGGTAATCGCGATGGCAGAGAATCCTTTCGGCCCGTGTCGGCCAGGTCGTGATCCGCAACACCTCTCCCAGTCCGGGGTATCGCGTCACGTGCATGGCCTGTTCGCGCAGCACCCAGGCCATGTTCTTTCCAGCCAGCCGCTCCATGCCAACCCCAAGGCGCTCGGCATGCCCTCCCGCGCTTTCCTGGGCAAATCGGCACAGGGACGCCAGTGTTACCCTACCGGTTGCGTCCGTATGAAAGAGCTGAATCTTCCTGCCCTGCTCGAAAATCATCCCGCCTACTGTATCCATCTGCAATCCCTTTTTTTAAGACAGTTTTTATCCAGGTCGACGTCGTTCCAAAAAAACCCTTGAACAAGGGGAGCCGGCCAGCCTAGATACTTCAATATAAATGAACGTCGAGTGCGAGAAACGACGCACAGTCTCGCGCGCGACGTTTTGCAGTCACCTTCAGACTTCACGCCATGGCAATCCGCACGTCCGCGAGCACCTTGCCTGAGGCACGCGCACATGATTTTTTTGCGACGCCCATGGGTCCTTGTTGCATGATCGACCGAAGATGCTTAGGAACCCGAATAGATCTAAAACGATGTCCTAGCCGATCATGTACGTTTGACACACGAAAAACCCGGAGGAGTAATTATCGAATCCCCTTTTCCGAGCAAAAACACGATCTTGATCGTTGACGACGAACCCGTCAACATCAAAGCCCTCGAAATAGTCCTGGGCGACGAGCATGATCTCACCTATGCCACCACGGGAGAAATGGCTCTGGATATGGCTCGCGCCGAGCCCCAGCCGGACCTCATCCTCATGGATATCGTCATGCCCGGTCTGGATGGTTTTGAAGTTTGCGCAGAACTAAAAAAGGACGAAAAGACCCACAACATTCCAGTCGTTTTTCTGACCGCCAAATGGGAAACCAGCGAAGAGGCCAAGGGGCTCGAACTTGGTGCCGTGGACTACATACGCAAGCCCTTCAGCCCCCCGATCATTCGCGCCCGGATACGTAATCATCTGGAGCTCAAGAGAAATCGAGACCTGCTCGAAAACCTGTCCACCCTGGACGGACTGACCAACATCCCCAACAGGCGCAGGTTCGACGAAATTTATACTCATGAGTGGACCAGGGCCCTGCGCACAAAATCACCCCTGTCCCTACTTTTCATCGATATCGACCACTTCAAGAACTACAATGACCTCTATGGCCACATGGCCGGTGACGACTGCCTCAAGGCCGTAGCCCGGGTTCTTCAGTCCTCGCTTGGCCGCCCCGCCGACTTTCTGGCCCGCTTCGGGGGCGAGGAATTCATCATCCTGCTCCCGGACACAAGCGAGACGGGTTGCCTGCACCTGGCGGAAAATATCCGCGACGCCCTGAAAAAATTGCATCTCGAACATCGGGATTCCTCGGTCGCCGATTACCTCACCGTGTCCATCGGTGCGGTGACCTGCAACGATATCGCGCAGTGCGACCGCGCCCTGCTCCTGGAAGAGGCGGACAAGCTGCTCTATCAGGCAAAGCACGACGGCCGGAACTGCGTCAGGGCGAAAAGCCTGCCCTGAGCAAAAGACAAATTGACTTCGCACTCCTGCCTGTCCAAGCTTTGAGCGGGCAGGAGCAAGGGATGACAATCAAAACTTCACGGAGGGCATGATGGAACTGACTGGAAAGAAATTCGTGCTTCTGGTTGAAACGCAATTCAACGACCATGAATTCTGGTATCCCTACTTCAGGCTCAAGGAAGCCGGAGCGCAGGTCGTTGTGGTCTCGGGCAAGGCCGGACAAAGCTATGAAGGCAAATACGGAACGCCCGCCAAATCCGAAAAGGCTCCGGCGGACATCAAGGTGGCCGACTTCGCGGGGATCATCGTCCCGGGCGGATACGCCCCCGACCACATGCGTAGGGATCAGAACACCGTCAGCCTGGTCAGGGCCTTCGACCAGCAGGGCAAGATCGTCGCGGCCATCTGCCATGCGGGCTGGGTGCTCGTCTCGGCGGGCATCCTCAAGGGGCGCACGGTGACTTCCTTTTTCGCCATCAAGGAAGATCTGGTCAACGCCGGGGCCAAATGGCAGGATCATGAGGTCGTCATCGACAAGAACATGATCACCAGCCGCACGCCCGATGATCTCCCGGCCTTCATGCGGGCCATCATCGAAGCCGCCAAGGCTTGAAGGTCAATCCGGCAAAAGAACGTCTAGGGACGATGCAGGACCAGCCGGGCTATTTCGTGGAAAAGCTCCTGCTCACGCACGACACCCACGATCCTGCCGTCCCGCTTGACGGCCACCCGGCGACGGTTTTCCGCACTCAAAAGATCGGCCACCTGCATCAGGTTGGCGTCACTGTCCACCACAGGCGGCCTTGGGTTCATGATGTCGCGCACACATTTGGACTCAAGATCGCGAACCCGGATGTTGAAAAGCCCCTGCCAGAAAATTCCCGAGTATTTCACACCATGGTTGGTCGCGCCGTGCGCTGCGGAAATATAGTCCGGCCGGAGCGCCTCGATCAGATTGCGCATGTTCAGCACGCCCACCAGCTCTTCCCCCTCGAAAACCAAAACTGCCCGATGACCGCACTCCATGATCAAACCTGTGGAAATGAAATTTTCCGCCGCGATCTTGAGGCGCTCTATGCCCTCCCTGACCGTGCTCGACGCCTGCACGCAGGTGTACTCGTCGATGGGGATCATAAGCTCGGCGATGGTCCGCTCCCGTTCCTGGATACCGATCTGTGAACGGACCGCGTCGAGGATGCGAACCACAAGGACATCAATGTCACAGGGTTTGCACAGATAGTCAAACGCACCGGCCTTAAAAGCCCTGCGCGCGGCCCGCTCCTCGCAGTGCCCGGTGAGGATGATGACCCTGGCCGTGGGCTTCATGCCCAAAATTCGCGGCAAGGCCTCGTCTCCGCTCAGTCCCGGCATTCTCACGTCAAGCAGCACAACGTCGGGATTGGCGGTTTCCAGAAATTCCAAAGCCTGATCCCCGCTTTCGACCAAGCTGACCACAAAGCCTCTGTGTTCCAGAATTTTTGCCATCGTTTCCCGAAAACGAGCTTCATCATCAACAATGACAATATGCGGTCTACCCACGGCGAATCTCCTTGTCTCTTCCCTTTGAAAATCAATTGTCCGAAGAAAGTTTCCACATATCGTAAGCCGTCTTGATCCTGTCGAGAAGGTGACTCATTTCAATTGGCTTGATCAAAAAATCAAAAGCGCCACTGGTCAGGCAGATGGCTGCATCATCCGAAGTGGCGTGACCGGTGAGAATGATCACCTGCACGGCCGGCAGGCTGCCCTTGATTTCCCGGAGCACTTCCTGCCCCGTCATTCCGGGCATCTTCAGGTCAAGCACGACCACCTGACACTTCTTTTCCATGAGAATTCCCACCACGTCCCTGCCAATTGAGCAAAGCTCCACGTCAATGCCCTTGCGCCTGAATATCTTGGCCGCGGTTTCCAGATAGCTTTCCTCATCATCGACAAGCAGGACTCGCAATGTATCATCCATAGTCACCTCTTAGTAAGCTCGCATACACATGACAGACCGGGCCTTGATGAAAGAGACCGGCAGGGCGGACGCACCTCGTTCCGTCAATCCGTGGAAGATGTAACCCTGGGCAAGAGGAGAAAAAAAGCCGACCCCTGCCCCTTCACGCTGGTAAAATCCAGAACCCCCTTCATGCTCTCCACTATGCCATGGCACAATGACAACCCAAGACCGGTACCGCTTCCGGCGGGCTTGGTGGTATAGAAGGGCGTAAAAATAAGCTTCTGCTGATCCACGCCGATCCCGCTCCCATTATCCCTGATCTCGACACGCACCTGGTCGGCCCCCTCGGCCGAACATGAGAGTACGATCTCTCCGGGCCTGATATTGGAAACCTCACTGACGGCGTACATGGCGTTGTTGAGCAGATTCAGAAGAACCTGCTGCAAACGGGCAGGATCGACATGCACAAGCAGGCGTGAATCAGGCATGTCGACATGCAGGGCGATATTGCTCAGTTGAATCTTTTTTTGGATCATGGTCAGAACTTCAGGAATGAACTTGCCAAGATCGATGTTTTGCGCCTCGGAGTTTCCCGCCCGGCCGAAACTCAAAATCGAATGGGTGATCCGCGCACAACGGTCGATCTGAAGCTTGAGCTGATTGATGCTCGCAGCCATCTCGTTCACGTCGCCCAAAAAATCGGCGTCCGACGCGGCCCTGTCCCGGAAATCCTGCAACAGCATCTCCATGTAGGCCTGGTCGCTTTTCATGATCTGCAGGGGGTTGTTGATCTCATGTGCAAATCCAGCAGCCATCTCTCCAAGCTCGGCCAGCCGTCCGGCACGATAGAGCTGTTCTCGCAGCACCTCACGCTCCTCGTCACGCTGCCGCAGCATTTTTTCGACGTAGCCGGTCAGGTAAAGCGAAGACAGGAAGACAACAATGCCTGCGGACAGCAGAGACATCCCCAAAAAAAGGGCCGTCGAATCAGTGGCGCTGAAAATCGCGCCCATATGTTTGCGTGCAGCCAGAATCCAACCGCCATGACGCAGGACAACGCTCGAATATGCCGTGTCGGAAGGCGAGTCGTGGAATGCCGTCCCGACTCTTTCCATGAAGACATGTTCAACCAGCCCGCGCTCTCTGGTCAGAATCTGTCCGCCACTTCCGGCAATGACTTCACCTTCCCGGTTGACGAGAAACAGTTCGGTTGCCCCGCCACGTACATCCATGAGCATCTGGGCAAAAATTTCCAAATCAAGGGAAGCGCGCAGGATGAGCGGCTCATCGCCGGAGGTTAACCGCAGCGCCACAATGCAGTGAGGCAGACCCATCTGCCCGGAGATGACGCCACTTACGCTGCTACCCCTTTGCAGCGCCTCATCCAGCCATTGTCCTGGGACGATGTGCGTGCCCGTGTAAACGCTGGGCCCCACATAAGCCTTCACCAGCCCGTCTGGATCGACCAGGGCGACATCGACAAGCCGCTTGTGCTTGACGGAAAGTCTGTCAAAAACAGTACGCAACCCGTTGGAATCGGGATGTTCGGACAGATGGACCTGGGCCATCGTCAAGTCACCCAGGAAATCATCCAGAAAAAGGTCGACGACTCGGGCGCTGCCTGTTGAAAGGAGCGTCAATCTGCTGAGCGCGCCCTGCTGCACATGATTCCAGAAAAGATATCCACCCGTCCCAAGTGCCAGCAGCACGGGAATGAAAGGAGCCAGTAGCATGGCCGCGAAAAAATTCCGCTTTATGGTCTGTCTTGTGTACTGACGCATGTCTTCCCGCTACCGAACCCCAGCCTCTTCAAACGCCGTGTATGTTGTCTCCACTATTGTCTTCAAGGCTACGGGCTTGAGCAGATAGGAATAGGCCCCGTAGGCCATTCCACGCAGCCCCATTTCCTCGCCGCCGTGCCCCGAGAGCAGAATGACCTGGATCTTGGGCCATGCGAGCTTGATCTCGCGCAAGGTCTCGATCCCGTCGATTCCCGGCATCATCACATCAAGGATGACCACATCGAAATGCTCTTTGCCAAGCAGCAGCAGCGCCTCCTGCCCGCCACCCACTCCCGCGACCTTGAACCCCCTGCGCTCCATGCGCTTGACCAGGGTTTCAACAAAATCCTGCTCGTCATCGACCACAAGCACCGACGGGCCAGCATGTACAGTCACAATCTGCGAATTATTCCTTTCTGTCATGATGTTTCACCGGCAAAAGGATTGTAAATTCGGTACCGTGGCCGACTTCGCTGTCGAAGCGGATGATACCGCCCAATTTATTGATTATGGAGTAACTGATGGAAAGTCCAAGCCCCGTTCCCTCCCCTACTCTCTTGGTCGTGAAGAACGGATCGAAAATGCGCCGCTGGACCTCCTTGTCCATGCCCGGACCATCGTCACGTATGCTGATGTGTACCATATCCGATTCATCCTCGTAACCTGTGGACACCGTGATATTGCCGTTACGATCTATGGCATCGATGGCGTTGTTGAGGAGATTGAGAAACACTTGCTGAATCTGGGCGGCATCGGATTGAATAGTCGGCAGATCCTGAGCCAGTTCCCAGATGAGCTGGATGTTTCGGAACCGGATTTCATTGTCCAGAAAAGCGCTCGTCTGCTTGAGCACATCGTTTATATAGAGATCGTTGCAGACTGGTTCCATTCGCCGTGCAAAACCCAGCATGCGGTGCACGACCTTTCCCGCCCGTTCGACATGATGCTCGATTTTATCCACGGCATCCCCGAATTCCTGAAAATTCGGACTCGCCTTCACGTCCTCTTCCTCCAGCAAATCCCGCATCCAGCCCGCCTTTTCGCGGATAACGGCCAGAGGGTTGTTGACTTCATGCGCCACGCCAGCGGCCAGCTTTCCCAGCGCCGCCATCTTGCTGGACTGGATCAGCTCCTCGTTGAGTTGCGCCTGCTCCCTGTCACTGCGCTCTTGCTGTGCGACGATCATGCGCGTGATCATAAGGGTGCCGACTATGATGAAAATGATGCCCCCACCCACCACGGCCCATGTCGCCGTCTGGGTCTCAAAGAGGGGCTGGAGTTCTCCGCGCATGTCCTCCTCGATTACGAGAAGCCAGTTTTTCTGCTCAAGCCAAATCCCTCCGACGAACACTTTCTTTCTCTCGGACTCGAATTCAGCAACTTTGGCCCCGGAAAATGGGCTGCCAAGAAACGCCGTGTAGATTTCCTGGCTTTTGTTTCCGAACCTTGGTTTTGTCTGTAATTCGCCGTCGCGATTCACCAGGTAGGCGTCACCAAGATCCCCGAGCTGCAGCCAGCGCACCAAAGAATCAAAAATATCCGAGTCAATGGTGGCCCGCAAAATCCAGACCTTGCCTTTTTCCTGTTTCTTTACGGCAATGATCATGTGAGGGAAGCCCCGAAAGCCCTCAAACACGTCTGAAACGAAGATCTTTCGGACCATTACCTGGTTGAACCATTTCTCGTTTTTGTAATTCACATCAGAGAGATTGTATGGGCCGGAATAGCTGACGTGCACCCCCTCCTCGTTAATGAGTCCCAAATCGATAAACGTGCGGGAACTCAGCTGCATCGTGTTCAGAATCTGCTCAAGCTTCTCCTGGGAGGAGAGGTCTTCAATGGAGTGGGAGTAGGCAAGGGTGCGCAACTGGGAAATCTGTTCACGCAAAAAGAGATCGATTCCCTGGCGTTTGTTTTCGGCCAGAGTCACCAGATTGGAGCGGACTTTGGTATGGTAGGCCGACGCGAACATGGAGTACATGGTCACACCCAGAACGATAAGCGGAATGAGCGAAAAACCCAAGGCCGTGATGGCAATCTTTGTCCCGAGATCCTTGAGCCCAAATACAGACATACGTGCTCCTGAGGAATGCTTCCGTATACAACCAGTGAAATGACCCTTTATTCAACCTAGCGGATCATCCATAGCCGACCCCGGAGGAGGGCGCAACAGCGATACCGCTCAGACCGAATCGCCGCCCATGGGCCACACGTAGCGTGTCGAGGGACCACGTCCTACCCTGATCAGCAGGGCGCGGCTGACCAAGTCCTGGAGGTCATAGCTCGCGGTTCTCTTTGAAATCCCGCCATCGAGAAGACCGAGCAGATCCTTGCTCGAAATGCTCCCGTGCGCACGTACATACTCGCATGCGATGACCTGGCGGGAGTTCAGATCCAAAGGCAACACTGCGTCCTGTTTCTTTATGTCGGTTCTTGCGGCCAACGAATTTTCAAAACCGACCCCATTCTCCCGCACATACGGATCCGCACTCTCGCTGATTGCGTCATCCTCATTTCTTGCCTTGCCGTTTATGCCCAATTGCTCGGCCTGGATCACGCGCCCCTCGGACATCACGGCCGCCGTTATGATCACATGTTTGAGTTCACGGATGTTGCCTGGCCAATCATAGGAGATAAGGGCTTTCAGGGCCCCGCGCGAAAGGGCGAGACCAGATCTTCCAGCCATGTGTTCCCCCTCTTTCAGGAAGTGCATGGCCAAAATCGGAATGTTCTGCCGTTGCTCCCGTAACGGAGGGGTTGTGATGGTAATGACTTTGAGCCGGTAATAGAGATCCTCGCGGAATTTTACTGCGCCGATCAGGGCCTTCAAATCGACATTGGTGGCCGTAATAAGTCGTACGTTCACATCCACATCCTGGTCGCTGCCGAGCGGCTTGATCTTGCGTAGAGACAGCGCTCGCAACAAGGCTTGTTGGACCTTCATGGATGCGGACTGAATCTCGTCCAGAAACAGCGTCCCGCCATCGGCCTGAAGAAAAGCGCCGCGCCGGTCACCTTTGCCGTCCGTGAACGCCCCTTTGACGTGACCGAACAGGGAGTCAAGCAGAAGATTCTCGTCCAGTTCCCCGCAATTGATGGAAATGAAAGGTTTGCCATTTCGGGATGACAGGCGATGCACGGCTTCGGCTGCCAATTGCTTGCCCGTACCGGTTTCGCCTTCGATAAGCACGTCCACTTCGACCTGGCTGGCCTTGATGATATCGCGTTTCATTTGCTTCATGTACGGCCCCGAACCGACAAGTTCGGGAAAATCCGCGTCCAGCAAGGACACGGTGGACCCCATGCTCAACTCCGCCGGCTCTTTCAAAGCCACGGACTCGATCTTGAGGTCTTTTGACTTGATTTCTTCGAATTGCGCCTGCAGCGTCCTTATCATGGAATTAATCGAATCCTTGAGCATCTCTGCCTCGTAGCCCGTCTCAATCAGGCGTACCTCCTCCCACTCTCCTCCCTTTTCCGTGAGAGACTTCACCGCATAGGCAAGCTCCTGCAGGCCAAGCGTGGTGCCCCTGGCCACCAGTGCGATGGCCAGCACCAGAACCAGTACGGAAATGGCGCTGATGATCAGCATGACATCAATATGCCGGTATCCGGCGAGGTCGACCAGAACGCTCCGGTCCTCATAGGCGACTCCACCGATGATTCTGGCGTCCTGATCCGGGCTCAAGTGCAGGCGTACCGGGGCGTAGGCAAGAAAATGATCACTGTAGGCCGAAGCGGACTCCGCACGATTGAGTGGCCGGATAATGTTCTTATGCCCCTTGCGAACATCCTCGACGGTCCGCCAATAATTTTCGTTCCAATCCGAAGGCCGGAAAGCCTCGGGCATACCGGGTCTGCCCAGAGTGCCGGTCAAGGTCGTCCGGATATTCAAGGTTCGCAAAGGCGCCTCCATTTCATTTTCCGATTCGGATTGGAAAAGCACCCATCCGCCGACATCGAAAAAAAAGGTATAGCGCTGGAACTTTGGATTCCGCGAAAAAGCGAAAACAGGAGAATTGGACGATTCATAGAGAGAGAGCACATTGCGGATCATCTGGGCGTTCAGGGAAAGATAGACGTAGCCGCTCAATTCTCCATCAGGGTCCACATAGGGAGTCACCATGCGCAAAGCCACAAGAGACATTCGTTCACGTGGATTGTCGGCACTCGGATACGGGGTCTCCACCTCACCGAACTCCGAAAGCCACACGTCTCCGACTTTCAGTCCGCGAACATGCGCATACAGAAGTGCAGGTCCGGGCCGGATGCCGTCCACTTCATCCTGCGTCAGCAGTTGTTCTTCCCCCCCGCGACTCACAAAAACAACAGGCTCTTCTTCACGCAGGGGCATGAAGCCAAATTCTGCAAACTCAAGGCCATCGAGTTCCCGAATATTCCTTAGATAGCGGGCCGTATCCTCCGCGCTCATGGGATTGCGGGCCGCGAAAAGCAGCTGCCGCTTGCAACGCTCCAGCAACGTTTCCACCGCATAGGCGGTGGAAACGGCATGAATCCTTGAGTTGCGTTCAAGGGCGAGGGAGATGAACTCCGATGACGCCCAGTATGTTGCATACCCCATCAGCGCGAGCACGATGAGGGACGTGGGGATAAGCGTCACAAGCAGGCGCGTTCGGAGTTTACGCCTGGCGGGAACAGATCCACCGGGGCGCATCCGGGACACCCATTCCAAAAAGATCTTCAGCTTGACCATGCTCCCTCCATCTTCTCGCCCCTTTCCGGGGCAGCCTCAAATCGTGCAAATCTTCCTTCCCATTATCAGTTGCGAAATACTTTGTTCAAGAAAAAAAAGGGCAATTTATAGCAAAATTCTGCAATATCATTGCCGCACAACTGAAAACGCAAACTCTTTGTGAATTTTATATCAAAATAATTTTATTTAAAAACAGATAGTTAAATAAAAAAACGTACATCGCGCAGATAAACTTGGCACAGGAATTGTTACTCACTCCGCAGTGTTTGCAAGATTATTTGATGACTTGAAATCGGCAATAAACCTGTGTCGGAAGCGAAGATGGTGCACAATCATCAATTCCGGCCCAACCCCAAGGAGCGATGGATAATGGAAGCATCCGTAAAAGATTTCATGGTCCCCATAGCCAAATTCCCCAGAATATCGGACACGGCCACTTTCTCAGGAGCGGTCATGGCTCTGGAGAGGGCAAACGAGGAATACCTTTCCGGAAAGCGCGAACAGCGCATCCTGCTGGTGACCGACAGTGAAAACAAGGTCGTCGGCAAGCTCTCTCCCCTCGACGTGGTCCGCGGGCTCGAACCAGACTACGAAAAACTGGTCGACGAGCAGAGCAGCGTGTATGTTGAAAAGTTCAGCTACGTGATCCAGCCCATGAAAGAGCAGACCACCTTGTGGGCCAAGCCCCTGGATGACCTCTGCACAACCGCCAAGGATGTCTTGGTCAAGGATTTCATCCAACCTGCAAAATCGTCCCAAATCATAGATCTGAACGCCAACCTGAACAATGCGTTCCATCGTTTTGTCATGTTCAAACACGACTCGCTTTTCGTCATGGACGGCAAAAAGCTTGTGGGTCTTTTACGTTTTTCTGATGTGTATGGGGAAATCAGTCGCAGAATAAAAGAGTCTTGCGGCCTTTAATGTTGTTTCGAGATGAGACGATAAATTAACAGATTATATACAGAAAGGAGATACTCAATGAGTGCGCAAGACGTGCGTGATACTTCCCCCGACGAACTCCTCATCCATGAAGAAGAGCCCCAGGGTCCGACTCAGTCCGGCAAGACCATGATCATCAAACTGCTCATTGCCCTTGGCATCGGCATCTTGATCATGTTGCTGCCCAGGCCTGAAAACCTTCCTGTCGAAGGTCATCGCCTAGCGGCCATCCTTCTGCCTGTTGTCTTCCTATGGGTTTCCGAAGCCATCCCCATCGGAATCACAGCCCTACTGGCCACGGCGGCCATGATCGCCTTCAAGGTCACAAAGACCTCCGACGCCTGGGCTCCATATGCCAATCAGGCCGTCATGTTCGTCATGATGATCATCATGTTTGGAGTGGTCCTGAACGAGGTGGGTCTGGCCAAGCGCCTCTTGTTCCTCATCCTCAAGGTCGCAGGGACCAACGTCAAGAAGTTGAGTTTCTTTGTCGCCGTCAGCAGCACCATTCTGTCTTCGATATTTCATGATGCGACCATCACCATCATCATGCTCTTCGCCATTCTGCCCATCTTTGCAGCCATGGGCATCACCCCGAAGAAGAGTAACAACCTCAGCAAATTCTTCATTATCCTGATCCCGCTGTCCGCATCCGCCGGCGGTTTCGGCACTCTGCTCGGCGGCGGTCGATGCCCTCTGGCTGTTGACATCACCTCCAAGTATGTCCTGGAAACCACCGGCGTGTCCTTGAACATCGGGTTTGTGAAGTACATGATAATCAACTTCCCCCTGTGTCTCTTCACAGCCGTCGCCACTTGGGCGATCTGCTACCTGATCTTCAGGCCCAAAGAAGTGTCCCTGCCTGCCGAAGCCAAGATCGAGGAAATGCCCAAGATGAGCACCGCTGAAATCGGCGTCACCCTGGTTTTTGGTGCAGCTTTTGTGCTCTGGTTCCTGGGCGACCTGACCGGCCTGCACCTGACGGTCGTCGCGGCTCTGGCCCTGGCCGGTTTTTGTGCACCCGGATGGGTTTCTTTCAAGACCATCTGCGACAAGTTCCCCTGGGAATCATGGATCGTCTTCGGCTCTGGCGTCTCCCTTGGAGCAGCCATGCTCAAGTCCGGCCTGGGACAGTATCTGGCCGAATCCATGCTCCCAATGCTGCAGGGCCACAATGTCTTCGTCACCTATTACGGAATGGGGATGTTCGGTTCCTTTCTCTCCAGTATGATGAGCAACTCGGCCGCCGTAGCGCTGAGCCTGCCCATCACCCTGCCTATGGCAGGCTTGATGAACATGAGCGTTGAAGCGGTGGGCATGCTTTCCCCCATCAGTACCTCCTTCATCATGCTCGTCATCGGATGCCCTCCAACTATCATTGCTTACAGCACCGGCTATTTCAATCAGGTGGAATTCTGCAAGGTGGCCATCCCCTGGTGCCTGACCTTGATGGCAATTGCCGTGGGCGGCATGCTGATCTACTGGCCAATGATCGGATTTGGGCAATAGATCTTGTATGTACAGAAAATACTATCTTGGTAATTAGCTGTATATCTATGAACAACGAACTGTTAAAAAGCGATACCCAATGAATCACAAAAGACCGTTCACCAGACAATCTGCTCTGCGGACGGAATAAGGAGGTCGTATTAATGGACAATTTACCAAGACTGCTCCTCGTTGATGACGAAGACCGTTTTCGCGAGACACTGGCCAAACGATTGACGGAAACCGGATACGAGGTCAGTGGTGCCGCCAGCGGCATGGAAGCACTGGATATGCTGGACAACAACAAATTCGATGTTGCCATTCTCGACATCCAGATGCCGGGATTGAGCGGCATCGAAACCCTGGCTGAGATACGTGCCAAACACCTTGGAGTAGAAGTGATCATGCTCACCGGCCACGGTGATGTATCCTCGGCTGTGGAAGGCATGCGCCTGGGAGCCTATGACTACCTCATGAAGCCGCACGAATACGAATATCTCGTGGTCAAGATCCAGGAGGCCTACAAGGTCAAAAAGGATCGTGACGAGCGACTGCGCAAGGCCGAGGAAAAAGCACTGCTGGACAAGTTGCAGAAGCGCTGGACATAATAATTCCCAGACATGACCCCGCTCGGGATCACAACTTTTCTACGCTTCATCAGAGGAAAGACGACAAGGGGGGACCACGTCCCCCCTTGCATATATGAAGCGTGCCTGTTTTCATCGTTTGAATGAACACTTCGAAACACTAAACCGTAAAACAATGTTTATGCTGTCAACTTAAAACCTTCTTGCACGCATGATTCATTTTGACGCAAAGCATTGTAGCATTTCAGGCCTCTCAATGGGAATTGCTTGAAAAGCTGAGATTGTTCCTGTATTCACAATTCATTGACATATGCGAAATATCTAAGGCTTGCCTGTCCACTGCGAGCTAACTTCCACGAGGAGGAACTGATGGATTTATTACCAAAATTGCTTCTGGTTGACGATGAAGAGCGGTTTCGCGACACCTTGGCCAAACGCTTGAAAGAGACCGGCTACGAAGTGAGCGGCGCTTCCAGCGGCATGGAAGCGCTGGACAAGTTGGCTGCAGAAAAATTCGACATCGTCGTTCTCGACATCCAGATGCCCGGTCTCAGCGGCATTGAAACACTCTCCGAGATCCGCAGCAAGCATGTCGGGATCGAGGTGATCATGCTCACGGGCCACGGAGATGTATCATCTGCTGTAGAGGGGATGCGCCTTGGTGCATATGATTACCTCATGAAACCCTGCGAATACGAGTATCTCGTTGTCAAGATTCAGGAAGCCTTCAAAGTCAAGTGGAAGCGTGACGAACGCCTGCGCAAGGCAGAAGAACGCGAACTTCTGGACAAGATGGAAAAAAACATCCGGTTCTAAGCTTGTTCGACAACACATTGAATGACGTCACTGCAAAAAGTCGTCATCCCCTTTGAAAAATGGATTCCCGCCTTCGCGGGAATGACACTCATGTTATTTCGCGACTTTTTGCATTGGCGTCTTAAATACCGCCCCCCCAAAATACTCCTGATCTTGGGGTAGCGGCGCTAAAGAACAATTGCCCGGCCCGGATCACCCGTGCACCTGCCCTTCGGCACACTGCACAATTCGACACACAGGATCTTCCTACTCCGAGACGACGCAGCGCCTCACGCGAAGCCCTCTGATTCACGTTTCGCTGCGATACTGTCCCGGCCGACCTCCACCAAGGAGCGTCCATGCTTGTCCAACGTCTCCAGCAGCACCGCAATCGCCTGAGCCGGACGATTATTTTCGCATCGGTCATTCCCGTAATTTTGGCGACTGCAGGCGCTTTCATAATGGCACTGGTCGGCATTGACCTCGAATGCCGGCGGGTTGCATCGGAAGAAATCCTTCTTCACGCCCAGACCTACGCCCGGTCAATTCATTTCAGGCTTGAATCCGCACTGTCCACCCTGGACGCGTTCGCAATGGTTCAAGACTTAAAAAACCAGGACGCCCTGGCCTCCTTCTTTACCAGAATGAAAACGACTCACGAGTGGCTGGACGGCGTGACCGTCTTGGACGAACAGGGCAAAACCCTCGCGTCTTTCGGGTCTCCCGGCCAGGTACCGGCAAGCGTCTGGCCAGCCTTTTTTCAAAACACCGGACATCGCCCCGCCCCTATTATCACTGATGTCCAGAAAGCCTCGGATGGTACGCCGCGTTTTTTCATGATCGCCAAGGCAGGTGGAATCGAATCCCGGCAGATCATATGTCTCTCGGCCAATGCGCATGCGTTCAGTTCCCTGTTGGACAGAGTCCGTCTCGGGCGCACGGGCGAGGTATTTCTGGTCAATCAAGATGGAACGCTGCAGACCAGATCGATCATGCACAGAGGGATACTGGACACGACAGATGGGCAACTCGCCCAAAACAGGGAGCAATCCCCGGGCACGCATATTCGGGAGTGGAACGGATCACGCATGTGGTTCGCCGTCACGCATATTGAATCCAATCCGTCCTGGCGTCTTATCGCTCAACGCGAAGAGGGGGAAATCCTCCAGACCCGTAAAAAATGGATGGAACGATTTGCTGCCTTGGGCACGGTTTGCTTGATCTCCCTCGCCGGAGTTGCCTTCTTCGCTGCTGGAAGAATCCGACGCATTCAGGCAGAAATGGAGGAGGAACAGGCGAGCCTGGCCGATCATTGCCTTCAAGCCCAGAAGCTTGATGCCATCAGCCAGCTCGGCGTCGGCATCGCCCATGAGGTCAACAACCCTTTGGCCATCATCGGCGAAGAAGCCGGATGGATGCAGGACGTCCTCAAGAATGACGCCCTGAAGGATGCGCCCGGCACGAACGATCTGCGTGAATCGCTTCGTCAGATCGCCATGCAGATCGGTCGGTGCCGGGAAATCACCCACAAGCTTCTCAGCTTCGGAGGCAAGGCAGACGGCATCATCACAGACGTGGACATTAACATCATTATCAAGGATATTGTTGCGTTACGACGACGCGAGTACTCCCAACGAAACATCGAAATAGTGGATCTTCCGGCCCAGGATCTGCCGGTTGTACACACGGAATCCACCCTGCTGCGCCATCTGCTGCTCAACCTGATCAACAACTCAATGGACGCCATGTCTGAAGGAGGCCGTATCACCATTGCGACAGGCAAGAGCGAAGACGGCGGCGTGATCATAACGGTGCAGGACGAGGGTTTCGGCATCCCGGAAGAAAACCTGGCCAGAATATTCGAACCATTCTTCACCACCAAGCCTCCCGGTAAAGGCGCGGGTCTCGGACTGTCCATCTGCCATGGCATCATGCAGCGAATCGGAGGAGAGATTTTCGTAAAGAGCGAACCCGGCAAAGGAACTACCGTCACCATCGAACTTCCCCTCGCTCCACACTGCAAAGATTCATGACGGAAAGCACCGCCACCTTTTCACGAACATGCACGTCGCTCCCCTGTCAATGATGTGCGTCGTGGGAGGTTCGGTGCAATGGGCGAGGGCTGCTGAAACCGGAAGTGCCTGGGGTTGACGGAAGAAAGCGTTCAAAGACAGACGTCAATTACTGCTGAAAAAGTCCCATATCAGAGGGTATACGAACGCCAGAACGATGATGAAGACCACGCTGGCGGGCCAAAACCACCAGATCTTGATAAATGCGGGATCCCAGGTGTTTTTTCCCCTGGGCAGATTGTGCAACGGCTTTTGACTGGCCCAAAGCAGTTCCGCATCGCTTTTTTCCTCAGGCTCCCCTCCGCAGGGATATTCGCCGCTTTCCCGGTGATGAGTATTGGACATACATCCTCCAGCTTGATTTGTTTAGTGCTGATACACTCCCCGCTGCCGGGTATCAACCTTGCGTACAAACGAAGCGGGGGCCTCAAGGGCCCCCGCTGGATCATGGAATTTACCCAAGAATCAACCGGTAAAACCGATTAACGGCCAGTAAACCATCATACTGAGAACGCAGACGAGCAACAGGGCGATACACCATGGTACGGCGACCTTCATGAATTGAACCTGACTGAAATAGCCCGTGCTGTAGGCTATGATCGTGGGAGGACAACCAATGACCAGCATGATGAAGGACGTGGTCATGGGCGCAAGCATGGCCACGGTCTGTGGAGCCATGTTCATCATCTCCGCCATAGGCAGGGTGATGGGCAGCATCAGGGCCACGGCTGCCGAGTTGCTCATCATGCTCGACAGGAAGGACCCAAAAAAGCCCATGCCGAAATACACGACGAACTGATTCTGTCCGTCCAGAAGGGGGAGCAGCACTTCGGCCAGATAACGTCCAGCGCCGCTGTCCAGCATGGCCACGCCGAGGGACACGCCGGCTCCGAAGACAATCCAGGATTCCCATGGAAATTTGTCGCAGATGGTTCTGAAGCTGATCCAACCGGGTGTGCAAAAGCCCAAAATGGCCAGAGCCGCCGGAACACTGTAATGCCAACCGGTCAGATCCCCGGCAAACCAGAGAACAAATGTGATGATAAAAATAATCAGCACGCCGCGCTCAGCGGAACTCATGGGACCGGGGTCAGGCAGGTTGACACCCGTAAGCTCCTTCTCTTTGGGACGCATCAGCATCCACAGAATGGCCCATGTCGCCACAGCCGTGATAATGCAGATAGGAAACTGGATGATGATGTACTCCAAAAATCCGATCTTGAGCTGCCCGCCACTGAATTTCTGCAAGATTTCCATCGCAAGCGGATTTCTACCACCGCCGAGCAAGGTGCCGAACCCCCCGGCCGAGGCAGCCAGGGGTATGAGGAGCATAAAAAACATGGGCAAACGATGCCCCTCGCCTGGTCTTAAACCCATGCTCATGAATACCGGCACAAAGGCGAAAACCATAATAACCGTAATGGTTGCGTCGTGAAAAACCGAAGACGTGATGGTACATCCAAGTGCCAGTATGAGACTCAGGCGTTTGACCTTGGTCCCGGCGAACCTGAGCAGATAGTACATGATCCGGCTGGCCAGTCCGACCTCATTCAGGACCACACCGAACATGATGATCATGAGCACAAACATGACTGCGGGGCTGGCAAACGGGGCCCACGCTTTGGCCGCATTGGTGATATTCAGCAATATCAGGGCAGCACCGGCAAACAGGGCGGTTGTTCCAATAGGTACGGCCTCACTGACCCAAAGAAAGACCACGGTGACCAGCAATGCCAGCAGACGGTGTCCCTCGGGCGTCAGATTCTCCGGGGTTGGCAACAACATGATCAGCAATCCCAGAACCAGGGCAGTAGCCCCCTTTGCAAGTATAATCTTGAGAGGTTGTGGTGCTTTATCCTCTAATTCAGCCATATAATTCCTCCTCGCAGAAAAACATATCCTGTTTACTCGGGACTCATCTGGCAAACTTCAGTAATCCTTCTCGACACTTCTCGGTATACGTCAGAAAAAGCGAGAATCCCCGAAACCGTGTCGCCATCAACAACAAACAAAGAGTCATGACGACCCGAGAGAAAGTGATGGAAAGCAGCATCCAGGGAGTCTTCGGCCTTGATACGAGTACTTTCCGAAGGAACGCGCATGAATTCCTTCACCTTGAAAGTTATGGCTGACAGACACAGGTCGTCGAAGGGTTTTACCCAAAGCCGAGCCTTCTGCCTCATGGTTTCAACAACATAATTGACGTCCTTGAAGCGAAGTCCGCTGGAATCGATCATTTTGAGGTAGCCAGGTTCCAAGCCTTGGATAACATCCATGGGCGATACTTTTCCTATAATCCTGCCCCGATCACCCTCCACCAGCAAAGTGAACTGTTTGGTCCGACCGGCTGAAAAGTCAGCCCGAGCCTTGTCCAAAGCGGCTACGGCTTCCCCGAACGTCGCATCCTGAGAAATGCGGGGAAACTCAACCAATGGCTTCATCAAGTCCCGGACGATTGTTTCTGTGACCATCGATATCCCTCCTTAAAAATCTTGGGGTATGTCTCTCACTTATTATTTTCGAGAAGCCATTTTTTATTAAATCATTTGTGAAAAATGTGTCAACACGTTTTAAATCAAAATGAACGACATATTGAAACATTATGAAACGAAACAAAACGAAACACATTTTGGCCTGACAATGTCTCCCTGCCAAGATTTTTTCAGATTTCCGGTAAAAGCAACCGGAACGCCAAGAAGTCCGTCGAGGACCAGCCGCAACGGACACCTTAAGAGAATGGATTTGGTGAGGCTCTTTCGCTTATTTCTCGGCCGGGACTTGGGGTTCCTGGTCCACCATTTTCATGGCATTGTGAGACGAGGATGCGCGGATAGTGCGCACATGAGAATACCCAAGTGCTGAGAACTTTCCTGCTTTCCAGGCATTACCCTTGAACGCAGGGACGAGAGAAGAGAGAAAGAATAAAGCGAATAGTGCGACCTGGAACATCGATTGAAGAGAGGTATCATGAATCGAAGTTCTTATGGTGCTGTCAAGAAAAATAAATATAACGAGAATCGCAGCCCAAAGAGCGGCGAAACGCCACAATCTGTTGAATAAGAGCCAGACGATACAGCCCATGCTGGAAAAGAACACTCCCAGGATCAGTGCAGGCCATGAAAAGCCGGCCTTGACCGCCACGCGAGCCATGGAGGGATGTTCAAACACCTGAAATTTGTTCATTTTTGACTTCATAACATGCTCATCCTGTGAAAAAGATGCGCCCAATACCGAAAAGCCTTAAAAGAATACTCCGACGCAACGAGTACAGGCAATTCTCCGCAGCAGCAAAAACACACGGAGGATCAGGACTCACCGTGACTTGACGCAGTCCATCCAACACAACGCTCAAAAATATCCCCGGGTTTCAAAAGCCCCGCCTTCCAGCGATCCAGAGCCCATTCCATGGGACCGATGACGTTATCGGTGATCTTAACCTTCTTCCAAGCCAGGAATTGATGGTGCTCTTCCTCGATACCGCCACAGATGACTGCGTCAATCCCGCTTTCGAGAATGAGGTGACAGAGTTTTTCGGCCGAATTCTGCGCCAGAATCAGCGTCCTGACGGAATCCGCGTCATCACGGGACATGACGACCTCAAGAGCCAGATCAAATCGGGGAGCCACCTGTCCGTCCTGAACCACCACAAGCACCTGCCTGCCACGTTCATCTTTCATCATTTCAGGAATCCAGTCCGTGGTCCTTTATCTTTCTCCAGAGTGTGCTTCTGCCCCAGCCAAGAATTTCAGCAGCTTTTGCTCGTTTGCCCTTGGCTTGGGCCAGCGCCTTGAGAATCATCTTCTTCTCCATATCCCTCCAGGTCATTTCGATGGATTTGTCCGACGCGGAAATATTGAGAGGGGCGACAGATGGCACCCCCCAAGGCAAGGTTTCCGGTGGATGGGCCGGATTTCCCTCGCGAACATAAAGCGGAAGATGTGCTGGAAGTACCTTATTTCCCTGACACACGTTCGTCGCATACTCAACAATGTTTCGCAACTCTCTGACATTTCCAGGATATCGAAAATCCATGAGGATCCGCAACGCCTCGTCGGAGTAGCCATCGATATTCTTTCTGAACAGCTGGGAAAAAGAACGCAAGAAATGATCCAGAAGGAGAAGAATGTCCCCCTCCCGCTCCCGCAAAGGGGAAAGATTGAGACGGATGACGTTAAGGCGAAAAAACAAATCGCTGCGAAACGTGTTCTGCTGGACCATCTGCTCCAGATTCCTCAATGTGGCAGCGATAATTCTGACATTGACCTTGACACCCTCCGAACAACCCAGTGGGTAGACCACCTTGTCATCAAGGAACGACAGCAGTTTTGTTTGAAGATTGTAGTTGAGGTCTCCGACCTCGGCAAGGAACAAGGTTCCGTTGTCGGCCTGCCTGACCCACCCGGTTTTGCTCTCCGTGGCCCCCGTGAAGGCGCCCCTGACGTGACCGAACAACTCCGACTCAAGTAGGGCGTCCGGCAAGGCTCCGCAGTTTATCTTGACGAAGGGACCCCGGGCACGTTCTGAAGACCGATGAACCGCTTCGGCCACAAGATCCTTGCCTGTGCCGGTCTCGCCCGTGATCAGCACAGAAGAGTCCGACTGGCTGATCAAGGGCAGCATGTGAAAGACCTTCTGGATTTCAGGGCTGTTGCCGACGAGATGACCGAACCGTTCATGGTGGACACGTTCCCAGTCCCAAGATAGATTGACACGAAGATCCTCTATGATCTCCAGATAGCCATGGTGTTCGCCGTTCAGAGAATACACAGGCGAAAGGGTGATCCGAACGGGTATCTTGACACGGTCCTTGGAGATGATGTCTCCGGTATGACACCTCTTTTGTCCGGAATCCGGCGATGACAATGCGGGGCAGCGGTGATTACAAACGGAATTGCGGGTGATATGAGCACAACGAACACCACGGGCCTCCTCGCGCAAAAAACCCGTCAGAACCTCGAATGCATTGTTTACGGCCACCACTCTGCGGTCCCGATCAAGCACAATGACACCATTAGACATCATATCGAGAATCTGCTGAAAATCAATTGGATCTTTGAACAGTCCTTGTACAATCAGCCTTGGCTCACTGCAGTCCATGTTTTTCCTTCATTTCAGTCAACAAAAAAAATCCTCGCCAATTCAAGAGAAGACCGGCTTCGAAATGTGCGGTGCCCGATTCACTCCGGAAGTCAAACCCCGCAGAGTGATATCCATCCTGTCCCCAACCGGGCTTTCATCCACCGCTTCAATGGCACTTTCCTTGTGATTGTCAACGAGAACAAGTCGACCGGAAAGGATCATGGTGGAATCATTGGCCCGGCCGAGGCTCACGCTGTGTGCGCCAGCCAGGAGTCGACGTCATGAGACAACAGGAACCGAATCAGCCGGGCCCTACAAAAAAAGCCGACCCAACGATGAAATTCCGCTTTTTCAAGCGCCTGCTGGCCAGCAACAACCTCATCCTCGAAGAAATGGCCGGCCTGGAACGTCTTGTCTACGAAGGCCGGCCTTTCACCCGTGAAGACTCGCTACAGACCATTCAGAGCCTTATCGAACAAGGATGTTCCCTGGTCGAAGACCTGAACGCGCTGACAGGAGGCCAGCACCACGTTCTCTTCCGAAGCCTTCAAGACCTCGCCCGGGATGCCTTGCAGGCTATCCTGCGCGAGCGGACATTCGACGGCCAGGATCTCGTCCTGCCACTCGATGCAATCTCTCTTGAAAACCTGGACGAAGTGGGCGGCAAGGCCGCGAACCTCGGCGAGCTCCGCAACCGTGTCGGCTTGCCCACGCCGTTGGGCTTCGCCGTCACGGCTTCGGCAGCAGCCCTTTTCCTTGGGCATACCGGGCTTCTCGAAACCTTCCGGCACCAACTTGCCGGAATCGACATCACGGACATAGGCGCCCTGGAGCGGATCTGCGCCAAAGCCAGCGAAAAAATCATGATCGCGCCCCTGCCCCCCGACCTGGACAAGGCACTGCAGGAGCAGGCTCGTGGCATGGTGTCCCGGTTCGGCCCCGACGTGCGTCTGGCCGTGCGTTCATCTGCTGTCTGCGAGGATTCCGATGCTTCTTTCGCCGGCCAGCACGCGACCGTTCTTGGCGCCACCCCCTTCGCCCTCCCGCGGGCTTGGAGCGCCGTGGTGGCCAGCGCCTTCACCGCCCGGGCCGTTTTCTATCGTCGTTCCAAGGGCTATTCGGAACAGGACGTGATGATGAGCGTCCTGGTCCTGAACATGGTCCAGGCCAAGGCCAGCGGCGTGCTCTACACCATTGATCCAAACTCCGCCCACAGCGACGATGTGCTTCTCTCCGCCGCCTGGGGACTCGGAGTGAGCGTCGTCGACGGATCCTCGCATGTTGACTTCTGGCGCATCCGGCGCTCGGACCGGACAGCCATCACCGCCGAGACCGGAGACAAAGCCTCGGCCTTCACCATTCTGCCCCAAGGCGGTATCGTCTCAAGGCCCGTGCCCGACGAAGACCGGAAACGATCCTGTCTGTCGGACGATCAGGTCCGGACTCTGGTCGAATACGGCCTGCGACTCGAAGCGCACTACGGCATGCCCCAGGACGTGGAGTGGTCCCTCGACCACGAAGACCGACTCTTCGTCCTGCAGTCCAGGCCGCTGATGCGTGCCGAAGGAACCGACCGGGCCGAATGCTGCGAATTCGTGCCCGGTCGGACCCCGCTCCTGTGCGGCGGCCAGCCGGCGGCCCTTGGGATGGCTTCGGGCATGGTCTATTCCGTACAGTCCGACCACGCTCTCGATGACATACCCAAAGGCGCAATCCTGGTGGCAAGACAGACATCGCCAGCCTACGTGGCCGCCATGGGCAAAGTCGCCGGCATCATCACGGACATCGGCAGCACCACGGGACACATGGCTTCCGTGGCTCGCGAATTCGGCATCCCGACGCTCGTGGACGTGGGACGAGCCACCCATCTTCTTGCCCACGGCACGGAAATCACTCTCGACGCCACCAACGGGGTGGTCTACGCAGGCCGGGTCCAGGAAATCCTCTCGGAACGCAGACCCGTCAACCTCATGAAGGGAAGTCCCGTCTACAAGGCCCTGCAGGAGGCGCTGAAGTTCATCATTCCTCTGAATCTGGTCGACCCGCTGATGCCGAACTTCACACCAAAAGGATGCCAGACCCTGCACGACATCATCCGCTTCTGTCATGAAGTGGCCATGCACGAGATGTTCCGACTTTCGGACGAACTCCCGCACGCGCAGAGCGCTGCCCATGAACTGCGCACCGGATTGCCCTTCAAGATTTTTCTGTACGATCTGGGCGATGGCGTCGTGCCGGGCGATAGCGACATCACCGTCAGCGAAGAAGAACTCCTCTGCGAGCCCCTGAAGGCGCTCCTGGCCGGAATGATGCATCCCGAAGTGACCGGCGCCCAGACCGCCGCCATCCCGGAGGCTGCGAGTTACGCCGTCGTATCAAAAAGTTACGTGAATTTCAGCGGGCGACTCGGCAACCACTTCGCCACAGTGGACGCCTATGTCGGGCCGGTTATCAACGACAACTACATCACCTTCTCCTTCAAAGGCGGCGCCGCAGAATACACGTACCGCGTCCGTCGCGCCACGCTTCTGGCCGGCATACTGCGTCGACTCGGGTTCCGCGTCAGCCAGACCGGCGACGCGCTCAAGGCTGAAATCCGCAAATATGACGAAAGCCGCTTTCTGGACCGACTGACCACCCTTGGACGACTGCTCGCATCAATCCGCAGCCTCGATCTGTCCCTTAACGACGACGAGGAGGTCGCCCGGATGGTCGATGAATTCTTCAAGGGCGGTCACTCCTTCCTCCGATCCTGAACACATCCCATCCCGCCCCCGGCGGAATTGGCTGTCCGCGACCGTTGCGGGCCGGGCTTCTTTTGTGTCAGAAGAAAAGGAAATTGACCGAACGTTCCCTGCAATCGGAATATAGCCACCGGGAACACCCGGCATGGAGCACGAATGAGCTTGATGCAGCGTGTCAGAAACTTTCTTTCCCATACCCCACCCTCGCAAGAGGAGGACAGCGGACAGGATGACGTATTCAAGGCCAGATACCAGGCCTTTCGACGGCTCCTATCGGCCAACAACACGGCCCTGGACATCATGACCGACCTTGAAAGCGCGGCCCTGGGGCATCGGCATTTCGGCATGCACTTCCTCAGGTCGCGGGTCACCGGAGCCACGGCCAAGGTCTTTTCCATCGTTGAAAACCTCCTGTTTCTGGCCCCGGGCAAGTATCTCGGGCTGCGGGACGCCATGCGCTCCATCCAGGAGAATATCCAAAAGGAACTCTCCCTGCGCCAAACCGCCCGCCGCAATGACCTGATTCTGGACCTGGATCGCATCACGGCTCGCAACATCGACGACGTGGGCGGCAAGATGGCCAACCTGGGTGAACTCCGCAATGCCCTGCAGGTGCCGGTCCCTGACGGATTCGCCATCACCGCCCAGGCTTACATGACTTTCATGCAGCACTCAGGCCTCTGGGACGAAATCAACTGCCTCGTACTCGGCCATCCCATGGCCTCCCATTTCGCGGCCGGGGCCGCCCAAGGACCCGAACCGGACGAAGAACCACAGACGGATCAGCCCATCGCCCTGCTGGAAATGTGCGCCAAGATCCGAGGCATGATCCTTGCCGCCGAGATCCCCCCCGAACTCGAAAGCGCGATTCTCGCAGCCTACGACAGACTCTGTGAACGCGAAGGGTCCAATGTCCGCGTGGCGCTGCGCTCGAGCGCCCTGGGCGAAGACAGCGCCGGGGCATCCTTTGCCGGCCAGCACAGATCCCTTCTGAACCTTGATCGGGACAGCCTTGTCGACGGCTACAAGGAAATCATTGCCAGCAAATATTCCGCTCACGCCATGACCTACCGCTACATGCTCGGCATCCGGGACGATGACGTGCTGATGTGCGTCGGATGTCTGGGCATGGTCACCTCGCAGGCCGGAGGTGTCGCCTACACGGCCAACCCGCTAAACGGCGTGGGTGCCCATGTCCGCATCACTTCCGCCTGGGGCGTTGCCAAAGGCGTGGTCGACGGCACAGCGACCACCGACGAATTCATCGTGGAAAAAGAACCTCAGCCGCGAATTATTGGAAGAAAGGTGCCGCGCAAGGAATCATCGCTGGTCTGTTCGGCTGCTGAAGGCGTCTGCCGGGTATCGGTCGATCCTGCGCTCTGCGAGCAACCGACCCTGAGCGACCCTCAGATCTTGGACCTCGCGACCATGGCTGTCCGCATAGAAAAACACTACGACATCCCCCAGGATATCGAATGGGCCTATTCCCCGGAGGGAAGGCTCGTCCTCCTGCAGACACGACCGCTGGAAGTTCGCCAGGATCAGTCGGCTTCGGAACTGCTCCCGGGGGTGACTCCATTGGTTCATGAAGGCCAGACCGCCAGTGCGGGTACAGCCCACGGCGTGGTGCATATCGTCCGCAAGGATGTGGACATCCTCGTGCTGCCCGACAACGCCATCCTGGTCTGCGTGGAGGCCGCGCCCAAGTGGGCCGCCGTCCTGAACCGCTGCCAGGGCGTCATCACCGAGCAGGGCAGCGTCGCCGGCCACTTGGCCAACGTGGCAAGGGAATTCAAGGTCCCAGGCCTGTTCGGCGTCCCGTCAGCCACAAGCATCCTTGAAACCGGACAGGAAATCACCCTCGACGCCGACAATTGCGCGATCTACGCCGGACTCCAGGAAACCCTCCTGGACCGTAAGCCACAGCGGCCGAACATGATGGCAGGAAGTCCGGTCTTCCAGACGCTGCAGCGCCTCAACCGCCACATCATCCCCCTGAACCTCCTGGACCCCGACGGGCTCGACTTCACTCCGGCCAACTGCAAGTCGCTGCACGACATCACCCGCTTCTGCCATGAAAAATCCGTGCAGGAGATGTTCAGCTTCGGCCGCGACCACAATTTTTCTCCAAGATCGAGCAAACAGCTCAAGACCATCGTGCCCATGCAATGGTGGATCATCAATCTCGAGGACGGATTTGTCAGCGATACCGGCGACAAGATGATCCCGCTGGACAAGATCACCTCCGTTCCCATGCTCGCGCTGTGGCGCGGGATCGTGGCCTATCCCTGGGAAGGGCCCCCGTGCATTGACTGCAAGGGCTTCATGTCGGTGCTCTTCCAGTCCGCGACCAACAGGAACCTGGAGCCGGCCATGGCGTCCCAGTTCTCGGAAAAAAATTATTTCATGATCTCGAAACACTTCTGTAACCTGCAGTCGCGGTTCGGCTACCACTTTACGTCCGTGGAGGCCCTGGCCGGGCCAAGGTCACGTGAAAATTACATCCGCTTCCAGTTCAAGGGCGGAGCCGCAGATCACCAGCGCAAGGTTCGCAGGGCGAAATTCGTCGGAGAAATACTTGACGAATTCAACTTCCGGACCAGAGTGCGCGAAGACGCGCTTTTCGCCCGACTGGACGACTGCGACCAGGAATTCATCGAAAATCATCTGGAAATCCTGGGGCACATACTCATCCACACCAGGCAGCTGGACATGATCATGAACAAGGAAGACGTGGTCCAATTCTATAAAAAACGCATCCTGAATCAGCTTCACGCGATGATGGATGCAAAAAGCAAGGCCTGAAAAAGGCTTACATACGAGGAAAAATGAACGACAGATCTAACGAAAACACTCCAAGTCATGCCATCATGCGCGGAGTCATCATCGGCGGTTCCATCGGCATGATCGCCAGCTGGTTCGGCTACGAGCCGGTCAAGGCCTTCTTCATGGGCATCGTCTGCGGCATTTTCGCCGCCGCCACCAAGGTCATGGCCGACAGAATGCGCAAGAAATAGATCTTGACTTTTGTTTGCTTTGCAGTATTAGTTCAAATCAAGAACCTGCATCATGTGGATTTAAAATGGTTCTGATGTCTCAAGGTGGCGTTCAAAAGAAACCGACAACCAAATCTGTACTGCAGAGGCGTGTTGGAAGGAAATCAGGAAAAAACCTCTATCACAGGCGTGTCGGCTGTAAACATTCCTAGGGAACATCTTTCGCTTTGAAGAAAGAGGCGCGTTGGTCAGAAACCAAGAACAAATTGTTGGTTGAAAGGCGCGTTGGAAGGAAACTCCCAAGGTAACACAGGTAACAGACTTGTAGAGGCGTTTATTCCAGTCACAATGACAACATGGATGCCAACCGCCGGCCCAGAACAGGCCGAGCGAACGGACCGGAATCACATCGCATCTGGTTTTTAGTCATCTCGGTTTTACGCGAGGCGGGAAACGAAAGTCTCCCGCCTCCCTTTTTTTGTGCTTCCACGAACAATTCTCGCCTGCGAACGGTGCATATCACGACCTTATACACGCTTTGCAAGAAACTGTTCCCGGGTGCCGACTGCTCGAATTTGTCCAACATGCCGAGAAGTTTTGCGGAACCTGATGCGCATAACTTCATTTTTCATCAATGACCCGGCTGCTTGCATAAGAGAAGCATTTCAGTGTACAGGGGTATGCGCAAACATAAACCAACGCCAATTCAGGACACATCATGTACTGTAAAAAATGTAAATTCCATTCCTTCGACCACGTCAGCGCATGCCCCAAGTGCGGAGCAGACTGGGAAGAATCCCGCAAGGCCCTTTACCTGAGCTGGATCTCCGCCTCTGGAGTCAACTGGCTGAAGCAGGAAGCCGCCACACAACAGCCCGAGCCCGATTTTTCCGCAATGACGCAGAAAACCGAGATTCGTGCGCATGCAAACGACACAAGCACCGCTTCCGGGGACTATCTGGCCGCGCCACTCGCCGCGACCGCCACAAAGAATTCCGACATCGATGTCTCGAACTTTCCGGATCTGGACTTCACCATGACCGAGGTCCCGGCCAAGGAAGCGACTCCCGTGCAAAAAGCGCCGGCACCCAAGCCGGAAGATGATCTGTTTCTGGACACGCTCCCTGCCGAAGAAATGGTCGAGCTTGACTTCAGCGCCTCCTTCGACGCTCCGCCTGCCCCGCAGGTGCCGACTCCAAGCAAGCCCAAGCGCGAGGATCTTTTCATTCCGGAACTCGAAGAAATGCTCGCGCCCCTGGATGATGAGCCACGCTCCAAATCCGCAGCTACCAAAAAGCCTTCATTTTCCGAGGAGACAGAGATTCTCCTTGATTTCGGGACCGATTCCCCGGAAAAGGCCTCGGGCAAGTCAGATGACGACGAGTTGTCCTTCCTGAGTCTTGAAGATCCCAAGAAGCCCCAGTAGATTCACGGCCAAAAGACAGACGTGCGAAACCAGGAACCAGGGCCTCACGCAGGCTCTGGTTTCTTTATGCCAGGCTTTCTGGATGCCATCTGGACGCAACCTTTCCAGAAGGCGCCAAAAAAGACGCACACCTGGAAAGGTGCTTGCAGTCTGGGCCGAGGAAGGAAGGCGCCTCCCGATGGAGGAAAAAAAGCTTGACTTTTATGTTTGATTCGAAAAATAAAGCGAGTTTCCGGTGATCAGCGTAAAGCCGCTATTTTCACCGGCCGAAGACGCGGCAGCATTTCAGGACAAAATTATGGAGGAGCCTCATGGCAGTAGATTTCAGTAATGCCGTTAAGACCGACGAAGGCGTTCAGGTCAACGGCGTTGTAATGCACCCGATTGTGGAACAGTGTGAAGGCTGCGAGCGGATCAGAGAATTCGAGGGAGCCAAATTTTGCGGTACATATCCCCAGCCGGCAGCGAAGTGGAGACTGGGAACCTGCAATTTCTCGACTCACACCAAGACCGCACCCGGCAAGGGCAAGGCCAAGGTCAACCCGCTCAAGGCATCCAAGCGCGCAGCCAAAGGTCGTTAAGCCTTTCATCACGGACTTCGTACAAGGCAGGTTTTTCCTGCCTTTTTTTTCTTCAAAATTCCGGGCAGAAGTGACTCTTGAAGTCATCCACAACCCCGAAGGACGCCACCATGCTGAGCACCGTGCTAGAACTCCTGGAAAACAGCCGCGATGAATTGCTGCGGTTGCAGACCGACCTTGTGGCCATACCCGCCCTTGGCCCGACCAATGGGGGGCAGGGTGAGAAAATGAAGGTCGAGTACCTGGCCGATCATGTGGCCCGGTTTCAAGGTGTCCAGACGGAAACGATCAAGGCTCCGGACGAAAACGTCGACTGCGGCTACCGCCCGAACCTGATCATCAGGCGACCGGGCAAAAGCCCGCGCACGCTGTGGCTCATCGCGCACACCGACGTGGTACCCACCGGGGACCTGTCCCTGTGGCAGGGAGATCCTTTTGTCCTGCGCCAGGAGGGAGACCTCATCTACGGCCGGGGCGTGGAGGACAACCATCAGGGCATGGTCAGCGCGCTCCTTTTGCTGCGCGCCCTTGAAACGACCCAGGCGCGAACGGACCTGTCCCTCGGCATCCTGCTCGCGGCCGACGAGGAGACGGGCAACACGCATGGCATCGAATACATCATGCGCCATCATCCGCATGTCTTTGCCCCCGACGATCTGATCGTCATCCCGGATTTCGGGACCCCTGACGGCCAGGCCATCGAGGTCGCCGAAAAAAGCGTGCTCTGGCTCAGGTTCACGGTCCGGGGCAAGCAGTGCCACGCCTCGACCCCGGAGGCCGGAGTCAATTCGCTGATTGGCGCCTCGGCGCTGATTCTGGCCCTGGACCGCCTGCACACGGTCTTCGACGCCTGCGATCCGCTTTTCGACCCGCCCATATCCACCTTTGCTCCGACGAAGATGGAAGCCAACGTCCCCAACGTAAACACCATCCCCGGCCAGGACGTCTTTCATCTCGACTGCCGAGTGCTGCCCACCTACCCTCTGGAAGATATCGAGCGGGAAGTGCGGACAATCTGCGACAAGGTGGAACTTGAGCGGGGCGTGCGCATCGCCTTCGCGCCCGTGGTCAAGGAACAGGCAGCCCCGGCGACGCCTGCCGACTGCGAGGCCGTAATACGGCTGACCGCCGCGCTTCAGAAGACACGCGGGCTTGAAGCGCGCGTGATTGGAATCGGCGGCGGCACCGTGGCGGCGGCGTTCCGCAAGCGGGGCCTTCCCGCCGTCTGCTGGTCCACGCTCATGCACACGGCGCACCAGCCCAACGAGCACTGTTCGGTGACGGCCACCATCGCCGACGCCCGGGTGTTCGCCCATCTTCTTTTCGACGACCAGGCATAAGCACATGACCATCCCGACCGTGCCCGATATCTTTGACGTCATTGTCGTGGGCGCCGGCCATGCCGGTTGCGAGGCGGCCATGGCGGCCGCGCACATGGGCATGCAGACCCTTCTCTTGACCATCAACGCCGACCGCATCGGACATTTGTCCTGCAATCCGGCCATCGGCGGCCTGGCCAAGGGGCACATGGTCAAGGAGATCGACGCGCTGGGTGGGATGATGGGCAAATGGGCCGATCAAGCCGGAATCCAATTCCGCATCCTGAACACCCGCAAGGGGCCCGCCGTACGCTCAAGCCGCGCCCAGATCGACCGCACCGAATACGTACGGGTCGTGCAGCAGGACATCTTCACCTGCCCGAACCTCTTCGTGCGCCAGGAGACGGTTGCGTCCCTGACCGTTGAGGACGGCCGCGTCACGGGCGTCGTGACCACACTGGGCGAGACCATTGCCTGCCGTGCGGCGCTCTTGACCACGGGCACGTTCCTGCAAGGCCTCATTCATGTCGGCCTCGACAGCTTCAGCGGCGGACGCCAGGGCGATCCGGCAAGCCACGGCCTCTCGCCACGACTTACCGAACTGGGTTTCGAACTTGGACGCCTGAAAACCGGCACCGTGCCCCGGCTGCTGAAATCGTCCATCGATTATTCCGTCATGGAGGAACAGGCCGGAGACAATCCGCCCCGGCCCTTCAGCTTCGACAGCCCCGGCATAAAACTCCGGCAGCTGCCCTGCTTCGTGACCTACACCACGGAGCGCACCCACGAGATCATCCGCACCGGATTCGACCGCTCGCCCATGTTCACCGGCGTCATCAAGGGCACCGGAGCGCGCTATTGCCCATCCATCGAGGACAAGATCGCCCGTTTCCCCGAGAAGGACCGGCACCAGATATTTGTCGAGCCCGAAGGCCTGACCAGTCACGAGGTCTACCCCAACGGCATCCCCACGAGCCTGCCGCTGGACATCCAGAAAGCTCTGGTGACGTCCATTCCGGGCCTTGAGAAGGCCCAGATCATCCGGCCCGGCTACGCCATCGAATACGATTATGTTCCCCCGACACAGCTAAAACCCACCCTGGAAACCAAGCTGGTGCGCGGCCTGTACATGGCCGGGCAGATCAACGGCACATCGGGCTACGAAGAAGCTGCCGGACAGGGACTGTGGGCGGCTATAAATGCCGTCCTTGCCCTGCGCGGCGAACCCGAGCTGATCCTGACCCGCAGCCAGGCCTACATAGCCGTGCTCGTGGACGATCTGGTCACCAAGGGCACGCTTGAACCCTACCGCATGTTCACCTCCCGGGCCGAACACAGGCTCCTGCTGCGCGAGGACAATGCCGACGAGCGCCTGACCGCCATCGGACGCGAGCTTGGCCTCGTCGATGACAGCCGCTGGCAGCGTTTCACCCGCAAGCAGGCGGCCGTGAACGAAATCATGACCGGACTGGAATCTATCCGCGTCCGCCCCGATGCCGCGACCAAGGATCTGGTCGAGGCCATGGGTGGCACGATCCCGCAAAAGTCGGTCAGCCTCAAGGAGCTGCTGCGCCAGCCGGAACTGACCATCGAGGTTCTCGCGCCGCTATGGCCGGAGCTGGAAAATTTTGATGAAGAAGCGCTGGAGGAAGCCGAAATCAAGGCCAAGTACGAAGGCTATCTGCGTCGCCAGCAGGAGCTGGTGGACCGCTTTGAAAAGATGGAGCAGACGGCCCTGCCCGAAGACATGAATTACGTCGGCATTCCCGGCCTCTCACGCGAGGTCACGGAAAAACTGACCCGTATCCAGCCGCGCACCCTGGGTCAGGCCGGACGCATTTCCGGGATCACGCCCGCGGCCTTGTCGTGCCTTGAGATTCAGCTCAAAAAAATCGGACGGCTCTGATCAGGGCCGTCCGAATCCGTTCTTAAATCTTCACTTTCAAACCAGGGGGCTCATCCCCCGCCATCAATCCTCACCCGACTCCGAAGCGCAGTGGGCAAAAGACGGCACATGAAATCCGTCAACCAATTCCTGGGCCAGGGCTTCAAGCCGTGCCACGAAGGCGTCGTCCAGCACGGACTCCAGGGTTTCGTCCGAAGGCATGACATCTTCCTCCGGGCCCCGGACCTTCAAGAGAATGACCCGGCCGTTGCTCATGACTTCGTAACCCACTGTTCTGGCCATGCCGCGCCCATGCAGTTCGCGGACATGATCCTGAATGATCTCGAAAAGTTCCAGTCCCGTATCCGGTCTGGTCACGATGGAAAAAACACGTTCCGCCACGTTCACCTCCTGTGCCGCTTCTCGCTTTCACGTTTGTCCCGGCTTGTAAACCACCCACTCACCCCTTCACAATCGCGCCAAAGACACATACCTTTATTTTTTTAGAACCCCTTTCACAGGAAAGCACTTATGAAACAACTCGTCGCGACCCGCATGGACCGATGCATCGGTTGCCATTCATGCTCCTTGGCATGCGCCCGCGTGGTCCACAAATGCCTGTCCTGGGAAAATGCCGGCATCCGCATTCTGTCCTCCGGCGGCCTCTCCACCGGCTTTCTGGCCAAGGTCTGTCTGGCCTGCAACCCTGCCCCCTGCGCGGTGGCCTGCCCCACGGGCAGCCTCAAGCAGCGCAAGGGCGGCGGAGTCACCCAGCAGAAGAAACTCTGCATCCAGTGCGGCAAATGCGTCGCCGCCTGTCCGGTGGACGCCATCGCCCAGGATCGAGAGGGCAGGCCCTATGTCTGCATCCACTGCGGCAACTGCGTGGAATTCTGTCCCCACGACTGTCTGGAAATGCAGGAGGTGGAATCATGATAGCTGACACCTTCAAGATCCTGGAAGTCAACCTGTCCACGGGCCGATCCACCATCCGCTCCATGCCCGGCGTGGATACATTCATCGGCGGGTCGGGTCTGGCCGCCAAACTTCATCTCGATTACGCAAAGCCCGGCATGGCCTGGGATGATCCGGGGCAGCCCCTTATTTTCTGCATCGGCCCCCTGACCGGATTTTTTCCGCTCATAAGCAAGACCGTCTGCGCCTTCACCTCTCCCCTACACGGCCAGTACGCCGAATCCCACGCGGGCGGCCGCAGCGCCCTGGCCCTGCGCTTCGCGGGACTGGACGCCCTGGTTATCATCGGCCGCGCCGAGCGTCCCACGGTTCTGCACCTGGGTGCCAACATCATAGAACTCATGGATGCGGGCTACCTGTGGGGCAAGGACGCCCTGACCACCGGCAAACTCCTGCGCCGCATCCTCAAGGGCTCCGGACACCGAACCATCATGCGTATTGGCCCGGCCGGAGAGAACAAGTCGGCCATGGCCTGCATAAATGTCGATACCTACCGCCATTTCGGTCGTCTCGGCGGAGGCGCGGTCATGGGGGCCAAGAACGTCAAGGCCATCGCCATCGAGGGCAACGGCTCCCAGAATCTGCCCGAGGGCAAGGAATATGGGGCCCTGTACGCCGACATCTTCCGCAAGGTCACGGACACGGACATGATGCGCAAGTACCACAATCTGGGCACCGCCTCGAACCTGGAGGCGCTCAATGAACTGAAAGCCCTGCCCTGGCGCAACCTTCAGGCCACCTCGGACCCCGGCATCGAAGGCATTACGGGCGAACGCTTCGCCGACGACACGCTGCTGCGCAATGCCGCCTGCTCGGGTTGTCCGGTGGGTTGCATCCATATCGGCTTCGTGCGCGAGAAATTCGACAAGGACAACCAGTATCTCTACCGGCAGGTGGGATACGACTACGAGCCCATCTTTGCCACGGGCTCCATGCTCGGACTGACCCATGCACCGGACGTGCTCACGGTCATGGACGAGGTGGAGAAGGCGGGCCTCGACGTCATGAGCGGCGGCGTGGCCCTGGCCTGGGCCACGGAGGCCCTTGAAAAGGGCGTGGTCACGACGGAACAGACCGGGATCGAACTGCGCTTCGGCGAAGTCCGGGGCTATCTCAAAGCCGTGCACCTGCTGGCGGGGGCGGCAAACGAGTTCTGGAAGCTTCTGGCGGCCGGAACCATGGTCGCGGCCAAACATTACGGAGGCGAGGATTTCGCCTGCGTGCTGGGGCAGGAGATGGCCGGGTACGCCACCGGAGAGGTCTTCTACGTGGCCCAGTCCCTGGGCCTTCGGCACTCGCACCTGGACACCGGAGCCTACAGCTACGACCAGTCCAACGCGCCCAAGGACGTGGACAAGGCCCTGACCTTTCTACTTGAGGACGAGCGAGAGCGGGTGATCCTGACTTCGATGGTGGCCTGTCTCTTCGCCCGCAAGGTCTATGACCCGGACACCCTGCGCCAATGCCTGACTGTGCTCGGCGGCAGAAACCTGGCCGACAGCCTGGACGACGCGGCGGCCTCCATCCAGAAGCTGCGCTGGCAGGCCCGGATCGCGGGCGGCTTCGACCCCATGGGAGTGAAGATCCCCAAACGCTTCCTGGAAGTCACCACCTGGAAAGGGCAGGCCGACCCAGAGTACCTTGAAAGCTTGCGCATGGCCTATGCCACGGCCATAAGCGAGATGGGGCGCTCAGAGGAAAAAAATTAGAAACACTTGCCGGGCCGGAGCAGACACTCCGGCCCATTTACGAGGGGCAGGGTATGAATACCCATGATGTACGCTGGCGGCAGAGATTCGACCAGTTCGATAAATCATTTGCCTTGCTGGAATCGGCAATGACCATCGAAAAAATGACAATCATCGAACGGGCGGGACTCATCCAATTTTTTGAAATGGCTTTCGAACAAAGCTGGAAACTGCTCAAGGATTATCAGGAGGCGGAAGGGTTTACGATCACAAGCCCTCGTCAGGCCATCAAGCAGGCCTATCAATCCGGCATCATCGCCGACGGCCATGCCTGGATAAACGCCCTGGAAGACCGCAACCTGACCACACATACCTACAACGAGCAGACGGCAAACATCGTGGAACAAAAAATCCGCAACGCCTACTTCCCCCTGCTCAAATCCCTGCATACGGTTTTCCGCGACAAGATCGGGCAACAGCCATGAACGCGCATTCCGGCATTGGCCTGCTGGAGAGCGACCTGGCGCTGATCGCCCACGCCGCAACGCAACTTCCCGAAATACATCAGGTCATTCTCTTTGGTTCAAGGGCCAAAGGCACGCACAAACCCGGTTCAGATGTAGACTTGGCCATCAAGGGAAAAAACCTTGCTTACGAATCCGCAATCCGGCTGGCCAGCCTTCTCAACGAGGAAGCGCCAATGCCTTACTTTTTTGACGTCGTGAATTACGATGCCATCACGGAACCGCTACTGCTCGAACATATCGACCGGGTGGGCCAGGTGATCTTCGAGCGACGCTAGCTCCGGCCCGCCAGTCCTACTTCCGCCACTCTTCGATACTCCGGCCCGGAAGGCTTGAGGATGCTCTGCCAGAGCACGACATGGCTCACCGTGAACGCGGGCCAATCCCTCTTCAAATCGACGAGCAGACCGGACCACTCATCATTTCGGGCCGCAGCCTTGACCCGGGCCACGGTCAGATGCGGGGAAAAGGGTTTTTGCTCGGCAGAAAATCCGGCCTGCGCCAATCCTCCATCAAGCTTTTCAAAATACGCCGCGCATTCCTCGCGTCCCTGGCGCAAACCGATCCAGATCACACGCGGCGCGCCCACGGCAGGAAAAAAGCCGCCCGCTCCCCCCTGCGCCGCAAAGCTCCCCCGGGCCGCGTCCTGCATTGCCTGGACAATGACCGGCACCTTGTCCTCATCCACTTCGCCCAGAAACCTGAGCGTCACATGAGCCAGTTCCGGCCGCACCCACGACACCTTAGAGGCCAGGCGCTTTTTCCAGGCCGCTTGAATCTGACGAATGATTTGCGCGTACTCGCCGGGAAGGGGGATGCCTATGAAAAGCCGCATGAGATTCCGCTCCGCTGAATTTTTGCTGCGCTGCCAAAAAGGCCTGGAGCCCCACCTGCACGAGGATGACGCGGAGGTGGAGCTACTCGGCCTTACCAAGATGCCTGGATCCCCGCCTTCGCGGGGATGACGCGGAGGTGGGCAACTCGGACTTACCAGAAATGGACAAACGGCAGGCATGACCGCGCTCTCTCCATTCCCCCTTCCGCCCTGACACCAAGCGTGGTCGGGTCTGGCCGGGGACGGGGCGTCGACTGTCTGACCGAGCCTGGCATCGTTTGTTTCCCCGCTGCTTGACCGTACGCAGCGAAGGCCGGTGTTCTCTGCACGCAGCGGGGAAGCATTACGAGGCCGGCGGAGGGAGTTTCGACGCTCCGTCCCCGGCCAGACCCGACCACGCGCCCACCTACCAAGCTCCAGTTCCGACACCGCCCAACCCCAGCCACGCGCCCACCTACCAAGCTCCAGCTCCGACTCAAGCTCTTCCTCCAACTCCAACTCTTCCTCCGACTCCAACTTCGCCTCTAACTCCATCCACCGCCTAAAGCGCCGTCTCCCCCTCCTCCCCGGCATACGCGCCAATCAGCTCCCACAATGTCCGCACGCCAAACCCGGTTCCTCCGGGCCTGAAAATGGACATATTCTCATCTGTCCAGGCCGGGCCCGCGATGTCCAGATGGGCCCAGTCCACGCCTTCGGGCACGAAGTTCTTCAGGAACATGGCCGCGTAGATCGCCCCGCCCTCCCGAGTGGCGATATTCTTCAGATCCGCCACCTCGCCTTTCAGGGGCACGCCGTATTCCGCCCAAAGGGGCATGGGCCAGTAACGCTCGCCCACGCGGCTGCCGCCTTCGCGAATGCGCCCATCAAGCTCGGCCGTGGTCGAGAAGACCGCCGCGACCTTGGTGCCCAGGGCAACGAGGCAGGCTCCGGTCAGGGTGGCCAGATCGACCAGGATCTCGGGCTCGAAGCGCGCGCTGTAGGCCAGAGCGTCGGCCAGGATGAGGCGGCCCTCGGCATCGGTATTCAGGATCTCGATGGTCTTGCCGTTCATGGCCGTGACCACGTCACCGGGCTTGGTAGCCTTGCTGCCCGGCACATTCTCCGTGCACGGCAGCAGCCCGATCACCCGCCTCGGACTTTCACCGGCCCGGCCCAAGGCCATGAACAGGCCCAGAATGGCGGCGGCTCCGGCCATGTCCCCTTTCATCTCATGCATTTTCGCGGACGGCTTGAGCGAGATGCCGCCAGTATCGAAAGTCACGCCCTTGCCCACGAAGACCAACGGCCTTGCCTCGCTGCCCGGCGCCGAGTCGAGCACGATGAACCTGGCCGGGGTGTCGCTGCCGCGAAAAACCGAGGCAAAGGAGCCCATGCCCATCTCGATGATCTCTTTGGGACCGAAGACCTGCGCGCCGAACCCGAACCGGGCGGCAAGGTCACGGGCAACGCCGGCCAAATGCTCGGGCGTGGCCACGTTGGCCGGAGTGTTGACCAGATCGCGCGCCAGGGCCACTCCTTCAGCCACGGCCAGCGCCCGGGCCACTTTGCCCTGCATGTCCGTATCCCTGCTCCAGACGGCCAGGCTCCGGGGGCAGTCCTCTTCGCCGGGATCGGACTTGAAGGCTACGAAACGATAACTGGCCAGCCGTACGGCCACGACGCACTCCAGCGTCAGGTCATCGGCCAACTCCAGCCGATCCAAATGCTCGGAGGCCACAGCCAGGCAGGAAAGCTCCTGGCTCGCGGCGGCGCGAACAGCCGTGCCCACGGCAGCGCGAAATCCGTCTAGATCAAGATCGTCGGCTTTGCCGAGTCCCACAAGCAGGCACGACCCGCCAGACGCGGAGCAGAGCCTGGTCCGTCCGGCCTTGCCCGAAAAGGAAATCACTGGATCAAGGCCGAAAAGCCGTGCAAGTTCCTGATCCGCTTCGCTCCAATCCTTTCCTTCGGAGCGGAACATGAGCAGCACGGCATCTTTCAACTCGCCACCATCCCGAAATACATGTATATTCATAAAAACCTCGTCAGTATGAAATATTGAAGGGCCATTCGGAAACATTAGGTTGCCTTGGAACGAGAGTAAAGACGGTTGCCAGACGCCGCGAAGGAACTATCTGTAACCTCAAACATTATCAGGAGTTGTGGAATGAAAGACAACCGCACCGTCGCCGTGCTCGGAGCCACCGGCTACATCGGAGGCCGCCTGGTCGCGGCCCTGCTTGAGCGGGGCTGGAGAGTGCGCGCCGTGGGCCGCAATCCGGAGAAGCTGCGGTGCAGGCCTTTCGCGGCCCATGAAAACGTGGAACTGGCCCAGGCCGACGCCCTGGACCAGCCCGCGCTGACAGAGGCCCTGCGCGGATGTCACGCGGCCTACTATCTGGTTCATTCCATGTATCCGGGCGTGAAGAATTTCGAGGACCGCGACAAGCGAGCGGCCATCATCATGCGCGACGCGGCCAAGGAGGCCGGTCTTGAACGGATCATCTATCTGGGCGGCCTTGGCGACATGGACAAGGATTTGAGCGAACACCTCAAATCGCGCATGGAAGTCGGCGAGATCCTGGGCAGCGGGCCGGTCCCCCTGACCTGGCTGCGGGCGGCCATGATCATCGGTTCGGGCAGCGCCTCTTTCGAGATCCTGCGTTATCTGGTGGACCGCCTGCCGGTCATGATCACTCCGGCCTGGGTCAAGTCCCTGTGCCAGCCCATCGCCGTGACCAACGTGCTCGAATACCTGGCCGGGTGTCTCGAAAATCCCGAGACGGCTGGGCGCACCATGGACATCGGCGGCCCGGACATTCTGAGCTACCGCGATCTTTTCGACATATACGCCCGCGTGGCCGGACTGCGACAGCGCCTCATCATACCGGTCCCCGTCCTGACGCCGAAGCTCTCCTCCTACTGGATCCAGATGGTCACGCCAGTTCCCGCCAGCCTGTCGCGTCCCCTGGCGGAAGGGCTGCGCAACAAGGTTGTGTGCCGGGAAAACAGCATCCGGGAGCTTGTCCCGGCCCGCCTGCTCACATGCGAAGAGGCCATCAGCAGGGCGCTCGACCGCACGGTCCGCCACGAGGTGGAAACCTGCTGGTCCGACGCCGGCCTGCAACGCGTGCCGGAATGGATAGACTGCGGCGACGCGCCCTATGCCGGAGGCACGGTGCTGGAGTCGGCGCACACCCTGACCCTGGCCGCCACCCCGTCCCAGGTCTGGAAAGCCATTGTCCGTCTCGGCGGGGACGAAGGCTGGATGTACGGAAACTGGATGTGGAAAATCCGGGGAATATGCGACAAGCTCATCGGCGGTCCGGGTCTGCGGCGCGGACGGCGTGATCCTGATCAACTGCGCGTTGGTGACGCCCTGGACTTCTGGCGAGTGCTGGTCGTCGAAGAAAATCGCCGCCTTCGCCTGCTGGCCGAAATGAAACTGCCGGGCGAAGCCCTGCTCCAGTTCGATGTGGATGAAGAGCGCCCAGGCCGCACCAGAGTGACCCTGCGAGCCCGCTTTTTACCCCGGGGATTGTGGGGCATCGTGTACTGGTACCCTCTCATACCCGTGCATGGGCCGCTCTTTCGGGGCATGCTCACGGCGCTGGCCCGCAAGATCGGCGGAAAAATTCTTTTCGGACCCATCACCCCACCCAAGGAGGGCTCGCAATGCCGACTTTGATGACCCAACCGAACTTTGTGGAGACCACCATCGCCGATCCGCAGATCCGCGAAACCCTGGAGGCCATCCTTGGCGAACAGCGCTCCGGAGTTCTGGCCACCTCCTTCATGGACATACCCCTGTGCAGCCAGATGGCCTTTGCCGCGACCCATGACTTGAGGACCCTGATCATCGTAACCCCGCGCCAAACCGCGAAATACGACAACATGAGCTCCAACCCCAATGTCTCCTTTTTGGTCAGCACGGCCCGCAACGATCCGTCCGATCCAGCCAACGCGCAGGCCCTGACGGTGACCGCATTCGCCACCGAACTCGACGGAGAACGCAGGCACAAGGCGGTGAATCTCTTTTCAAGAAGGCACCCGAATCTGAGCGCCTTCGCGGCCGCATCCGACAGCGCTGTCATGGAGCTAAAAGTTGACAGCTACTGCCTGGTCAACAATTTTCAGAAGCTGACCCGCATCGGTCTTGGATGATGATTTTGAAAATCTTCGCGTGATCCTGGACAGCAAGGCGGCAATTGGGGAATATTTAAAAAAACAACCGGAGCCGACGCATGCCGCCACGGATTTGCGGGCCCGGCAAGGAGAATATCATGAACCGACCCATCCGGCTGGGAGTCAGCCGCTGCCTGCTCGGGGACAAGGTCCGCTACGACGGAGGGCACAAGCATGACCCCTTCCTGACCAAGACCCTGGGCGAATATGTGGAATACGTTCCGGTCTGTCCGGAGGTGGAATGCGGCCTGCCCATTCCGCGCGAAGCCCTGCGTCTGGTGGGCGACCCGGAGTCCCCGCGACTTCTGACCCAGAAGACCCGCGTCGACCACACCCGGCGCATGCAGGAATGGGCCGCCGGCCGTCTGGCTGAACTGGAATCCGAAAACTTGTGCGGGTTCATTTTCAAGAGCAAATCCCCATCCAGCGGCATGGAGAGGGTCAAGGTCTATTCGGAATCGGGCAACCTCGCCGGGCAATCCGTCGGCATCTTCGCGCGCATGTTCATGCAGCACTTCCCCCTGCTCCCGGTCGAAGAGGAGGGACGCCTGCACGACGTTCACCTGCGCGAAAATTTCATCGACCGCATCTTCGTGTTGCGCCGCTACCGCGACATGATCAAATCCGGCCAGACCTTGAGCAATCTGATCACCTTTCACACCCGGCACAAGCTCCAGCTCCTGGCCCACAGCCCCGAAATCTACCGGGCCATGGGCAGACTGGTGGCGGGCGGCAAGGCCATGCCCAAGGAGCAACTCTTCAAGAGCTACCACGAGCATCTCATGACCGCCATGCGCATGAAGGCCACGCCGCCCAAGCACAGGAACGTGCTGCAGCACATCATGGGTTATTTCAAGAACGACCTGCTACCGGACGAAAAGCAGGAACTGATCGAACTCATCAACCAGTTCGCTCGCGGCTTCCTGCCGCTCATCGTGCCCGTGACCCTGCTCAATCACTATGTGCTCAAATATGAGGAGTTCTACCTTCAGGACCAAACGTATCTGCGGCCCCATCCCCTGGAACTCAAGTTGCGCAACCACGCCTAGAGCAAGAAGCAGGAGACGCGCATGACCAATGCCTATGAAATAATCAGCCGCTTCGACCCGGATTTCCCGCGCAAGCGGGCCGGGCAGTTGCTTACCGACACCACGGAGTTCATGAACATCACATACGGCGATGTGATCGATCTGGATGGCAGGTATTTCCTGGTGCTGCGGGACGAAAAGGAACGCAGCTTCGGTGTGGAAGACCCCAAATACTGGGTCAAGCGTTGCCGGGAGCTGTCCACTGGAGAGAGAAAGATCCTGAAGCTGGTCTTTTACGAGCGCTTTCCCGTATCCATGGGCAGCATGGAGATCGAATGCTTTCGCAGCCCGCGCAAGGAGGCGCGCATCCTTGATCTGGTCAGGGGCGACATGCGTTTCATGCAGGGCTACTCCCACGACGACGCGGCCGGAAACAACGTGCGTGTTCTCGATGTGGTCAAGGGCGAGCTTCTCTCGCTGCACGTCGACCGTCTGGAGGTCGATCACAGGACCTATTTCTTCGAACTGCTGCCGGACATCCTGGACAAGTTCGTCGAAGCCTGCCGCGCCATCGAATTTCTGCACAAGCACGGCGAAAACCATGGCGACATCCGCCGCGACCACCTCTGGCTGGAGCAGGGTACGGGCAACTACGTGTGGATTGATTTCGACTACACCTACGAATTCCAGGAAAACCCCTCCGGTCTGGACATCTTTGGCCTTGGCAATCTGCTCCTGTTCCTGGTCGGCAAGAAATTCTGCACCACCTTCAACATCCCGCGACCGGACTTTGACGGCAAGGCGGATGTCTCTTTTGAAGCGGCGGACTTCTCCATGCTTTTCAAGAACCGTCTGGCCAATCTGCGAAAAGTCTATCCCTATGTGCCCCATGCGTTGAACAACGTGCTCATGCACTTTTCCTCCGCCTCCGAAGTGTTCTATTTCAATGTCGGAGAAATGCTTGAAGACCTTGCGCCCTGCCTCGACGAAATCCGTCGCGGGCGAATCAACAGTTAAGGAGAGAACATGGACCCCAAGAAAATTCTCATAGCCGTGGACGCCTCTGACAACGCGGCCCGTGCCGTGACCTATGTCGCCGAACTGCTCGGAGCCAGTACGGGCTTTTTGATCACGGTCCTCTATATCGAGCGTCCGCCCAACCGCGACCTGTATCCGGACGAGGCCTCCTGGGTCGAGGCCGGTCAGGCCCAGGAACTGCGCATCCGCACCTTCCTGCAACAAGCCAAGTCCAACCTGACCGGACAGGGCATTGCGCCGGACGCGGTGACCATTTCCTATGTTCCGCATTGCCAGTCCCCGGTGAACCCCGCCGCGCAGCAGTGCAGCATCGGCACGTCCATTGCCCGCGACATCCTGCAGGTCCAACAGCAGGGCGATTTCGGGACCCTGGTCATCGGCCGGCGGGGAGTGTCCCGCGCCGAGGAGTTTCTATTCGGCAGTGTGACCACCAAGGTCACGCATCTCGCCAAGGACTGCACCGTCTGGGTGGTGCAATAATTCAGGAGGAGAAGGAAACATGCCCTGCCTTGAAGTTACGACCAACATTCGCGTCCAGGACAAGAACAAGCTCATGCGCTCTCTTTCCGATTGTGTCTGCACGGAGCTCTGCAAGGCCGAAACCTACATGATGGTCATCATCAACGATGACGTCTCCATGTTCTTCGGCGGCAACGAGGAGCCCGTGGCGCACGTGACCTTGAGCGCCCTCGGACTCAAGGACGAGTTGATCGGGAAGCTGGCCGGGGACTTGACGGAAATGATCCAGACGCAAGCAGGCATCGAAAGCCCGCGCATCTACATCGTCTTCAAGGATGCGGAACCCGGCAAATGGGCCTGGGACGGACGCACCTTCGCCTGACCCGCATCTTGCCTGACAGCGGGACCTCGTGTAAGGGAGCCGGGGCCGGGACGGTTGGAATCCCGGCACCATCAACACGAGGTTACCATGACAGAAAAGAACTACGCCCAGAGCATCGCCGGAGACCTGTTTCACATGATCAAATCCGCCCAGGAACAGGGCGTGAGCGTGGACGCAGGCTTTCGCAACCAGGCCATGTCCAGTCCGAGCATGAGCCTGACCTACATGTTTTTGACCAAGAACGACCTGCTCAAGGTCCCAGCCCTGCCTGCCCAGGTCAAGAAACAGGTCCGCCGCTCGAATGCCATGGCCGTCATCGAGCTGGCCAACGCGGCAGGCGTGAAGCAGACTGCGGGCATCCACCTGATCTGGTCCAGCGCCAAGGCCTGCTCCAAGATCGAGTCCGAGGCCGAGATGCTGGACGGCATCCAGATCCAGGGTCTTGCGGCCTTCACCGCCCAGATCAAGAGCACGCTCAAAAACGACATTCCCCGCACCATGGACCAGCAGGTCCCGCCCAGCGCCGAATAGAAACGTGGCCCGTCCCGACGGGCCTGAATTCGCGATCCGGAGATTCCCATGCTTTTGAAACTGTGCTTTTCGACCCTGATCTGCGCCTTTATCGGCTGGATCACCAACTTCATCGCCATCAAGATGCTCTTTCACCCGCGCCGCCCGGTGCAGATCGGTAGCCTGACGGTGCAGGGAATCTTTCCCAAGAGGCAAAAAGCGCTGGCCATGAATCTGGCCGCCGTCATCGAGGGCGAGCTTCTCTCCCACGACGACATCCAGAACGTCATGCGCCGTCCCGAATTCGCGGCCAAGCTCAAGGACAGAATCCAGGACGGCTTCGCCGAATTCCTGTCCAAACGCCTGGGAACCCTGAATCCCATGATCGCCATGTTTCTGGACGGCCCCATGATGGAAAAGATCAAAGGGCTGCTGGACAAGGAACTGGATCGCATCGTGCCGGGCCTGCTTGAAACCGCGACAAGCGAATTGGAAACTTCCCTGGATTTCAGGAAGCTCATCCAGGACAAGATCGAAAACCTCTCCATGGAAAGGCTCGAAGTGCTGCTCATGTCCATCATGTCCAAGGAATTCCGGTTCATCGAAGTGGTGGGCGCGGTCCTGGGCGCGATGATAGGCCTGATCCAGGGCCTGATTTTCTTCTAGCCTCCGCACCATCCAGTGCCCCATCGATGGCCGCCTCGCGCGGCCATCGGCATTTCAGGGCCCATTCCGTTCACCCCTCGGACATCAATTTCAATCAGGCTTGCCTTGAGCCGACAAAACGCGATACGGGCAAAGTCAGGTCTCCCGTGAACTCGTATCCGGAAGAGATGCCGACGCAGATGACGGCAGCACTTCCCACGGCATTCGAAATTCACGCGATTTGTCCCAAAACGTCACCACATCCGAGGTACAGCCATGAACAAATCCCTTCTGGAACCTTCGTGCGGTTTGACCCGCCGAAAATTTCTGGCAGCCACTTCCAGCGCCGCTCTCCTTTTTGCCCTGGGCGGCCTGCGGGGTCCCGCCTGGGCAGCCCCCCTCGAACTTTCGGCGTTGCCCTACGCGGAAAACGCCCTGGAACCCGTCATTTCCGCCAGGACCATCGGCTTTCATTACGGCAAGCACCACAAGGGCTACTTCAACAATCTGAACAAACTTATCGCGGGCAGCGAATTCGCCGACATGTCCCTGGAAAAAATCATCCTCGAAACGAGCGACAAGGCGGACAAGACCGCCATCTTCAACAATGCCGCCCAGACCTGGAACCACTCATTTTACTGGCAGAGCCTCTCTCCCAAGGGCGGAGGAACGCCTCCCGCCGATCTGAAGAACAGGATCAACGATTCCTTCGGCGATCTGGACACCTGCCTGAAGGAACTAAGTGCCGCCGCCGTCGGACGTTTTGCCAGCGGATGGGCCTGGCTGGTGGCTGACGGCGACAAGCTCAAGGTCATGAACACCATGAACGCTGACACGCCCATGACCAGCGGATTGAAGCCCCTTCTTACCATCGATGTCTGGGAGCACGCCTACTACCTGGACTACCAGAATCGCAGGGCCGACTATGTCAAGGCCGTGCTGGAAAAGCTGATCAACTGGGAATTCGCCGCCGCGAATCTGGGTTGATCCTCCCCGACGCAAACGGGAAAACGCCTTCCGCATCACCACCGCGGAAGGCGTTTTGTATCGTGCAAGCGCAATGGAACCTCACTCACCGATGATCTTGACCAGCACCCGCTTTTTCCTGCGTCCGTCGAACTCCCCATAGAAGATCCGCTCCCAGGTCCCAAAATCGAGACGCCCGCCGGTCACGGCCACGACCACCTCGCGGCCCATGATCTGCCGTTTCATGTGCGCGTCGGCGTTGTCCTCGCCCACATTGTGCCGGTACTGCGAGACCGGTTCATGCGGCGCCAGCTTTTCCAGCCACTTTTCGTAGTCGTGATGCAGACCGGACTCGTCGTCGTTGATGAAGACCGAGGCGGTGATGTGCATGGCGTTCACGAGCACGAGCCCTTCCCTTATGCCGCTCTCGGCCAGGCATTGCTCGACATCGCCCGTAATGTTGATGAAGGCCCGGCGGGTCGGCACCTGGAACCAGAGTTCCTTGCGATAGCTTTTCATGAATCCCCCGTTGAATGCGATTGCAATCTGTTGTGCATGATCGACACGTATCCGCCGTGCGCTTCCGATTCAAGAGCAGGTTGAGCAAATACCCAACAAAAAAGATTGCCTGGCATTTCCGATCGCCCACAGCGGTCTTTTGACCTGGCCAATCGACAACATGGCCATCGCCTTTATGGACCAGCAACAAGAGTATCCGCGCACGAGGCGTTGACCCAAAGGCTGCGCCCTGATATTGGTAGGACCAATTTCCATTCCAACCAAGGAGCAGACCATGACTCATATCCCTGTCGGCGGATTGAACGTCGCAAAGCCCCTTCATGACCTGATTCGCGAAAAAGCCACGCCCGGAACCGGCGTGACGGACACGGAGTTCTGGGCCGCCCTGGAAAAAATCCTGCACGACCTGTCACCCCGCAACCGTGAGCTGCTGGCCAAGCGCCAATATCTGCAGGACACCATCGATTCCTGGCACAAGCGCCACAAGAACGAAATCCATGACGCCGTCGCTTACGAGCAGCTGCTGCGCGAGATTGGTTACATCGTACCGGAGGGTTTGCCCTTCACCATCGGGACCAGCGGCGTCGATCCTGAAATATCCTCCATCGCCGGGCCGCAGCTGGTCGTGCCTGCCACCAACGCACGCTACGCCCTGAACGCCGCCAACGCCCGCTGGGGCAGTCTCTACGACGCCCTGTACGGCACGGACGTGCTCAGCGAGGACGACGGCGCGACGCGCTCCGGAGCATACAATCCCGTGCGCGGGGCCAAGGTTGTCGAATTCGCGGGCCGTTTTCTGGACAAGGTCCTGCCTCTGAGCCGGGGCAGCCACGCCGACGTTCAGGAATACCACCTCACGCAAACGGACTCCGGCCGGGAAGTCGAAGCCGAGTTGCGGGACGGCAAGACATCGCTGTTGAATCCACGTGCTTTCGCAGGATTCGCGCCCGGTGTCCTGCTCTTCAGGAACAACGGCCTGCACATCGAACTGCATTTCGACCGCGATCATCCAGTGGGCAAGGCCCATCCCGCAGGCCTCAAGGACGTGGTCCTGGAAGCGGCCATGACCACCATCGTCGATTTCGAGGACTCTATCGCCGCCGTCGACGGGGAGGACAAGGCCCAGACATACGCCAACTGGCTGGGCCTGCTGCGCGGCGACCTCAAAGCCTCCTTTCCCAAAGGCGGCAAGACAGTCAGCCGCAGCCTGAACCCCGACCGCACGTACACGGCTCCGGACGGCGCCCCCCTGACCCTGCCCGGCCGCAGCCTTCTACTGGTGCGCAACGTGGGCCATCTCATGACCACGGACGCGGTCCTGCTCGGTTCCGACGAAGTTCTGGAGGGCATCCTCGACGCCATGGTCACCGGCCTTGTCGCGTTGCACGACCTCAAGGAACTCGGCTCCCTGCGCAACAGCCGCGCGGGCAGCGTCTACATCGTCAAACCCAAGATGCATGGTCCCGAGGAAGTCGCCTTCGCCTGCGACCTTTTCGACCGTGTGGAGGACGCGCTGGGCATGCCCCGTCACACCATGAAGATCGGTATCATGGACGAGGAGCGCAGAACATCGGTCAATCTGGCGGAATGCATTCGCGCGGCCAAGGACCGGGTCATTTTCATCAACACCGGCTTCCTGGACCGCACCGGCGACGAAATCCACACCAGCATGGAAGCCGGCCCCATGGTCCCAAAGGCGGCCATGAAGAATGCCAGCTGGATTCTGTCCTATGAGGATTGGAACGTGGACACGGGCCTGGCCTGCGGATTTTCCGGAAAGGCCCAGATCGGCAAGGGCATGTGGGCCATGCCCGATCGCATGAAGCAGATGGTCGAGACCAAGCAAGGGCACCCCCTAGCCGGGGCCAACTGCGCCTGGGTGCCATCGCCCACGGCCGCGACCCTGCACGCCATGCATTACCACGAGGTGGATGTCTTTGCCCGCCAGGCGGAACTGCAGGGCAAGAAGAGATCCAGCCTGAACGAACTTCTGACCCTGCCCCTGCTCGACCGGGCGCTCTCCGGGGAGGAGCTCCATCGCGAGCTGGACAACAACTGCCAGGGCATCCTGGGCTACGTGGTGCGCTGGGTCGATCAGGGCATCGGCTGTTCCAAGGTGCCGGACATAACCGACGTGGGCCTGATGGAAGACCGCGCCACCCTGCGCATCTCCAGCCAGTACCTGGCCAACTGGCTGCACCACGGTCTGTGCAGCATGGAACAGGTCCGCGCCACCCTGGAACGCATGGCCGCGGTGGTGGACCGTCAGAACGAAGGAGACCCAGCCTATCGGCCCATGGCTCCGGACTTCGATGCGAGTGTCGCCTTTCAGGCCGCCTGCGACCTGATTTTCAAGGGTCGCGAACAGCCCAACGGCTACACGGAGCCAATTCTGCACGCCAGAAGACGGGAACTGAAGAAACTTAGAGGATGACGCCTGCATCCTGAACACCCGGCAACGCAAATGGGCCCACCAGGACATAGACATCCTGGCGGGCCCAAATTTTTTTTCCCCGAAAAAAAGATTCCGCTACAACACCCGTCTCGCTTCCTGCACTAAAATCGAGCACCCGACCCCTCCGAAAATCACGCCCACGCCGCCGTCGATCCAGCGCGCCACGCCCGCGTACATGCCGCGCATGCGTCCCGTAGATAAAAAGAGCGCAAGCAGCGTGAACCAGGCCGTGACGATGACGATGACCTCGGCTCCGTAGACCCAGCGAAGAAAATTGGGCGTCGCGGGAGTCATGAACTGGGAAAAGATGCTCAGAAAAAAGAGGGCGGCCTTGGGATTCAAGAGGTTGCACCAGAATCCCTCCCGCCAACCGCGCAGCACGGAGTCCCTGCCTTCTGCCGCGTCCACCTGGACACAGGCGTCGGGCATGGCCGCTTTTTTGCCGAACAGGCACCTGCCCGCGATGTACAGCAGATATATCGCCCCGCAGATGCGGATCAGACCGAACACGGCCGGGCTGGAGGCGATGACGAGCGCCAGCCCGAGCACGGAATAAACCACATGCACAACCAGGGCCGACCCAATGCCCAGCGCCGTCATGACCCCTGCCAGACGGCCACGGGAGAGGCTGTTGCGCAAGACCATGAAAAAATCCGGCCCCGGCGCCACGGCCACGGCCACCCCCACCGCAAAAACCTGCCAAAAACCATTATCCACGATTATCCTCCGTGATTGGGGGGGGGGGGGGGGCGAAAAATTTTTCGCCCCTACGGTGTTGCGCCTTGCGTCCTTGCACCGAGATTGGGCAGACACGTAGGTCTGCCCCTACGATGTTGCGCCCTGGTATTCGTCATCGCATGGTCGGCATGATCCGATATATGCATACCGTGGTCGCAACGATTCGGTATATACATACCGTAGGGGCGGCCCTGCGTGGCCGCCCTTCTTCCATGCGACCCTGCGTGTTCCTCTCGCCTTACACCGAGGTTGGGCAGACACGCAGGTCTGCCCCTACGGTGGTGCGGTGTCGGTGTGGGCGGTGTTGGGGCCGTGTTGGCACCGTCTTGGCACCGTGCAGGCACCGTGTTGGGACGGTATAGGGGCGAAAAATTTTTCGCCCCTACGGCGTTACGCCCTGGAATCCATCATCGCGCATGCCCGTCATGATCCGATACATGCATACCGCGCCCACCATGATCCGATACATGCATACCGTAGGGGCGACCCTGCGTGGTCGCCCTTCTTCCATGCGGCCCTGCGTGTTCCTCTCGCCTTACACCGAGGTTGGGCAGACACGTAGGTCTGCCCCTACGATGTTGCGCCCTGGTATTTGTCATCACATGGTCGGCATGATCCGATATATGCATACCGTGGTCGCAACGATTCGGTATATACATACCGTAGGGGCGACCCTGCGTGGTCGCCCTTCTTCCATGCGGCCCTACGTGTTCCTCTCGCCTTACACCGAGGTTGGGCAGACACGTAGGTCTGCCCAACTACGGTGTTACCGTATTGGTGTGGGAGGGCCGTGTTGGCACCGTCTTGGCACCGTGTTGGCACCGTGCAGGCACCGTGTTGGGACGGTGTAGGGGCGAAAAATTTTTCGCCCTCCCCTCCCACGATTGCACCGGCCACCCTGTTTCACACGGACCGGACCAGCCGGACATGAAAACGGCAGCTCCGGTCCTGGGCCAGCACCGCGCCTCCCCCTACATCGACGAACCAGGCCGATGTATAACTGCGCCGATCCCCTGTCCAGAGCCATAAGTACCTGTCGCCAAAGGGCCTGTGACAAAACTCATCCAGCGCCAGTCCGGGCCGCAGCAAGGAGACCAGCTCCTCTACCGTGGGCATGCGCCAGCCTTCGGCCGCCTCGCCCCCCGACGCCCCGGAAGCTGCGGAGGCCATGCCTTCGTCCCAGGTCATGGGCCAGGGGGAGACGGGCCCCCAGAGCAGGCCGGTGCATCGGTCCAGCCATCCGTCCGCGACCTCTTCGAGTTCTCCATCGTGATAGGCCAGCGGGCGGTACAGCTCGTCCAGAAAATCAAAGGGACGCGGCCCAACGCCGGTGCGCAGCGGCGTCGAGCGCAACCTGCCCATGACGGTACAGACAGGCTCCGGCAGCACGCAGTCATTGCTTGAACGTCTTTGCAGATCTGCTTCCAGCACCGCCAGGGCATCGCGCATGGCGCCTGCATCCTGAAAGCGCGCATCGGGATCATCGGCCAGGGCCCGCGTGAAAAATTCCCGCCACGCTCCGGAAAGGACGGGCGAATCAGCCAGGCCGTCCACGGGCAAAAATCCGCTGACCAGACGATGCAGGACCACCCCCACGGCATAAAGGTCGGCCCGCTCGTCCGCCTTCTCGGGGCTGTCTTCCTGTTCCGGTGCGGCGTAATACGGAGAACCGATCTTGAGACCCTTCGGCTTGACCCAGACCTCACCGCGCAGTCGTGACAGACCAAGGTCGATGAGCTTGATCGTCCCGTCGCCGCCGAGCATCAGGTTGCCGGGCTTGACGTCGAGATGGACGATGCCCCGGCCGTGCAGATATTCCAGTCCGTCCAGGGTCTGACGCACGAAATCAAGGGCGGTGCGCGGCGGCACGGCCCGCGTCACGTCCTCGACCACGCGCCCTTCGCCGATGAGACCGCCCGCGTTCATGCACAGGTACTCAAGGACCATGAAGGGCCGCCCCCGGTCCTCGTCCAGATCGAGGGCCGAGGCGATGTTGCGATGCTCGCATGAACCCAGGAGCCTTGCCTCACGTAAAAAAGCGGACCTTACAGCTTCCTCGCCCATAAGCTCGTTCAGCAGCTCGTGGGGCTGCAGAAGCTTCAGGGCCATGACCCGCCCCAGAGCCTGGTGCCGGACCTTGTAGACCCCGCCCATGCCGCCCCGACCAAGGCCTCCCAAAATATTGTAGCGCCCGATCTTCATGGTCACCAGAGCCTCGTGGCGTAAAAGTCTGGAAATCCCCGCTCGCGGATTTTGGCCACGGTGCGCTCGATGTCGTAGGGGACGAAGCGCACTTCGATCAGGCCCGTCTGGGTATTCCAGAGCAGGTATTTGGCGTTGTTGTTTCCGTCTCGGGGCTGTCCGACGCTGCCCGCGTTGATGACGCAGGGATTCCCGTCCAGCATGAACCTCTCCCGCCCAAGATCCTTACGCACGACCTCGGTCCCGTCCCAGCCAACCAGACCCAGCTCGTGGGTGTGCCCGACAAAGGTCAGCGCCTCACCTTGCGCAAACCAGCGCTCAAGGGCCGCATCATCGACCTGGAACAGATAGGTGGTCACGCTGTCAGGCGGGAACCCGTGCACGAACCTGGCCCCGGCGTGGCACAGAAAACGGGGCAGGGAGCCGATGTAGTGCAAACTCTCGGAAGACAGCAGGCTCGCGGTCAGGCCCAGTCCCTTTTGCGCCGTGGAGTTGAACCAGGCGCGCTCCGTCGCGTTGACGATGCCGAGTTCATGGTTGCCCATGCAGCACACTACGTCATGCTCGCGCACCGAGATGACGGCTTCTTCGGGATTCGGCCCGTAGCCGACTACATCGCCCAGACTCACGATCCGTTCGACAGGTAGCGGAGCCATGTCCTGCCAGACAGCGTCCAGGGCTTCGATGTTGCCGTGAATATCCGAAAGAATCGCGACCAGCATGCATTCTCCGCCAGGGTGATAACGTCATCACCCCCTTTTCATTTTGCAAAACCAATGCTAAGCGAACGCTCAACACTAGCAACTTTCCAGCAAGACAATTTCAATATTTCAACATGATAGCAATAAAGGGTTCACTCATGATTCGCAAATACATCTTCATGTGCATGATCATTCTGAGCATCGCATCCCCAGCCTCGGGCGGCCGGATCGGTGACGTCACCCTGTCCGACCAGCTCACGCTGGGTGAATCCACCCTGACCTTGAACGGTCTCGGGATGCGCACCTTCACCTTCTTCGACGTCTATGCAGCCGGGCTCTACCTGACCGCGCCCTCCACAGACTCCGGGACGATCCTGACCACGGATGCTCCCCGGGGCATGACCATGCATTTTCTGCGCAAGGTCGAAGCCGAAAAGATCTCCAGCGCATGGCTGGACGGGCTGGAGGCCAACACTCCCGCCGCCGATGCATCCCTCAAGGAGCGCTTCGCGACACTCGGGAGCTTTATGGAAACCATGAACAAGGGCGAGACCCTGAGCTGCCTGTATGATCCGGCGGCTGGAACCAGAATCGTGGTGCGTGACCAGCTCAAGGGCGTGATCCCGGGCAAGGATTTCAACGATGCCCTGCTCGCCTGCTGGATCGGGCCCAAACCCGGACCGGGTGAAAAATTCAAGGCCGGAATTCTGGGCCAACGCTAAAAAAAACGAATTCCAAGGCGCCTAGGGGCGCCTTCACTTTTTCCTGCGCCATGGAAAACGGCAGCTCAAGGCTTCCCAAGCATACCGGATTCCCCGCACCACGAACACCCCCAGCACGGTCAGCAACGCCGCGTTGACCTTGGCCGCCTGAAGCGTCGATTCCTTGAAGTATGACTTGGCGTGCTCGTATTCCTGCTCCACCGGCGTGATCGGAGCCTCTTCCCTCTTTTCCACCGGCACCAGGGCACCCTTTTTTTCTTCCATCAATTCTTTCTCCCCATGAATTCGTCAATGAGCCTCTTGAATGCCGCAAGGTCTCCCCGGCCGCTATAACGCAGCGCCACGTAGCCGTCAGCAATATCCCTGACAGGCTGGGCCAGATCGGGACGTAGCGAGCCAATGCGCCGGGCGAAATCGCGCGGTCCCTCGGCAGGACCTCTGGGCAATCCGTGTTTTTCCAGTTTACGGCAAAAGCGGGCGTACAAGGACACGACCGGATCCCGTCGGTCACGACGCGCCCGCAGCATGAAGCCGATCACAACGCCCAGAACGGTACATAGCCCCACGGCCAGGATGCCGGCCAATTTTCCGGCTCCGGCCCGGGTGGCGGGATCGAGGCCCAGACGCTCCCACAAGCCGCGCTGCCGTTCATGGCTGAAGCCAAGCACCCATTGATTCCAGGAGTTGTTGGCCGCGTCCCATCCCAGTTGAAAAAAACGTCCCACCTTGCGCAGGGCCCGGACACCTTCGGGCAGCACGACACCCCGGCCCTGGGGTACGAAGGTCTCCACGCCCGTCACCAGCCGCTGCGGGGCAACCACGGAGGTTGGGTCCACGCGCAGCCAGCGCCCGTCGATCCAGACTTCGACCCAGGCGTGGGCGTCTGACTGACGGACGATGAGGTACCCACCCATGGGATTCTCCTCCCCGCCCTGATAGCCGACCACGACCCGGGCCGGAATTCCGGCGGCGCGAAGCAGAAAGGCCAGGGCCGAGGAGTAATGTTCGCAATATCCCAGCCGGGTTGCAAACAAAAACTGATCGACGATATCTTGATCCATGGCTCCGGGACGCAGGCTGTACACGAACCCGCCCTCCCTGAAAAAATCCAGCGCGGCCGCGACCATCGCGTCCGGAGAGAGGCCCGCCTCCTTCCATTGAACCGCCAGGGCTCGAGCCCTGGGATTGCCGCCATCGGGCAACGCGGTCCACGACGGTCCGGGAACAGGCGCGGGACCGGGAGTCAGCACCGAGACGAGTTCATAGCGCACCCGCGAGCGGACCATGCGCATGCTGGCCAGGGTCTGATCGGAGCGGAGCACCGTGCCTCTGGGGGCGAGCACGGGCAGGTCAAGGGCGAAAACCCACTCCCGGTTGTGCGGCTCCATGGTCAGCGTGTAGGGCACGCCTCCCTCGCCCCCCCCCCCGTCGCGTGAGCCCGCGACTTCGTAAGGAAGATCCCGGAACCAGGTCAAGCCGTCAAAGCTGTCCAGCACCAGACCGCGCCAGTAGAGGCTGTCACGATCGGGAATGGCTCCTGGAAAGTCGACCCTGAAAGCCACCTCCCGTGACAGGGACAGACTGGCCACTGAACCCGGTTCAAGAGTGTCGCTGAACCCGCTGACGCCTTCGTCGCGCTCGTCGTGCACGCCCCAGAGAGCGCCCTGCAGACGCGGAAAGAAGACAAAAAGAAGCAGGGCCAGGGGCAGGGCCTGAACAAGGAGCAGACCGCCACGCCTCAGGTCCGGGAGCAGGCGGGATTCGCCGGAATGCAGGTGGACCAGGGCAGCGGTCACGGCCATCACCGAAAAAAACATGTACGCACTCATGACCAGGGTTTGGGAGTAAAGCACGTTGGTCACGACCACGAAATAGGCCAGAAAAAGTAGGGCCAGCATGTCCCGCACAGACTTGCTTTCCACGGCTTTTAGCCCAAGCATGAGGGACAGCAGGGCCACCCCGGCGTCGCGTCCGAAGGACCGGCCATAGGTGAAGAGCACCAGGGCAAGACAGCAGAGGGCCAGGATGACGCGCAGCCATCGGGGCGGAACGGGCCAGCCCCGGTATTGCATCCCGAGGGCGTAGCCCCAGGCCGCGCAGACGAACGCGCCGACAAAGACCGGCACGCGGGGCAGATGCGGTGCAAAGGCCAGGGCCAGAGCCAGCAGGGTCACGCTGAAGCGGCGTTTGTCGTGGATCATGGCCCCTCCGGGAGCAAGGCCAGGGCCTCCAGGCAGCGATGCGCCTGTCCTGCGCCGCTGCCCGGCTCGATCATCAGCCCCGGCAACCGCAGCCCGTAGCTTATGCCTTCGCGCTCCGCTTCCCGCACCAGTCCGGCCAAAAGGCTGATGCGCTCCTCGTAGCCGGACGCCCGGACCTCGTCCCAGTCAAAGACAAGAGTCCTGGCCACGCCGGACCGAAATTCCTTGGAAAACAAGCCCGCGCCCTTGGCCGAGGCCTTCCAGGAAACCCGGGACAGTCCGTCTTCCGGACGATAGGGTCGCACGCCGCCGAACTCTCCGGACTGGCTGACGATCCCGAGCCCTCCCTCATCGCCGTCTCCCAGCAACTGGTGCCGGTCCATCCTGTCGACGACCAGGGGTCTGGGGTAGACCAGTCCGGTCACGGGAAGGACAAGGGGGGACCAGGCGCGAAAGAGCCCCAGAGGATAGCGGGTACTGATCACGACCTGTCCCAGGGGCAAGAGGCCACGCTTTGAGGTCGGAACGCTCAGATCCATCTCAAGTCCGGCCCCGGCATGGAGGGAAAACTCGGCCTCCGCCGCTCCGATGCGCACGCAAAGACGCCTGCGCTCCCGGCCCGCGGCCCGGAAAAAGAGCTGTAACCGCGCGTCATCCAGGCAGTAGGCCGGAAAGAGCCGCCCGGCCTCGACCTCAAGTCCGGCCAGGTTGGCGTAGGCATGGATGGCGGAAAGAATGGAAATGCTGCCCAGCAGAAAAGTAAGCAAAAAGGCCAGGTTATTGGTATAGTTGATGGCTGCGATGAGCATGGCCAGAAGAAAAAAGGCAAAGACCGTCCCGGCCCGGGTGGGCAGGATGTAAATCCGCCGCCGATTCAGGCGCAGGGGCAGATCCGCGCGTTGCCGCGCCAGGATCAGATTACGGATGAACCGTGGCAAAACCATGCTGTTCTCCCCGCGCGGCGTTCAGGGGATGGGCACCGCGGCCAGAATGGCGGTCAGGTCAACCCCTGAACCGTCTGCCGAACGCAATCTGTGTCCGGCGAGGCTGGGGAAAACGGCCTGCACGTCCTCGGGCAGCACGAAATCCCGGCCGTCGAGAAAGGCCCAGGCGCGGGCCGCTCGGACCAGCGCCTGCCCGGCGCGGGGGGAGAGGCCGTTGACGAACCGCCCGCCCGTTCTGGTCCAATCCAAAAGATCGCGCACGTAACGCAGCAGCGCGGCGCTGGTGCGAACATGATCGACGCGTTCCTGCAGATCGAGAACCTCGTCAGCGTTGCTGACCGCCTCGGGCAGTACCGGGCGGCCTGCGGTCTGACTGCGCCCAAGAAGCTCCAGTTCGGAATCGAGATCGGGATAGCCAAGGCTGATGCGGAAAAGAAAGCGGTCCAGCTGCGACTCCGGCAGCGGGTAGGTTCCGGCCTGGTCCAGGGCGTTCTGGGTGGCCAGAACGAAAAAGGGCCTGGGCAGCAGGCGCGTGCTGTTGTCCAGGCTGACCTGCTGCTCTTCCATGACCTCAAGAAGCGCGCTCTGGGTGCGCGGCGTGCCCCGGTTGATCTCGTCGGCCAGGAGCACGTTGGTGAAGACCGGACCGGGATGGAAGACGAAGGAGGACTCGGCCGCGTCAAAGACCGAGACTCCCAGCACATCCGCCGGCAGGAGGTCGTTGGTGAACTGCACCCGCTTGAATTCAAGGCCTAGCACCACGGCCAGGGCCTTGGCCAAAGTCGTCTTGCCGATGCCGGGAATGTCCTCGATCAGGAGGTGTCCACGGGCCAGAAGACAGGCCAGGGAAAGGCGCAGCTGAGTATCCTTGCCCAGGATCACGCCACCGAGCAAGTCCAGAGCCTGCCGCAAGGTGCCTACCATCTACTCTCCCAGAAGCTGGCCCATGGAATAGAGCCTGCCGGGTTTGCGGCTCGAAAGCCAGGTCGCCGCGCGCAATGCGCCGCGTGCGAAATTCTCACGGGAATGGGCACGATGGGTGACCTCGACGCGCTCGCCCGGGCCAAAGAAATAGACAGTGTGATCGCCGACCACGTCACCGCCACGCAGGGCGTGCACGCCCAGCTCCTTTTCAGGCCTCGCGCCGATGATGCCCTGGCGGCCGTAGTTGCCGACCTCGTCCATTTTCCAGCCGCGCGACTCGGCCAGCACCTGGGCCAGCTTGACTGCCGTGCCGCTGGGAGCGTCCTTCTTGTGATGATGATGGATCTCGGTAATCTCCATGTCGTAGGCCTCGCCCAGGATGCGTTCGAGCATGGGCAAAACGCGCACCAGGGCGTTGACGCCAATGGACATGTTCGGGGACCAGAAGATCGGAATGTCCCGGGCCAGTGTCTCCAGTTCGGACTGCTGGTCCGCAGAGAGTCCGGTAGTGCCGATGACGATGGGGTTGCCAGTCTTCGAGGCCTTTCGGGCCGAGTCCAGGCTCACTTCCGGAGCGGTGAAGTCGATGACCGTCGCACCGGGGCAGGACGGCAGCAGCTCCGCAAGATCGTGCTTGACGGGACAGCCCAGCGTTTCCAGTCCCTTGCTGTATTCGGCCCGCTCCACAACCCCGCTCAAGGTAAACTGGTCGGACTCCATGGCCAAATGGGTCAGGGTCGAGCCCATCCGTCCCTTGGCGCCCATGATGATGACTGGAATGCTCATGTAAGACTCCTCGTGTTTTATTGCCCTTGTGCGCCGATGAGACGCAGATATTCGTCTTCCTGCAGGATGGCCGTCCCGAACTGCCGGGCCTTGGCGAGCTTGCTCGCTCCGACGTTTTCGCCGCAGATGAGAAAATCGGTTTTGGAATTGACCGCGCTCTGCACCAATGCTCCCTGGGCGCGGGCCTCTTCCTGCATGTCCTCGCGTGAACCGCGCATCTTGCCGGTAAAGACCACATGCCTGCCCGCCAGAGGGCTGTCAGTGACCTGCTCGCGGGCCGCTCCGGTGGCCATGATCCTGAAACCCAGCCCCAGCAGATGGCGCAGGATCGGGGCCACCCGTTGCAGCCCCCCGGCGATGGAGCTTGCGGTGATGGCGCCAAAACCGTGTATGGCCTCGATCTGCTCCCGGCCGACTTCCGGCAGATCCTCCAGGCGAAACTGCCCAAGCAGCTTGCGGCTGTCGCCCTTGCCCAGGTCCTCGATGCCAAGGGCGGCCAGAAAACGCCAGTCCTCGACCTCGCGAGTGCGGCTCAGATACACGGCCTCGGCCAGATTGGACGACTGCACGGGCCCAAAGCCCATGGCCCGAAATTCATCCTCGCCCAGTTCGTACACCTTTTCAAGACTGTCATACCCGAATCGGACCAGCTTTTCCACGGTTTTGCGGCCGAACCAGTCGGCGTTGCCCAGCGTCTTGAACCAGTGTTCGATGGTCTGTACGACCTGGTCGGGACAATGCTCGTTGCCGCAGATGAGAAAATCGTTTTCCCGGACAAGCGCCGTGCCGCAGGACGGACAATTCTCGGGAAGCGTGGTCGGTGCCGGAACGAGCACGGCTTCGACCTTGGGAATGACCTCGCCGCTGCGGATGATCTCGATCTGCGCCCCATGGCCAAGGCCCTTTTTCTCCATCAACCCGGCGTTGTGGGCCGTGACCCGACGGATGGTCGCACCGGAGACGTTCACGGGCTCGACCATGAGCACAGGGGTGACCTTGCCCGTGCGCCCGACCTGCCAGACCACTTCCCGCACCACGGTCAGGGCGGTCTCGCCCTTGCGCTTGACGGCTATCTGCCAGCGATAGTGATGACTGGTGGCGCCCATGCTGCTGCGCACGTCCGCGTTCACCACTTCCACGACCATGCCGTCCAGCGGATAATCCACCTGCCCCGAGAGCTCCTCCGTAAGCGCGTCCATGCGCGCAAGCAACTCTGCCCCGCTTCCTTCCCAACTCGGCAGTTCCGAGTAGGGCACGAAATGCACGGCCTCGTCGTCCAGGGCCTTTCTGGCGAATTCGTTGACCGTGTCCGAGGACACGATGCCGACCACCAGATTGCGCGGATGCTCGAAGGCGTCGGCCAGGTGCTCCTGGAAATAGCTCTGCAGGATGACCATCTCGCCCACGCCCCTTCCGCGTCCGCCAAGCGGGATCATGCCCTTGGCGAAGGCGGAGCTGACTTCGTAACCGCTCTCGCCGTTGCCGCGCGTAACAAAGAACGTTCCGTCGTCGCGGCCGGCCAGGCCGTCGAGCTTGGGCGTGACCCGGTAGCGCACCCCGCTGACCCCGATCTCCCCGGCTTCCTTTTCCACACGGGCCACAAAGCGCTCCAATTCCTCGGGAGTGTAGGCTTTGTCGGTGGAGAGCATGGGCACGGGGTGGCGGATTTCACGCTTGCCGGAAAACGTCTCGGGTTCGACCCGATGCAGAAAGGGATGCTCGGGGTCGAGCTCCCGCAGACGGGCAACCAGCAGGTCGTACTGGGCGTCGCTGACCTGCGGCACGCCCCGCCGGTAGGCATCGTTGTACTCGATCAGTCGCTCGACCAGCCGCCTCTCCTCGGAAGGAAGCTCCAGCGGCAGGCTCATGCCTCGTCCTCCTGCGAGCCTCGGCACACGGTCTGCAACCCGGAAAAATTCTCAGGCGGGCCGACGGCGATGAGCGTGTCCCCGGACTCGATGGTCACCTCCGGATGCGGATTGAAGGTCATCTTCCCGCCCGCCTTTTCGATGGCGATGATCATGAGGTTGAATCGGGGGCGAATGCCGGAGGTGATCAGATTTTTGCCCACCAGCTCCGACCCTGGCCGGACGGGGATCTCCTCCATTTGCAAGTTGTGCCCCTGGGTGGCCAGATCCATGAAATCGGTGACCGTGGGCCGCAGCATGACCTGGGCGATGCGCTTGCCCCCGATCTGGTGCGGGGTCAGCACGCGGTTGGCTCCGGCCCGCTCCAGCTTGGACACGGATTCGGGCCGGTCGGCGCGGGCGATGATGGTCAGTTCGGAGTTGAACTGACGCGAGGACAGGGTGATGTACACGTTCTCGGCGTCCTGACTGACGCAGGCAAAGAGCCCCTTGGCGCGCTCCACCCCGGCGGAGATGAGAAACTCGTCCGAGGTCGCGTCCCCGGCCAGGAAGAGATAGTTGTCCCGTTCCAGCTCGAAAAGCAGCTCAGGATCCTTTTCGATGACGACCACGGACAGGTTTTCCCGCCTGAGTTCCTCCGCCACCACCGCGCCAATGCGCCCGTAACCGCAAATGATGTAATGATCCGACAGCGAATCGATGATTTTCTGCACCTTCCGTTTCCCCCATAAATCCTGCAACCGGCCTTCGACCACGACCTGTGTGAAAGCGCCCACCAGATAGGCAAAACTGCCCACGCCCATGAGAATCAGAAAAGAGACCATGAGCCGCGCCCGATCCGAGAGCGGGTGCAGCTCCATGAAGCCAACGGTGGAGAGGGTCATGACGACCTGATAGAAGCTGTCCAGCAGGCTCCAGCCCTCCACCACCAGAAATATGAACAAGCCGTAGGCAAAGACCGTGAGCAGGAAGCCCGCGCCCAGAACCAGCGGAAAAAAGGTTCCAAAGCGGAACTTGACCATCTGGTACAGCCCGGTGAAACCGCGAATTCCCGCCGAACAGCGCGGCAGGAAGCGGCGCAGAAATGATGTCCGTAGTGAGCATGTGTTCATGATCGTGTCGCCCTGGAACCATCCAGACCATGGCGCTTCTCCAGGGTCTTGATCCGGTCCCGCAATCGGGCCGCCTCCTCGAATTCAAGCATTTCCGCCGCCTTGCGCATTTCGCGGCTCAGACGGGCCACTTCCCGGGCCGCGTTCTCGGGGCCGGGATCATAGTCCGCCGTTCGCTCTGCCGCCCGTTCCTGCTCTTTTATCTCTCGATGCAGGTCGTAAAGAGTGTTCTCCGAGGTCTTGCGTATGGACTGGGGGGTGATGCCGTGCTCCTCGTTGTAGAGGGTTTGACGTTCCCTGCGCCGCTGCGTCTCGCCCATGGCCTCGGCCATGGAGCGGGTCACGGAGTCGGCATAGAGCAGGACCTTGCCCTTCACGTTGCGCGCGGCCCGTCCGAAAGTCTGGATCAGGGACCGGGTCGAACGCAGGAAACCCTCCTTGTCGGCATCGAGCATGGCTACCAGAGAGACTTCCGGTATATCAAGGCCTTCGCGCAGCAGGTTGATGCCGACCAGCACGTCGAACTCCCCGGCGCGCAGGGCCTGGATGATGGCCACCCGCTCCAGGGTGTCGATGTCCGAATGCAGATAGCGGGCGCGCACGCCTCGAGCCTGCAGAAACTCGGTCAGATCCTCGGCCATGCGCTTGGTCAGGGTCGTGACCATGACCCGCTCGTCAGCGGCGATGCGCGCCAGGCACTGCTCCATGAGATGGTCCATCTGGCCGCTCGTGGGCACGACCTCGACCTCGGGATCGATGAGGCCAGTGGGCCTGATGATCTGCTCCACCACCACGCCCTGGGCCCGCTCCAGCTCCCATGGGGCGGGCGTGGCCGAGACGAAGACGGTGGTGCCGATGCGCTCCAGAAATTCCTCGAAGTTCAGGGGACGGTTGTCCAGGGCCGAGGGCAGCCGGAAACCGTAGTCGACCAGGGTCTGCTTGCGCGAGCGGTCGCCCTTGAACATGGCCCCGACCTGGGACACGGAGATGTGCGACTCGTCCATGAAAAGCAGGAAATCCTTCGGAAAGTAATCGATGAGCGTGGCCGGTGGCTGTCCGGTCGTACGTCCGTCCAGGTGCAGGGAGTAGTTCTCGATGCCGTTGCAGTAGCCAAGCTCCTCGATCATCTCCAGGTCGAGCTGCGTCTTTTGCTCCAGACGCTGCGCCTCGACCAGCATGTTTTTGCCCTGGAAATATTCCAGGCGCTGCCGCAGCTCCTCGCGAATGTCGACCATGGCCCGGACCAGGTTATCCCGGTCCGAAACGTAATGACTGGCCGGGTAGATGACGGTCTTTGACATGCGCGACAGGATCTCGCCCGTGAGCGGGTCGGTCTCGTAGATCCCGTCGATCTCGTCCCCGAAAAACTCAATGCGCAGGGCCTGCTCGTGCTCGTAGGCCGGAATGATCTCCAGCACGTCGCCGCGCACGCGGAAAGTGCCGCGATGCAGGTCGTAGTCGTTGCGCTCGTACTGCACGTCCACCAGCCGCCCGATGATCGTCTCCATGGCCACATGCTGCCCGCACTCCACCGGAATGACCATCTTGGCGTAGTATTCGGGCGACCCGAGGCCATAGATGCAGGACACGGAGGCGATGATGACCACGTCGCGCCGGGTCAGCAGGGCGTGGGTGGCGGCATGGCGCAGCTTGTCGATGTCGTCGTTGATGGCCGAATCCTTCTCGATGTAGGTGTCGGAATGCGGCAAATAGGCTTCGGGCTGGTAGTAGTCGTAATAACTGACGAAATATTCGACGGCGTTGTGCGGGAAGAGGCCCTTGAATTCGTTGTAGAGCTGCGCGGCCAGGGTCTTGTTGGGGGCCATGATCAGGGCGGGACGGTCGAGCCTTGCGATGACGTGGCCCATGGTGAAGGTCTTGCCCGAGCCGGTCACGCCGAGCAGCACCTGATCGCGCACGCCCTGCCGGATTCCCGAGCAGAGGGCGTCGATGGCCGCCGGCTGGTCGCCGCGCGGAACATATTCGGATTCGAGCTGAAAAAGAGACATGGATAACCTGCACGACGGGCCGTTGCCCGGCGTCATGAGGGGCTTATTTGGGCCGGATGCCCAGCACGTTGGGCGCGGGCCAGAAATTCTTGTTGCTGCCTTGAAAAAAATCCGATCGATATTCGCCAACGAAACGCCCCACGAAGCCGTTCACATCGACAAACATGGCCGCATCGGCTCCGCCCTCGACATACATGGCCCCGATCAGGTCCAGGGGCAGGTCGATGAGGGCCTGGGCAAACTCGTGCAGGGACAGCCGGGGACGGCAATGGACAAAGAGCAGCCGCCCGTCCTGATCCATGGCGATGGCCGCGCCGGAATGACGGCGGTCGCTCTGCTCCCAGAGATTTTCCCGCTCGCGGCTGATCAGGCGGTAGTTCTGGATGATCCCGTCGTAATCGGCCAGCACTTCCTGCCAGTCGGCGTCGCTCTTGCGGTCCACCCAGCGCAGGGCGGGCAGGGCCGGGTCGCGGGGATGGAAGGCCAGGAACGCGCCGTAGTTCGGATGGATGAAGGAATTGATGATCACGTTGGCGTCGCGCATGTAGCCCGTGCTGCGCATCCGGTCGTCGGCCCGAAACATGCCGGCGTTGATGACCGCGACAAATCCCGAGTGCCGGGCCCACTCCTGCATGCTGCGCATGCGCCCGGTGCCCAGGGCCGAACCCAGGGCCACGTCGTAATTGCCGGAATCGATGCGCAGCACCGCCATGGCGCTCTGCTGACCCGCCAGATCCCCGAACTGGTCGGGAATCAGGAACTCGCGCAGCTCAAGTCCCGGCGCCAGCACGCGCCACTCTTCCGCATGCAGCGGAGCGGCCGGAACGCAAAGGACCAGGCAGGAAAAAATGGCGCGAAGAAAAAAGGCGGACATGCTCGATGCTCCCTGATGGTCAAAAGGCCCAACTCGCAATTACATTCCACAGAAGCGGAATCATTTCAAGCAGAACGGCGCGCGTGGCATTGAAGCCCGTCCCGAAGCGTGCTAGACATCTCCCAAAACAGCGACGCAATCAATCCGTCCAGGGAGGAAGGTTTCATGGAGACAGTTCGACAGGAAGCAAAAAACGCGCACCTCTGCCCGCGCGGACATGTCGCCACCATCTGCATCCGGGCTTTCAAGGGCCGACGTGACGTCCTCGTGCACCTCTTTCGACCCGACTGGAACCCGGAGGAAACCGGCTATGACTGGTCCGAACTCGTGCAGGAAGATCCGGACACGGACCCGACCACACGCCGGGGCGACAGTCGCGCGGTCCTGCTCGAATCCTTCACGCGGGAGGAAATGGACCAGATAGTCGAATACCTCGCCAACAGATACGCCGACCGGCTGACCCGCATCAGCATCAACTCCCTGGAATTTCCCCTGCCCGCAGGCCTGCTTCCCTTGAGTTCCATGCCCGAAGGCAAGGACATCGGGCGCATCCGTTTTGAAATCGTGCCCCGGTATCCTCTGCCCTTCGCCGTGCACGGACTCTATGATCTGAGCCAGCACAAGCCCATGGACCAGGGAATGACCCAGCCCTAGTCCCCGGCCTGCTCGCGTTCGAAACTCTGGCGCAGCAGGCGAAACAGGGCGCGACCGTTCTTGGCCGGCTTTCCGGCGGCCTTCTCCGCTGCGGCCTGCTTTGCAAGCTGGCGCAGTTGCTGTGGATCAAGGCCGAATCGTCCCACCAGCTCCGTCATTACATCCCCGTCTCCATCCACCAGCGCGTCGCGCCAGATCTCGATCTGGTGAAAGGCCTCGGCCTGCTGAAAACGAAGCTGATCCAGTTCGTCCAGGGCCTCGCGCAGGGGCACGGGATCGATCTTGCGCATGACCGTGCCGATGAACTGCTGCTGTCGGCGCCGGGCTTCCTTGTCCTTGAGGGTGTGAAAAAAGCGGATGGCCTCGACCAGATCCTCATGCAGATCAAGCCGTCCAAGCTGTTCCGGGGCCAGTTCGATGAGGCTCTCCCCGAGCTTCTGCAGTGCGACCATGTCCCGCTTGCGTTGCGATTTGCTTGGCCGTCCTTCCCAGTCTTCCTCGTTTCCGTGTTCAAATTCAGTCATTGTTTGGCTCCGTTAAATTTATTCAGGGTCCCGGCCGATCAAGGCTCCGTCACGCAGGCGCCAGGGCCCGCGAGGAGTATGCAGCTTCAGGGCCCGCTCCAGGCGAAAAAGAAATTCGTCGCGCGGCATCTCGAATCCGCCGAAGCGGAGCATATGCGCGGTGGTCTGCTGACAATCGAAAAGGACAAACCCCGCCCCCGCAAGGGCCCGCATCAGGGTCACCAGACCGGCCTTGGAGGCGTCCGGCTCGCGGTAAAACATGGATTCCCCGAAAAACACCCCGCCCATGGCCACGCCGTAAAGGCCGCCGACCAGGGCCGCGCCGGACCAGACCTCGATGCTGTGCGCGAACCCCAGTTCGTGCAGGCGACAGTATGCGGCCAGCATCTCCGGGACGATCCAGGTTCCGTGCGCGCCGCACCGGGGCGTCTCGGCGCAGCCGGTGATGACCTGCTCGAAGGCCGTATCCAGAGTGAAGCGAAAGCGTCCCTGACGCAGGATGCGATCGAGCCGTTTGGGCACGTGGATGCGCGCGGGCTCCAAGACGAGCCTGGGGTCGGGACTCCACCAGAGGATGGGGGAGTTCTCGTTGTACCAGGGGAAAATGCCCTGGGCATAGGCCATGAGCAGTCTGTGCGGCGAGAGGTCCCCGCCCACCGCCAGCAATCCGTCCTCGTCGGCATGGGCCGGATCGGGAAAGGCGGGCTGGGCGGGCAGGGCAAAGACGGTCATGTCGGGATCACTTGGCGGAGAAGGTGAAATCCAGCTCCCCGCCATCCTTCATTCCGACACGAACGCTTCCGCCGGCAGCGAGATCCCCGAACAGGATCTTGTCGGCAAGCTTGTCCTTGATTTCCTTCTGAATGAGACGCCCCAGCGGTCTGGCCCCGAAAGCGGGATCGAATCCCTTCCTGGCCAGCCAGGCACGAGCCTCGGGGGCAAGCTCCAGGATGACGTTCTTGGCCGCGAGCTGGACGCCCAGTTCGCCCATGAACTTGTCCACGATCTTTTCCATGATGTCCTGGGTCAGGGAATGGAAAGGAATGATGGCGTCAAGACGGTTGCGGAATTCCGGGCTGAAGAGCTTCTCGATGGCGGCCAGCCCGCGCAGCCCTCTGTCCTCCTCGACCCCGGCCTTGAAGCCGATGGCGTTGCCGCTCATCTCCCGGGCGCCGGCATTGGAGGTCATGAGCAGGATCACGTTGCGGAAATCGGACTTGCGGCCGTTGTTGTCCGTCAGCGTGGCGTGGTCCATGACCTGCAACAGGATGGAGAACATGTCCATGTGCGCCTTCTCGATCTCGTCCAGCAGGAGCACGCAGTGCGGGGTCTTGCGGATGGCGTCGGTCAGAAGGCCGCCCTGCTCGAAGCCGACATAACCGGGAGGCGCGCCGATGAGCCGGGCCACGGCGTGCTTTTCCATGTACTCGCTCATGTCGAAGCGCACGAAGGCCACATCGAGGCAGGCCGCCAGCTGTTTGGCCAGCTCGGTCTTGCCCACGCCCGTCGGACCGCTCAGCAGGAAGGAGCCCAGGGGACGCTCGGCATTGCCAAGGCCCGCGCGGGAACGCTTGATGGCCTGGGCCAGCGTCTCCACCGCCTCCTTCTGGCCGAAGACCTTGGAGCCGAGCTCGTATTCGAGGCTGGCCAGTCGGTCACGGTCCGAGGCGCTGACGCGGGCGCTGGGGATACGCGCCATGCGCGCCACCACTTCCTCGATGTCGCGCCGGGTCACGGACTTGCGCCGTTTCCTCTCTCCGGAAAGAACGAAGATGGCCCCGGCCTCATCGATGACGTCAATGGCCTTGTCCGGCAGAAAGCGGTCGTTGATGTGACGGGCGGAGAGCTCCACGGCGGCGGAGATGGCCGAGGGCTGATATTTCACGCCGTGAAAATCCTCGTAGTATGGCCGCAGACCCATGAGGATCTTTTCGCTCTCGGCCACGGTGGGCTCGACGATGTCGATCTTCTGGAAGCGCCGCGACAGGGCGCGGTCCTTCTCGAAATGATTCTTGTATTCCTCGTAGGTGGTGGAGCCGATGCAACGCAGCTCGCCCGAGGCCAGCACCGGCTTCAGGATATTGGAGGCGTCCATGGACCCGCCGCTGGTGGAACCCGCGCCGACGATGGTGTGAATCTCGTCGATGCACAGGATGGCCCCGTCCATGGCCTTGAGTTCCGAGATGACGCCCTTGAGGCGGGCCTCGAAGTCGCCGCGATACTTGGTCCCGGCCAGCAGGCTGCCCATGTCCAGGGCAAAGATGCGGGCTTCGGCGAACTGCTCGGGCACCTCGCCGCGAGCGATCTTGAGCGCCAGCCCCTCGGCCACGGCGGTCTTGCCGACGCCGGGGTCGCCGACGAAGATGGGATTGTTCTTCTTGCGCCGGGCCAGAACCTGCAAGGTGCGCTTGAGTTCCTCGTCACGGCCGACCAGGGGGTCGATCCGGCCCTCCTGGGCCCTGACCACCAGATCCACGGTATATTTCTCCAGGGCGCTCTGCTTGGAGGCATCCCGGGTGTCGGCCTCGCTGCTGCCCCCGCCGTCGGGGAGCTGATGGGAAATGTACTCGATCACCGCCAGCCGTGTCAGGCCCTGAGCCTTCAGATAGTAAACGGCAAAGGCGTCCTCCTCTTCGAGCATGGCGGCCAGGAAATCCCCGGCCTCGACCTGGGACTTGCCCGAAGACTGGATGTGCAGGATGGCCCGCTGCATGGCCCGTTGCACGCTCACGGTCTGCACGATCTCGTGCTCGGGACGGGGGCTCACGTCGAGATGATCGATGAAAAATTGAGCCAGCTGCTTGCGCAGACGCTCCAGATCTATGCCGCAACCGGCCAGCAGGCTCTGACCATGGGTATCGAGCGTATAGCTGTACAGCAGATGCTCGAGGGTCAAGAACTCGTGCTGGCGAAGTTTGACCTCGCGCACGGCATTACCGATGATTCTTTCCAACTCCTTACTCAGCATTTACACCTCTTCCATGGAGCAGCGCAGGGGAAAAGACCGGGCCTTGGCCATCTGATGCACAAGCTGCACCTTGGTTTCCGCGACCTCGGCCGTGTAGATTCCACACAGGCCAATTCCTTTTTCATGAACACTCATCATAATGGCAAACGACTCGGATTCGGATTTGCCGAAGACATTCATGAGCACTTCCACGACAAAATCCATGGACGTATAGTCGTCGTTATGCAGCAACACCTTGAACTGACGGGGCTCCTGCAACTGGTCCTCGACCATGATATCCGGATCGGAACCCGGAACCTCAAACGGTTCGGTCATGACGCACCCCGGCCCTATTCATCTTCACCGTATTCGTCGATCCAGGCCTGCAGAATCTGCACAACCTGCCGAGCCTGCTTGACCGATGAAATATTGAACTTGGAATGCGGAGAAAAACGGCCGTTGCGCTTCTGGTAACGCCCGACCCGGAACTTGACCGGCCCGAATTCATCCTCGCCGCGCCCCACTTCCTGATAGGCGAACATGAGGGTTGACCATGCGCCTCGGGTCAGCACTTCCTTCTTCAGTTCCTTGACCTTCTGGACGCCTTCTTCATCGGTCCAGTCTATGGAAATATCGTCGATGGTTTCAGCCATTGTCTCTCCTCGTAATTGATTCATCCGGCAGTTCAGGTCCTTCGGGTCCGGGCAACAATGCGCGGGAACCGCCTTCTTTCGATGGGGACCGTCCCTTTGTTTGCAGGCGACCGTCTCCTTTGCAGGCGACTATTAATGCCGCGTTCGCTAAAAGCAAGTCTCAATACTGCCCGTGATCCACGGCATATCGCACGGAAGCGCACGCTCCGGGTCGGCCGTTTCCAATGCATTTTTCCACTACCGCTCCCGGGCGAAATATATTACCCAAAGCATGTTTTTTCCAAAACAACTCCTATTTTTTTACTATCAACATATTTAATTTCAAGGAGTTTTCATGTCTCTCAAAGTCGTTGTCATCGGTGGCGTGGCTCTCGGGCCAAAGGCCGCATGCCGCATCAAACGCGTGGCGCCTGATGCCGAAGTGACCCTGGTCGACGCCAGTAAACTCATCTCCTACGGCGGCTGCGGAATCCCCTATTATGTTTCGGGAGACGTCAGCGATCATCAGCAGTTGCAGGAAACAAGCTTTCACATGGTCCGTGACGAGCAGTTCTTTCAGGATTGCAAGGACTTCAAGGTCATGACCGAGACCAGGGCGCTGTCCATCGACCGCAAGGCCAAGACTGTCCTGGTCCAGGCCAAGGACGGCACGCAGACCACGCTGCCCTACGACAAGCTGGTCCTGGGCATGGGCAGCACGCCCCGCAAACTGCCCATCCCCGGACGCGAACTGGGCAACGTCTTCACCGTGAGCACCCTGGGCGAAGCCATCCGCATCAAGGAGCAGGTGGCCAGCGGCAGCGTCGGGTCGGCCGTCATCGTTGGTGGAGGCTTCATCGGTCTGGAAATGGCGGAGTCCTTCGCGGACATGTGGGGCATCGATACCACGGTCATCGAAGTGGCGGACCAGATCATGCCCGGCTTCATGAGCAAGGCCATGGCCACCATCGCCGAAAAGCATCTCGCGGAAAACGACGTCACCGTCCACACCTCGGAAATGGTCCAGGCCATCGAGGGCGAAGACGGCAAGGTCACGCGCGTGGTAACCAACAAACGCACCATCGACGCGGATCTGGTCATCCTGGCCGTGGGCGTCGTGCCCAACGACAGCCTGGCCCGGGAAGCCGGACTGTCCTGCTCCGAGCGCGGCGGCATCATCGTCTCCAAGACCATGCAGACCTCCGACCCGGATGTTTACGCCGGCGGCGACTGCGTGGTCATCGAAAACATCGTCACGGGCAAGATCGGCTACTATCCGCTGGGCTCCCTGGCCAACAGCCAGGGGCGCATCATCGGCACCAATGTCGCTGGTGGCAGGGAAACCTTCGATGGCGTGGTCGGCACATTCATCATCAAACTCTTCGATTACGCCTTCTCGGGCACCGGCCTGTCCCTGCCCGTGGCCCTGCGCGAGGGCTTCGACGCCTTCAGCACCCACGTCATCATGAGCGACCACTCCCACTTCTATCCCAAGCGCGACATGGTCAGCCTGGAGATTGTCGTCGAGCGCCGTTCCGGCCGGGTCCTCGGATTGCAGGGCGCCTGCCAGAACGGCGATTCGCTCAAGGGCCGCATCGACACCATGGCCGCCATCCTCAAGTTCCGTCCGACCCTGCGCGACGTGTCCAGCCTGGAGATGGCCTACGCCCCGCCCTTCGGCTCGGCCATGGACGTTTTGAATGCCGCGGCCAACACCGCCGAAAACATCCTGGTGGGCAGGAACGTCCCGCTTCAGCCTGTCGAATTCGCCAAGCTCTGGGAGAACCGCGTCAGCGAAAACCTGCTGTGCATCGACACCCGCGAATGGGGCAATGCCGAGCCTTTTGTCAGCAAGCACCCGGAATTCTGGAAAAACATCCCTCAGGGACAAATCCGCAACAGGCTGGACGAAATTCCAAAGGACAAGAAGATCGTGCTGCTGTGCAACACCGGCGGTAGATCATACGAATCCCAGGTCATCCTGCGGAACGCCGGTTTTCTGGAGCCGGTCAACCTGCAGGGCGGCATGGGCTTCATCAAGCAGCTCGGATTCGACCCCAGCCAGGAAGATTGAAAATACACGGCCAACCCTCGGGTTGGCCTTTTTTTACGCAGGAGGATACATGACCAGAATTCTGACCGCGCTCATGCTTCTCTTTCCCCTTTGGGCCTGGGCCGCGCCGACCCAGGTGACGCTCTTTCCGGGTTCCGCCCAGGTCGAGGAAGTCTCGGCGGTGACGGTGGAGTCCGGCGAAGCGGGACTGTCGTCCTGCACGCTGGTCCTACCCAGTCAGGCCGACCCGGCCAGCCTGCGATTTGGCAAGCTGGCGGAAAAAGGAACCATCGCGGACCTGGCCTGGAAAACCCGTCAGGAAAAGAATCAAAGCGCCCTTGAACCGCTCAACCGTCGCCTGGCTGAATTGAAAACGGAGCGGGACGCGGTCCTGTCCGAACTGGAAGGCGTGCGCGGACGCATCGCCTTCTGGAAGGCCCAGACCAAGCCCGGCGAACAGACCGTGGCGGCGCTGCGAGAACTGGCTGAGGAGATGGGCAAGGCCCTGCGCGAGGACACGGCCAAGGCCCAGGCCCTGACGCCGCGCCTGGAGGAGTTGGAGGCAAGGATAGTCTGGGTGGAAAAAGAGATCGCCGACACGGCGGGCAAGGGCCGCACGGTATGGGAAGTCCGCGTCCTGGTCGCGGGCGCGGCACCCAAGGAACTGTCCTACTCCTACACCCTGCGTGACTGCGGCTGGACCCCCATGTATCGCCTGGAAGCCTCCCCGGCCCGCAAGAGCATCGATTTTTCCTGGCAGGCCAAGGTCTGGCAGCGTTCGGGACAGGACTGGAGCGACGTGCGGCTTTTTCTGGCAACCATGCAGCCACAAATCCAGGCCGAGCCCTCTAGCCTCCCTCCCTGGGAAATCGGGCCGCTGCGCGTCTTCCGCAAGGCCATGGCCGGAGCGCCCATGATGTCCATGCGCTCCGATGCCGCAAACGAGGAAATGCTCGCGGAAGCTCCTCCGGAGCCCGTGCAGGTCCGGCACAGCACCTACGCCGCCTGGGACATGGGCAAGAAATCGGTACCGGCCGGAGACACCCGCATCCTTGAGATCGAGCGCGACGCCTGGCCGGTCACCTTCACGCACCTCATCCGGCCCAGTCTCGATTCCAAGGCCTTCGTGCAGGCCAGGGCCGAGTTCACCGAGCCCAAGGAACTCCCCCCCGGCACGGCTTTCTTCTTCATCGACGGAGCCATGGTCGATCAGCGCCAGTTCTCGCTCTCCGGCCGGGACGCGACCGTGTTCTTCGGCACGGACCCGCTGCTGACCTGCACCACCGTCCTCAAGGACAAGAAGACGGGCGAAAAAGGTATCTTCAAACAAAAACAGACCTTCCTGCGACAGTGGACCATGACCGTGCGCAATGCCGCCGAGCGCCCGGCCCAGGTCCGCATCGAGGAGCCACGCCCACTGCCCCGCGACGAGCGCATCAACCTCGAACTGACGGCCAAGCCCGAACCCCTGAAAGAGGACGATCCGGAAATCCTGGCCTGGAACAGCACCATCGCGGCCGGCGCGGAGATGACCATCACCCTGGACCTCAAGCTCGACGCCCCCGAAGACCTGAACATCGATCCGGGCTGGCGCTGGTAGACGGCCATCGAGACACCAAAAAAACGCGCTCCCTCGCACATGAAAGGGAGCGCGTTTTTTTAACATCGCCAATCTTCCGATCGCCGATTCCAAAGCTCGAATTGCAGAATTCGAATTTCAAGTTCCTAAAAAAATCCGGAAGTCAAACCCGACCGCCATCCTTGTCCTTGGGGGGCGGCAAGGGCGCGCCGCATTTCTCGCAGCGTTCCCGGCGCTTATCGCCAGGCTGGGCAGACTGCCTGTGCCCGCAATGCGGACAGACCCGGACCTGGGAAATAAGTCTACGCATCATTTCAACCAGAAACATAATCTCTCCTGTCGTACTCCTGATCGAACAAAATATTGCGACAACTCCGGTTCACGTGAGCGGCGGACAGTTTAAATGACATATCCCGGCCACACCCTTGACCGGAAGAATAAAGGCGATTCCCGTGCCTGGCCGCTCCAAATTGCCCGCGTCAACGATGGCTTTGAGAACATGCAAGCTTATTTCCGATTTCACCAGAGTCAAAATGATCTCCTTCTCCGGATCTATGGCGAGGCCCAAGATGGATTTGACGTCCCTGATGCCCGTGCCACGCCCGAAAATGATGGTCCCGCCCTCGGCGCCAGCCTTGCGGGAGGCGTCCACGACGGGATCGCAGTGTCCCTTGTTCACGATGGTCACGATGCAGTCAAAATCTTCCAGTATGTTCATCAGCCACTCCTTTTTCGGGAATATAAAATGCCCAGAGCCATTACGGAGAGAATAGGCGCCAGGGCGACCAGGGCTATGAGTCCAAAACCGTCGGCCACCGCGTCCCTTCCCTCCAAGGCTCCGGCCGCACCCAAGGCAATGGCCATGACAAAGGTCACGGTCATGGGACCGGTGGCCACGCCTCCGGCGTCAAAGGCCGCAGAAATGAAGGAAGGCGTGGAGAATCGGGTCATGACCAAGGCCAGAACGTATCCCGGCACCACGAACCAGAGAATCGAAATTCCTGCCAGGAGCTTAAACATGGCCAACGCCACGAAAATCCCTACTCCCAGAGAGAGCGTAACCAAAACGGGTTTCTGACCGACCGAACCACCCGATGCCTTCTCCATCTCGATAGCCAGGACGCGCACAGCCGGTTCCGCCGCCGTGGCCGCAAGACCAAAAAAGAATCCCAACGGAACCAGCGCCCAGCGCCATGGCGCTCCGCCGATTATACGACCGATTTCGGTCCCTGCAGGCAAAAAACCTTGGGTCACGCCCTGCAGAAACAGGACCAGCCCGACATAGGACAAGATCACGCCTTTTAGCAGTCGCAGCACGTAGGATCTGGGCAAACGCAACGAGCGGTGCTGCATGTAGGCAAAAAAAAGCACCAAGGGAGCAAAGGCAATGAACAGTTCCATTGCCACATGCCTGAAATTCAGGAATTCCAAGATAATGTTCATCCGTAAATCATCCCCAGAATCATGACTCCTATGACCGGCCCAATGGATGCAAGACCCACGAGACCAAAGCCGTCGCTGAAGGAATTCTTGCCCCGCAACACCCCGACCGTGCCAAGTCCCAAGGCAATGATGAAGGGAACCGTGACTGGCCCGGTGGTAACGCCACCGGCATCGTAGGCGATGGGCAGAAAGCTCTCCGGTGTAAAAAAGGACAACGCCAGGATGACTGCATACCCGCCCACCAGCACCTTCACGATAGGCACACCCAGCACAATCCGCAGCACGGCTCCACCCACGCAGATTCCAACGCTTAGCGCGACCACAAAAACGAGTATATTGCGCGAAATCAACCCTGCGGAGACGAAATCAACCTGGTGAGCCAGAACACGCACGTCGGGTTCTGCAACAGTGATCGCAGTCCCAAGAAGAAAAGACATGAACACAAGGTATTTTACAGATCCGCTTTTGGGGAGCTCCGCACCGATCATTTCACCCATGGGCAAAAGACCGATTTTTACACCAAGAAGAAAAAGAAAGAGACCACAGCCCACGAATAACGCCCCCAATGCAAAACGGGCGAACACATCCCAGGGCATATGCAGCAACGTCAGTTGCAGCACGCAGACGATGAGACTGACGGGCAGAACCGCAAAGGTGACCTCGCGCAACAAATGAGCGGCTTCTTTGTTCATGTCAGGGCTCGACCATGCTTTGTTGGTGGAAGAGTCGCCTCCATCCAGGCAAGAGGCAAACAACTATGCATTGACACACTTGTTGAATTTTACACAAACAATCCTCCAGTTCAAGCCGCAGCCCCCGAATCGTGATTTTTCCCGATAAAAAGATCGGACTTCTCGGCGATCAACGCCTGTTCACCAAATACATGCACCCGATCCCCGACCATGAAAATCCACTGGGGATCCGGATTGATCTGTGTTTTTCCGGCCCGTTGCACAGCAACCACGGTCAACCCATGCTCCTTGCGTAGTTTGGAATCGATCAGACTCTTCCCCGCCACAAAAGCCCCCGGAGCAACGACAAGCACTGTCGCCCCAAAGGTGGAGCACGTCCCCTCCAGACTGCAAGCGTCGACCGTGTTGAGCATGGACCGTCTGAGCATTCCGTAACCCTCGGCTCTTATCTCGCGAACGAACCGTTCGATATCCGGCTTGGGCACCAGATACGTAGACAGCACGCGAATGAACATCTCCACCGAGGTCTCGTACTCCTCGGCCACCACTTCCTGCGCCCCCAGTTGCATGAGCGGCTCGATCTCGCTGACGAAGCGGGTGCGCACGACGATGTGCAGTGCCGGGTTGTGGGCCCGGGCAGTGGCCACGATGCGCCCGATGGCGGCAGGATCCGAGATGACCACGGCCAGTATGCGGGCCCGGGACACGCCGATGTGCTCCAGCACCGCCCCCTGGGACGCGTCTCCGTAAAGGATGGGCTCGCCCCTGGCCTGTTCGCGGCGCACGGTGTCCGGGTTCATTTCCAGGACGACATAGCGGATGCCCGCCGCCCTGGCGGCCCTGGCCAGGTGCTTCCCGCCGAGGCCAAAACCGGCGATGACGAGATGGTCGCTCATGTCCTCCTCGGCCTCCTTCGGCGGGGCGGTCTTCAGACCCGGGGGCATGATTCTGATCAGGCGTTCCGAGATGGCCGGCACGGCCGCGATGAGGAAAGGCGTGACGGCCATGGTCATGATGGCCACAGCCAGAAAGTATTGATATTCCGAAGGGGTGAGCAACTTGCTGCCCATGCCTACACCGGCCAGAACGAAGGAGAACTCGCCGATCTGACACAGGCACAGCCCTCCGAGGATGGCCACATGCCAGGGATATCCCAGCAACCTGCCGGCCACGGCGGCCAGGGCGCCCTTGAGCACGAGGATGGCCCCGGTCAGGCCGAGAACCTGCGGCAGGTGGGCCAGCACGAAGGACGGGTCCAGGAGCATGCCGATGGATACGAAGAAGACGCTCGTGAACACGTCGCGGAAGGGCAGTACCCCCTCCAGGGCCGAGTGGCTGTACTCCGACTCGCTCATGATGAGCCCCGCCAGGAAGGCGCCCAGGGACAGGGACAGGCCCACGCTCGACGTCAGCAGGGCGATGGCGAAGCACAGTCCCAGGGTGGTCATGAGGAAAAGTTCGCGGCTGCGCGTACGGATGACGGCCTCGAGAATGCGGGGAATCAGCTTCCGGGCCGCCACGATAAGCACACCACCGACCAGTGCCGCCTTGATCGCCATCTCGCCCAGGGACATCCAGGGATTGCCCGCTACGCCGGCCAGCAGGGGGACAAGCAGCATCATGGGCACCACGGCCACATCCTGAAAGATGAGCATGCCCAGGGAGATGCGTCCGTGGGGGGCGCCCAGCTGGGCCTTCTCGGCCAGGAGCTTGAGCACGATGGCCGTGCTCGACAGGGCGGCCAGGAAGCCGATGAAGATGGCCTTGCCCAGGCCCACCCCGAAGACCATGAAAGGCAGCTCGAAAACTGCGACGGTCAGCAGGACCTGGGCCGCGCCGCCCACGAACACCGGCTTCTTCAGACGCTGCAGTTCCTCCAGGGACAGCTCCATGCCGATGACGAAGAGCAGGAGGATGACCCCTACCTCGGCGAACATCTCGACTTCGTGCTCGGCCCCGACAAGGCCGAGACCATAAGGCCCCGCCAAGACACCCGTGAGCAGGAAGCCTATCACCGGGGGAATGCGAAAACGGTGACTGGCGATGATCACGGCGCTGGACAGGCCAAAAATCATGACCACATCGGTCAATATGGGGATCTCGACACTCATGAAAGTCCTCGAAACGTATTTTGCCGCATGCCGGAGTTCCCAAAATTGTCATCTATGCCTTGCCCTGTGCAAGAGACTCTCTGCAACATGCCGCCATGTAATGAAAAAGCAGGCCATGCTCAAATGGAGCATGACCTGCTGACAGGTTAAAGCACGGGTATGGAGAAGTCTAGCTGAAGAAATCCACAACATATTTGAGTGCAGTGCTCAAAATGATCACACACAGCATTGCCTTGATAAGACGGGCAGGGACGCGCTTTTGCAATCTGGCCCCGCAGTACATGCCGAGCATGCCGCCCAGACCGAATAGAATGCCAAGTCCCCAGTCGGGGGCGATGGATTGACCGACGTGAAAAGTCGCCAGTACCTGATAAAACCCCACACCCGCTACGGACGTGACCAAAGTGCCCATAAGCGCGGCCCCGGCCACCGTATAGACCGGCAGACCGCAGATGGAGACAAAAAACGGGGCGATGATGGACCCGCCACCAATGCCGTAGACGCCGCCGACCACGCCTACGAGGAGGCTCATCATGAATATGGTCATGGTCGAGCAGGAGTAGGTTTCTCCGGAAAAATCGTAACGGATGCACCGCAGGGAAAACTCCCTGACAGTGACCTCCCCGGTCCCGGCCGCTCCCCTGGATTCTCTGACCGACTGCCGGAAGCTGCGCTCCGACTTCTTCTCCTTCTGCCGCAACAGATCCCGAACCATGCGAAACCCGATGTAACCCAGGACCAGTCCGGCAAACACCTTGAAATTTCTGGGATCAGGCAGGTAGTTGACCCTGATCACAGCTCCAAGAATGACTCCCGGCAGAGTGCCGACGATCACGACCCAGGTCAGGGGCCAGACCATGCGCCTTTCCTTGAGATACCGGTACACGCCGCTGGGAATGGCCACTATGTTGAAGAGGTGATTCGTGGCGCTGACGGATGGCGCGGTGTATCCGAGAAAGGACATTTGAAAGGGTAGGAGCAGAAAAGCCCCGGAAACACCCCCCATGGAGGTGAAAAAAGACACCACGAAGGCGGCCAAGGGCGGCAGCCAAGGAGAAACCTCAATTCCTGCGGTCGCAAAATACATGACACCCCCCGGTGCCCGGACACGAGCCCATCCGAAACCTTGCCATCCAGCATGGGCGTCCCGGGTCATGAAAGACACATCCAAAGACATTTTTTTTATTTAAATCGTGTCAGTAATTGATCAGTTTCAAGCCTCCATGTCAAGATAATCCGCTGGTGCCCCTCACGAGAAACAGCTTCGCAACGCCCAGGTCATTTCGAAAATGTTGACGGAAAGCCTCTTTCCGGCTCATCTGCGGGCCGGGAGGAATAATCATGCGCGCTTTGAGGGGTTCGCTCCAGTTCAAATTCGTGTCGGCCATCATCTGCATCGTCGTGCCGCTCCTGGGTATAATTTTTCTCTGGCAGGGCGTGGCCGAAGAGCGACAGGCCTGGTCGCAGGTGGTCAATCAGGCCCGCCTGCTGACCCGCCAGATCATCCTGACCAGGCAATGGGTCTCGGACAGCCAGGGCGTATTTCTCCGTCAGGACACCCCCGGCGCGCAGGGCGGCGGCGGGTTCTACTCCGATCTGCTGCCCACGGAACGCGGCGTCCTGCAACGCTTCACCCCCTCCATGATCACCAAGCAGCTCTCCCTCTATTCCTACAGGCAGAATCTCTACCGCTTCCGACTGGCGGGCATCGCACCCATGAATCCGGAAAACAGGCCCGACGACTTCGAACTGGCGGCCATCAAAAGCTTCTCCCAGGGCGAAAGCAAGGAATACTATACCCTCGCCGATCATGACGGCGAGGCGATCTTCCAGTATTCGGCTCCCCTCTATGTCGACGAGACATGCCTGTCCTGCCACAAAAACTACACAAGCGGAACCGTCAGCGGGTGCCTGAGCATCCATCTGCCGGTCCAGCATGTGCTCGACTCCCTGAGCAACAGCAAGTTGCAGCTTTTTTCCTCGGCCCTGGCGCTCATCGTATTGACGGTACTGACCCTGTATTTTCTGGTCCGCCATCTTGTCCTCAATCCTTTGAGCACACTGGAGACCGTGGCCAAGGGCATCAGCAGGGGGCAATTCCCGGAGCGACTCCACATCGGCGGCAGCGATGAAATGAACCGGGTCGGGCAGGCCCTCGGCAGCATGAGCGTCAAGTTGCGGGAGGGACGGGACAGGCTGGAGGAAGAAGTGCAGAACGCGACCAGCGAACTGGCCCTGGCCAACGAGGAACTCAAAACCCTGGACCGACTGAAAAGCGAATTCCTGGCCACCATGTCGCACGAACTGCGCTCTCCGCTGACCTCCATCCGGGGCGGACTCGACTACCTGCGCCGCACGGAAACCGTCTCGGACAGGCAGGATTACCTTCAGATCATGGACAAGAACCTGCGCCGTCTGGTGCACTTGGTCACGGACATCTTCGACATCACCCGCATCGAGGCTGACAAGATCGAGTGGAATTTCGGACCGGCGGACATGTCCGAACTGGTGGGGGAAATCGTGGAGATCATGACCCCGCTGGCGGATGAACGCGAGTTGCGCCTGCACTTCCTGTCCCCCGGACCCATGACCGCCATGGTGGACGTGGAACGCATCGAGCAGGTCATCGTCAACCTGACGGACAACGCCATAAAATATTCCCCCAGGGGCGGCCTCGTCAGCTTCGTCCTGCTGCACGGGGAAGGCGAACTCAAGATCCAGGTCCGCGACCAGGGCCCCGGCATACCGCCCGAAGCACGGGAGGCCATATTCAAGAAGTTCCACACCGCGCCATCTTCCGGCCGTTCCGGCAAGCCGGGAGGCACCGGGCTCGGGCTGGCCATCTGTAGCCAGATCGTACGCGCTCATGGCGGACGAATCTGGGTCGAGGGCAACCCGGAGGGCGGCAGCATCTTCACCTTCACTTTGCCAGCCAGGGATGAGGACTGAGGGCCGATGCGCCCTGCCGACAAAAAAGCATGCCTGATTCAGGCGGCAACGAGGCCATATCAATTCAGCATCGTCGCGAAGCACGAGAAATCGAGCGCGTGACGCAAAATAGTTTGGAAACAATTAAACGATCTATTCAAGCCCATTGCATATATTTTTGGACCCGAGACATCATGTTGCGGAAAAAATAAAAATAATAAACGTTGACATTAAATTCAGCCCCACCTAGTTACTGCTGACTTTGGCGGAAATGAAAATCTGAATTCAAGCTTGAATCCACTTTCATTATTTCGCAATCCTGTCGGTAGCTGTTTTCCGCAGGAACAGAGTTTTTCTTTTTACTTTTTTTTCTTTGGAGTTACTGTCTTGTCTAAGAACATCTATGTTGGAAATTTGTCCTGGTCGACCACTGATGCAGATCTGCACGCCATGTTTTCCCAGTACGGTCAGGTCAGCTCTGCCCACGTCATTGAAGATCGTGAAACCGGTCGTTCCCGTGGCTTCGGCTTCGTGGAAATGGATGACGAAGGTGCACGCAAGTCCATCCAGGCGCTGAACGGAACCGACTGCCAGGGCCGCAACCTGAAGGTCAACGAAGCGCAGCCCCGTGAAAGCCGCTCCGATAGCCGTTCACGCTACTAAGCAGAACACTACGATCGCGATGAAGCCCGTCACTTGACGGGCTTTTTTTTTGCCCAAAATCCGGGCAAGCCTCCGCCCCTTTCTCCACCCCAAATTCTTTTTGCCGGTCATTTCAAAATGCCTCCGCGACACACCGTCAGCACCCGGAATGCGAATGTCCACAGTCTATCCCGGACGTGGTTCGAATCTGTAGCCGACGCCGGCCACGGTCAGAATGAAACGCGGGGCCTGCGGGTTGACTTCGATCTTTTTGCGCAGACGCTGCACATGCACGTCCACGGCCCGACTGTGGGAATAGAGCTTTGAATCCCCCCAGTTCTGACTCTGGATGAAATCACGTGACAAGGCCTCGCCCGGATGGGTGATGAAAAGTTCAAGCAGTGAAAATTCGGTTCGGGTCAAGCTCACCTCACGGCCCTGAATCGATGCCCGATGCGTGCGGTAATCAAGAATGATCTCCCCCTGGCGATTGGCATTACCCGATTCGCTGCGCCGCACTCTGCGCAGCACGGTTCGTATCCTGGCGGAAAGCTCCAGCGCATTGAAGGGTTTGACCAGATAATCGTCGGCTCCACACTCGAGTCCCAGCAGCTTGTCTGCAACCGTGTCCCGAGCCGAAAGCATGATCACCGGCGCGTCGCTCTCCCGGCGTAGAATTTGGCAGACCTTTATTCCGTCTATGTCAGGCAGATTCAGATCCAGCAGCACCAAATCGGGCGAATAGGCTTGCAGAACCGCTAGCCCTTCGTTTCCGGTCGGTGCGCTGGACACCAGAAATCCGTCCAGTTCCAGATTGGCTGACACGGTTTTGACAATATCCGCGTCGTCGTCGATGATCAGAATGCGTTGCTGGGTCATGGTTGCCTATCTCTTAAAATTACACCAGAAAAACAGATTCGCCGCCGAGCGTGACACTCCTTGCGCGCGGATTATCCGATACACAGGTTTCAATTCTGTTACAACTTTTACCACCCACCCCTGATAGATTTATGATACGAACCAAGGACAAATGTCGGCACCGGATCAACGACCCGGCGTGCTCAGGCATTCCAGTTGATCCCACAGCACCTTTCACAGGAGGGAGTATGACCCGAAAAAAAGATGCATCCAGCGGACGGGGATGGCGGTTCGCCTTGCCTCCGGCCATAGCGGGCATCGTGGTCACGGTAGGGGCGGCGCTGGCCATGACCGCGACGGACCAGGCCAGTTTCTGCGGCAGCTGCCATTCCATGGCGGAAGCGGCCTTTACGCACAAGACCTCGGTCCATGCCGAGCTGGCCTGCAACGAATGCCATGCGCCACACAATCTGGTGGCCAAGATACCGTTCAAGACCAAGGAAGGCACCCGTGACATCCTGGCCACGGTGACAAAGACCATCCCGGATCTCATTCATCCGGGCGAGGAAACCAAAGAAGTGACACAGGAAAACTGTCAGCGCTGCCACGGCGCGACGACTTCCACGGTCGTGATGCAAAGCAAGAAATTCTGCACCGACTGTCATCGCCACGTGCCCCATTCTCCCAAAATCCCCGTAGCCAAAAGGAGTGCCGCCGATGCGTAACACCCGATCCCTTATTGCCCTGCTGGCCGTGGGCTGCGCCCTGGCCTTGAGCGCCTGTTCCGAAGCGACTGAACCAAAGGCTCCGGAGTTCAAGACCAAGCTCAAGTCCGACGAGATCAAGAACTCCGCCTTCAAGGCTGAATTTCCGCTTCATTATGAAACGTTCCTGCGCAACAACGAATCCGAAATCATGACCGAGTATGGCGGATCCGTCGCCTACAACAAGCACGACAACGTAAACCCCCTGCCCGAAGGCTACAAGCACGCCCAGCCCTACCTGAAGAACCTCTGGCTCGGCTACCCCTTCAGCTACGAGTACAAGGCGGCGCGCGGCCACACCTATGCCATCAAGGACATTCTGCATATCGACCGCCTGAACCGCTACGACGAAAAGGCCGGACTGCCCTCCACCTGCTGGAACTGCAAGACCGCCAAGATGAATGAATGGGTCGGAGAGTACGGCGACGAATTCTGGGCCAAGGATTTCAACCAGTTCCGCGAGCAGGTCGATATGGACGACAACACCATCGGCTGCGCCAATTGCCACGACCCGGCCAACATGGAGCTGCGCCTCTACTCCGTGCCCCTGCAGGATCACCTGAAGGCGGAGGGCAAGGACTTCAAGACCCTCTCCCGCAACGAGCAGCGCGCCCTGATGTGCGGCCAGTGCCACGTGGAATACTATTTCACCGACCCGGGTCAGGGCGAATCCAAGAAGCCCGTCTTCCCCTGGGCCGAAGGCAAGGACCCCGAACAGATTTATTCCTACTACAAGGGGCACGGCGACACCACGATCCCCGGTTTCGAAGGCAACTTCGTGGACTGGGTCCATCCCGTGTCCAAGACCCCCATGCTCAAGGCCCAGCACCCCGAATACGAGACCTGGTACAATGGCGTGCATGGCGCGGCCGGAGTCAGCTGCGCCGACTGCCACATGAGCTACACCCGTCTCGACGGCAAGAAGAAGATGTCCAACCACCACTGGAATTCGCCCTTGAAGGACCCGGACATGAAGGCCTGTCGCCAGTGCCATACGGACAAGAGCCCCGACTACCTGAAGCAGCGGGTCATCTACACCCAGGACAAGGTCTGGGAACAGCTCATGGCCGCCCAGGACATCTCGGTCAAGGCGCATGAAGCCATCCGCATGGCCCATGAATTCCAGGGCGAAAAGCCGGCCGATTACGACCAGCTCATGATCGACGCCCGCGAGATGTGCCGTAAGGGCCAGTTCTTCTGGGACCTCATCTCTGCGGAAAACAGCGTGGGCTTCCACAACCCGACCAAGGCCCTGGACACCCTGGCCAAGTCCCAGCAGTTCAGCCAGAAAGCAGTGGACATCGCCATCAAGGCGGCGGCCTTCACCACGGCCCAGGCCCTGTCCGGCGACATCAAGGAACTTGTGCCGCCCATCATGGAACACAGCCGCGAGCTGCAGATGGATCCCGAGCACATGGCCAGTCACCAGTGGTTCAAGTATCTCAAAGTCACTCCCAAGGCTGAAAAGATCTGGGAAGGCAACAAACGCCTCATCCCGGCCCCTGCCGCCAGCTAGTTCATCCGCTCTCCCTGCCCTGCACGGAGGCTTCGGCACAACGCCGGAGCCTCCGTTTTTTTTGCGCCCTTATCTTTGCGAGCAACTATTTCCCTCATTGACTGATGAAATATCGCCAGGGACCTTGTCCTTTCGATGTCAATTAAATATGGTAATACTATCCATCATGGAAAGAACTATCGTTATCATCAATACTAGCCACGGAGGTCAGTGATGGGAGAAGAATTGGCGGCAGGCTGCACCAGGCCAACAGCCGAGGTCGAGCAGGCACCGGAAGAGACCGTTCAACCAGCAACACCAGTCCAAGGAGCGCGACCCATGATTCAGGTAGGAAAGAAAGCCCCCGATTTCTCGGCCCCGGCCTATTTCAACGGCGGTTTCACCAATGTCAGGCTGTCCGAATTCCTGGGGAAATGGGTGGTTCTGTGCTTTTATCCCGGTGACTTCACCTTTGTCTGAGCGACCGAAATCTCGGCGGTCGCCGAGAAGCACGCGGAATTCGAAAAGCTGGGAGTGCAGGTCCTGTCCATGAGCACGGACAGCATGTTCGTGCACAAGATGTGGGTGGACGACGAACTTTCGAAAATGATCACCGCGAAGAAGGTACCTTTCCCCATGCTGTCCGACGGCGGAGGCAACGTGGGCAAGATGTACGGCATCTACGATGAAGCATCCGGCGTGGACGTGCGCGGCCGCTTTCTCATCGACCCGGACGGAAACGTGCAGGCCTACGAGGTGCTGACCCCTCCGGTGGGCCGCAACGTCAACGAAACCCTGCGCCAGATCCAGGCCTTCCAGCTGGTGCGCGAAAGCAAGGGCACCAAGGCCACCCCGTCCGGCTGGAGACCCGGCAAACCGGTTCTGAGCCCTGGTCCGGGCCTGGTCGGCAAGGTCTGGGAAGTCTGGACCGTGGACAAGGCCTTCGACTGATCCAGCCCCGATCTCTCACCAAACAAAGCGCCCGGATTTCCCGGGCGTTTCGCGTTCCCCCCCGTCCCTGAGAACGACGACGGGTCCTGCCGAACGTCTTTTTCAGGGAAACACACACCATCCGCATGTTTCCCATTCATATCCCGCCCATGACCCGCCCATGACTCCCACCCGAGCCGTGTCGCCGGTGCCGGGCAAGGGTCGCCGACTGTCTGACCGAGCCCGGCATCGCAAGGTTTCTTTGTCGCCCATGTCCCGCCCATGACTCCCACCCGAGCCGTGTCGCCGGTGCCGGGCAAGGGTCGCCGACTGTCTGACCGAGCCAGGCATCGCAAGGTTTCTTCGTCGCTCATCGTCCAGCCCGGGCCTGCCGCACTCCACGCGACGAAAGAAACCCTACGAGGCCCGCGAGGGAGTTTCGGCGGCCCTTGCCCGGCAGCGGCGGCACGGCGACTGCACTGGCTCCCCCCTCTCCTCAACATTGCGACCGCACTAGCTCACCACGAACGTCAGCACCCACCCTCAAAAACAATCAATCGCTTGATTAATTCAATCAGATGATTTATTCACACCCTCATGAACATCGACCTTCTCCACGAATCCACACCCAGCCGGGCGGACCGCGCCAGGCTCAGGCTCCTTGAAGCCGGATTGCAATGCTTCGCCGATCTGGGACTCCATGGCGTGACCATCCGGGAAATCGCGCGGGTTGCGGGGCAGAACTCTGCGGCCATCACCTACTACTTCGGCGGCAAGGAAGGCCTGTACGGCGCCGTACTGGACGCGGTGCTGCGCTTTTTCCGCAACCATGTCCGCGAGGCCAGCCAGACCTGGGACTCCCTGAACGAGGCACAGACAAGCCCCGAACAGGCCTTGAAGTTGCTCAAGCGCATCCAGCGCGGCTTCGCGCTGGGCATCCTGACCGACGCCAAGGCCGCCCAGTTCGCCATGCTCATGGTCCGGGAACAGACCCAGCCCACGGCCGCTTTCGAGGCCCTCTACCAGGGCACCGTGGAACCGCTACACCGCATGGTCTCGCACATCCTGGCCCGAATCACGGGCGACGACCCCGAATCGCCCCGGGCCGTGCTTCGGGCGCACACCCTCATCGGGCAGTTGCAGTCCTTCGTCATGGCCCGGGAAACCCTGCTTCGGCGCATGGGCTGGGACGGATACGACGCCGAGCGCGCCGCCGCCGTGGCCGACATGCTGGCCGAGAATCTCGACATCTTCGTGGCCGGACTGAACGCCCCGGCTGAACCCAAACCGGAATATCCATCGTGAAACGCATCCTTGTATTCTTTCTTCTCCTGGCCACGGCCGCCGGTGGCTGGTACTTGTGGCACTCCCAGCGCGCCACGCGTGACAACACGCCCCCGGCCTTTCACGGTAACGTCGACATCCGTGAAGCGCGGCTCGGATTCAGGGTCGCAGGAAAAGTCCGGGAAGTCTTGAAGGAGGAGGGAGACGAGGTCGGGGCGGGCGAAATCGTGGCCAGACTCGATGCGGAACCGTTTCAGAACGCCGTGGATCAGGCCGAGGCGCAGGTGCGGGCAAATGCAGCCCGACTGTCGGAACTGCGAAACGGAGCACGCCCTGAAGACATCGAGCAAGCCCGCAAGAACCTTGCGGCAACCGAAGCCACATACGACAATGCCCGCCTCATCTTTGAGCGCCAGCGGCAACTTGTCGCCAGCGGGGCCGTGTCCAGACAGGATTTCGACACCGCGCGCTCCACATTCGAAGCGGCCAGAGCCAGACTGGGCAGCGCTAAAGCCGCCCTTAATCTGCTCCTGGCGGGATCAAGGCCCGAACAGATTCGTCAGGCCGAGGCCAACCTGGAGGCCGCCCGCGCCGCTCTGTCCCAGGCCCGCACGCAGCTTGCCGACACGGTGCTCACCGCGCCCGAGGCGGGCGTAGCCCTGACTCGGGTCGTGGAGCCGGGCAGCATCGTGCAGGCCGGAAGCACAGCCCTGACCGTCAGCCTTGTTTCTCCCGTTCGTGTCCGGGCCTATGCGCCCGAACCACAGCTCGGCCTCGTACACCCCGGCCGCAAGGTTCTGATCTTCACCGACTCCCGTCCCGAACCGTATCAGGGGCAGATCGGAGACGTCTCGCCACGGGCGGAGTTCACGCCCAAATCCGTGGAAACCGAGGAACTGCGCACGGCGCTGGTCTATCGTTTTCGGGTCGTCGTGCTGGACGCGGACCAGGGGCTTAGGCAGGGCATGCCCGTCACCGTTAAGCTCGCGGAGTGACCATGGCCACGGTCAGTCTGCTTGACGTCGGCAAAACCTTCCCCGGCCTGGACACGCCCGCCCTGGCCGGCATCTCGGGTTCCATCGAATCCGGGATCATCACCGGCATCGCCGGGCCCGACGGAGCGGGCAAGACAACCCTCATGCGCCTCATGGCCGGACTGCTGCGTCCGGACAGCGGCGGCCTGACCGTGCTCGGCCGGGAACCCTTGACCGCTCCCGAGCTGCGCCTGCGGGTGGGTTACATGCCGCAAAAATTCGGACTCTACGAAGATCTTTCGGTCCTGGAAAACCTGACCCTGCATGCCGATCTGCGCAACGTGACCGGAAAGGAACGGACGCAAACCTTCGAGCGGCTGCTGGCCTTCACCGACCTGCACAGGTTCACGAAACGCCTGGCCGGACGGCTCTCGGGCGGCATGAAACAAAAACTCGGGCTGGCCTGCGCCCTTTTGGGCACACCGGAACTGCTCCTGCTTGACGAACCAGGAGTCGGCGTTGACCCGATTTCCCGACGCGAATTATGGAAAATGGTGCATGAACTCGCCGATCAGGGCATCGCCGTGGTCTGGAGCACATCCTACCTGGACGAGGCGGAGGCGTGCGACTCGGTGTTCCTGCTCAGCCAGGGCAGCCTGCTGTTTTCGGGCAAGCCGAAGGATCTCACCAGCCGCCTGCGGGGACGCTGCCTGCACCTCGGCGGCGTCGAGGGACGCAGAAGGCAAGCGCTGGCGACCCTGCTCTGCCAGCCGGAAGTGAGTGACGGGGTCATCCAGGGACGAAACCTGCGCATCGTTCTAAAAGACGGAGCCGCCCGCCCCGATCCCTCGGCCCTGGATATTTCCGGCCCGGCCGAATGGAAGGAGGTCGCGCCTCGCTTCGAGGACGCCTTCATCGATCTGCTCGGCGGCGGACCGGGCGGTGAATCCGCCCTGGCCGCGTCAATGCAGCCGCGAGCCGAAATCCGCGAAAGCCTGATCAAGGCCGAAAAGCTGACCAAAAGCTTCGGCGACTTCACGGCCACGGACCATGTCAGCTTCGAGATCAGGCAGGGAGAAATCTTCGGACTTCTCGGACCCAACGGAGCGGGCAAGTCAACCACCTTCAAGATGATGTGCGGCCTCCTCGCCCCCACCTCCGGACGGGCCGAGGTCATGGGCATCGACCTGCGCCGCAGCCCGGCCAGAGCCAGGGAGCGGCTTGGCTACATGGCCCAGAAGTTCTCCCTCTACGGCAAGCTCACCGTGCGCCAAAATCTCGAATTTTTCTCCGGAGTGTATGGATTGTCGCGGACCAGGCAACGGCAGGCCGTGGATTCGATGATCGAGTCCTTCCACCTGAAGCAGTTCCTTGGCGTCACGACGGACGACCTGTCCCTTGGTTACAAGCAGCGCCTCGCACTGGCCTGCGCCGCCATGCACGAACCGGACATCCTCTTCCTCGATGAACCGACCTCGGGCGTGGATCCCCTGACCCGCCGCGAATTCTGGAATCACATCAACGGCGTCGTGGAAAAAGGGGTCACGGTCATGGTCACCACCCACTTCATGGACGAGGCCGAGTACTGCGACCGCATCGGCCTGATCTATCAGGGCAAGCTCATCGCGCTGGCGCCGCCGGACGATCTGAAGGCTGACGTGGCCTCGGCCGCCCTGCCCGATCCGACCATGGAAGACGCCTTCATCGAGCTCATACACAGACAGGAGGCCTCGTGAAATTCGTATCCCTGCGAAGGCTGTCCGCTTTGTGTCTCAAGGAAACACGCCAGATTCTGCGCGACCCGAGCAGCGGCGTCATTGCCTTCATCCTGCCCATGATCCTGCTGGTCATCTTCGGCTACGGCCTCAACCTCGACACCACCCGCCTGCGCATGGGCCTGTGCGACGAAGACGGAGGACCGGTGGCGGCGTCATTTACGGCGAAGCTGACCGGCTCGACCTATTTCGAAATATTTCCCGGCAGCCGCGCCGAACTCGACACCCTGCTCGAAACAGGGGTCATCCGGGGCTACGCGGTCCTGGCCCAGGACTTTTCCCGCATCGTGGACCAGGGCCGGGAAACGACGCCCATTCAGGTCATCACCGACGGAGCCGAACCGAACACGGCAAACTTCATGGCCGCGTTCATGAAGAACGTCTGGCAGGAATGGCGACAGACCCGGGCCAAAGATCAGGGCCGGGACGCCGTGCAAGGCGCAAGGGTGGAGGTCCGGTACTGGTACAACGCGGCGGCCATCAGCAGACACTATCTCATCCCGGGGTCCATCACCATCATCATGACCGTCATCGGCGCCATGCTGACCTCGCTGGTCGTGGCCCGCGAATGGGAACGCGGGACTATGGAAGCCCTGCTGGCCTCCCCGGTGACCAGAACCGAGCTGCTGCTCTCCAAGCTCCTGCCCTATTACGTGCTGGGCATGATCTCCATGTCCGTGGTGGCGCTGAGCGCAGTGCATCTCATGGGCGTGCCCTTCCGGGGCTCGGTGGGAGCGCTGCTGCTGGTCACGACGGTCTTCCTGCTCAGCATGCTGGGCATCGGCCTGCTCATCTCCTCGGTCATGCGCAACCAGTTCGACAGTGCCCAGACCACCCTGAACGTGGCTTTCCTTCCGGCCGTCATGCTCTCGGGAGCGTTCTTCGTCATCGCCAGCATGCCCGCGCCCGTGCGCGCCCTGACCTATCTGCTGCCGCCGCGCTATCTGGTCAGCTCACTGCAAACCATCTTTCTGGCCGGTGACGTCTGGGAAATACTCATCCCCGACATCCTCTTCCTGACGGGCACGAGCGTTCTCTTTCTGACCCTGACCGCGCTCAAGACCGTGCGCAGGCTGGACGCATGATCTGGCTGCGCCGCATCCTGGCCCTGGTCAGAAAGGAGCTGCAAATTCTCCTGGCCGACCCGCAAAGCCGCAAGCTGGTGGTCATCCCTGTCCTTTTGCAGGTCATCCTCTTCCCTCTGGCCGCCACCCTGGAAGTGAAGAACAACTCCCTGGCCGTGCTGAACGAGGACGGAGGCACGCCTTCGGTGGAGCTGATCCAGCGCTTCGCCAGCGCCCGGGCCTTCACGGAAATCATCCACCTGTCCGGAGCCGGACAGATCGAAAGGACCCTGGACAACCAGCTGGCCATCGCGGTGGTCCGCTTCGGGCCGGATTTCTCGCGCAAGGCGACGGCAGGGCTCCCCGCGCCCATGCAACTGCTCCTCGACGGCCGCCGTTCCAACAGCAGTCAGATCGCGGCCAGCTATATCCAGGACATCACCACCCAGTATTTCAACGAACAAAACCTGGCCCAGGGACGGCCGCCGACGTCGGAACTGGTCATCCGTCATCGCTACAATCCGAACCTCGAATACCAGTGGTTCATCCTGCCGAGCCTGGTGGCCATCATTTTGACCGTGAGCGCGCTCATCCTGACCGCCCTGTCCGTGGCCCGGGAGCGCGAGCACGGAACCCTGGACCAATTGCTGGTATCGCCCCTGACCCCGGAAATGATCATGATCGGCAAGGCCTCGGCCGTGCTGGTGGTGGGCCTTTTCCAGGCCACGGTCATCATCCTGGCCGCCATCTTCGTCTACAAGGTGCCCCTGTCGGGTTCCCTGGCCCTCATTTACGCCAGCAGCGTGCTCTACTTCGCGGCCCTGGTCGGCGTCGGTTTCTTCATCAGCGCCCTCTGCGCCACCCAGCAGCAGGCCTTTCTCGGAGCCTTCGCCTTCATCATGCCGGCCATCCTGCTCTCGGGCTACGCCTCGCCGGTCGAGAACATGCCCCAGTGGCTGCAAACCGCCACCTGGATCAATCCCATCCGGCACTTCATCGTCATCGTGAAGAGCATCTTTCTCAAAGACGTGTCTGTTGGATTCGTGCTGGAGAGCGCCATCCCGCTGCTGGTCATCGCGGCAGGGACTCTGACGGTCGCGGTGATCATCTTCCGCAGGCGGTTCGGATAGTACGGCAACGGGCGACTGCCTTCTCAGGCAAAAAAATCAGTAACGCCCGATTGAGTACGGATTGAGGAATTGGCGCTGCCACATCAGATTCTTATCAACGGGAGTGAGCCGGGCTTCATCACATACCCGATCCCAATTGTCTCGGATGGCCGTGATCACCCTGTAGACGATGCCCGTGGCCTCAGCGCTGTCGTCAAAACACAATGAAAATATGCATGGCAAAATAGTCATTAAATACCTTTATGACTATTTTCATGGTCACTTGAAGTCAAAGTTGACGGAAAAAGACCCACCAAATGGCCCCGATGATTTCGACAAATCCTGAAATGAAAAGGCTGCCTTTAAAAGAGCAGCCTTTCTTTCAGCCTCGTTGCCAATACGCCCCCTGAGCCCAGCGGACAATGAGCGCCCGGATAAGGACGGGAACTAAACCCGGTCGCTTCCGCGCTGCCCTTCCAGCATGCGCGCGATCTCGTCCTCGCCCAGGGGTTCGGGGTGCTTGACCGTCAGGCTGCGGGACCATTCCCGCGCGAAATCCTTCTGCAGATACATGTTCAGGCCCAGGGTAATGAGCATGGCCAGAAGCGCGCCGATGCTGGCCAGAAGCATGTCCTTGTGCGCGTCCCAGACATCGCCCTGGGTACCCAGATAAGCGATCCCGAGGTCTCCGCCGAAAAACTCCGCCGCACCCCATTCGATCAGTTCGTAAAGCATGGAGGTCGACATGGCGAAATCGAGCGGCAGGAAATAGCCCCAGAACCCATCCGCCCGGGCGACGCGAAAATAGACCTCGCGAATGGGATAGGCCAGCAGCAGGCCGTAGAGGAAATGCACGATGCGGTCGAAATTGTTGCGCTCCCAGCCCACCAGGTCGTTGAACGTCGTGCCGAAGGCAGACGAAAACCAAGCATCGTAGGGGACTTCAGAGTACGTGTAATGGGATCCGATCTCGTGGATGGCCAGAAAAATGAAGATCAGCGTGTAGGAAATTCTGGAGAAAGGAAATTTCTTTGCGGTAAGAAGTAAAATAAGCAAAAAGATGGCGACAAGGACATTTTCCAGGAGCCAATCCTTCCTGTGGTACGGATCAATGGCTAAAAAAATAAATTGAACAAAAAACAGCAGAGTCAGACACAGCAGATACGTTCTGTGTGTAGCAATTTGCATCCACCTCATGAAATAACCTCGGTGCGTTCTAATTTCACTATCCGGTCAGTTGGGAAAAGCGCATCATTCGCAGTGTGGTTACTTGCGGAGCTTAAAAGAGGCAATACGCATAAACTCGCAGCGGCAAACTCACCCGATAAAACACAGCAATGCCGTCAGACGCCTCCGGCCGTAGCCTCGGTGATGAGGCGGGCCAGGGCATCCATGTCCACGGGCTTGGGAAGATAGGCCGTCATGCCGCGCTCCATGAAATGCTCGCGGTCTCCGGGCATGGCGTGTCCGGTCAGGGCGATGACCGGAATTCGAGGGGACACGCGGGCAATGGTGCCGGAACGGATTTGGCCGGTGGCTTCAAGTCCGTCCATGATCGGCATCTGGATATCCATGAGCACGCAATCGAAGTCATCCAGGGCCAACTTGTCCAGAGCTTCCCGACCGTTGCCGGCAAGAGTCGGGAAATGACCGAGCTTCTTGACCATCCGGGTCAGGGCCAACTGATTGATGGGATCATCCTCCACCACCAGGATGCGCTTGTCCCGAACCATCGGCAACGCGGCCTTTTCCCGGACCCCGCACACCGTCGGGCCGGGAATGAGCGGAATCCTCGCGGTCATGGTCGTACCTTGTCCGGGCACGCTTTGAACCGCTATCGATCCGCCCATCATGTCCACCAGGCGCCGGACAATGGCCAGTCCCAGACCGACGCCCCCGTGCTGGCGCACCGCCGACCCGTCGACCTGGGTGAAGGCGTTGAATATGTCCTCCTGCCGCTCGCGGGGGATGCCTACGCCGGTATCAATGACCGTGAATTCGACGAGCATCTCATTGCCCACGTCAACCCGTCGGGCCGCGACGTGGACGCTTCCCTTGGATGTGAACTTCGTGGCGTTGCCCACCAGATTGAAAAGGATCTGCCGCAGTCGGCCCTCGTCGCCCACCACGTGGGACGGAATGGCCTCGTCGACTTCAAACGAAAGAGCGATCCCCTTGGCCTTTGCCGGTATGGCAAAGAGGTCGCGCACGGAGTCGCGCAGCTCGATAAAATGAAATTCCTGGGCGACAACGGCCAGCTTGCCCGCCTCGATGCGCGAAATTTCGAGGATATCGGTCAAAAGCTGGGTCAGTCTTCTTGATGAACGGATGGCCGTGAATACAAACTCCTTCTGCTCCGCATCCAGAAAGGTCTGACTCAAAAGCTGTAACATCCCGACGATGCCGTTCAGCGGGGTACGGACCTCATGGCTCATGTTGGCCAGAAATTCCGATTTCGCCCGGCTTGAGGCTTCGGCCTCGATCCGCGCGGCGGCCAGATCCGTGACATCTGTCAGGACGTTTATGTACCCGGCCAAGTGCCCCTGACTGGAATGGAACGGCGCCCTGGAAGTCAGCATGCGCCGCTCGCAGCCGTCACTGGTGAGGCATTCGAACTCTTCCGGCCCCGCCCCTCCGTTTTTGGCGGGTTCCAGGACAAAGGTGTCCCGAAGCCGAGATTCATGTTCGCCGACAAGCTCACGCTCGGGCTTTCCCACCAGCGCGGTGAAGGCATCGTTGCAGCGCAGAATCCGGTCATGCACGTCCTGCACGAAAACGGGATTGGGCAGGCTCGAAAGAAGGGACGACAAAAAGGCATGCTGCTCTTCCAGACGGTCGCGCGTGGCCCGCAGCTCGGCGGTGCGCTCACGAACGGCCAGCTCCAGATCCCGGTACTGGTCCGCCTGGCGCATGATCAGGGCCAGCAGGGAGGACAGGCGATCGAGGCTGTGTACAATGGTCTCGATGCCTTGCGTGTCCATGAGTCCGAGCAGTACCAGTGCTCCGATCATCTCGTTGCCGACGCGCAAGGGCACGATCACGGAGTCCGACAGGCCGAGGGATCGCAGGAGCCTGCCCGGCACGGTCGGGTCCTGCGGGCTTGCAGTCATGGCCAGCGGCGAGGCGTGACTTGCGTGGATGAGCTGGTCGATGGCCGGATTCCTGAACAATGTTTCCTGCCTCAAGGGACGCACGGCCAGGAGGCGATGCGGATTGTCATGGCCCTGACAGGCGACCACGGCCACGGCCTTCACGCCCAGAAGCTCCCGAACCTGCGACGCCACATACTCGGCGCACTGCACCGGATCCGTGACATGCTGCAATGTTCCCGAGGCCAGATCGGCGAAAAGCTGGTAAAAGGCGCGCGGTTCTCCGGCGTCACTGGGCATCGAGCTGCTCCTGCGCGTTGGCGACATTGTGTTCCAATCGGCCAAGCCCCACCGTCAGCACGGTCATGGGCATCTTAAGTTCCCGGCTGATTTCATCCAGAAGTGCCACCGGCACGGGCATGACCCCGGTATCAAGATATATGAATTGGTTATGCACTTCGCGCAACATCTCCCCCGCCCCGCGGCCGCCCACAAAGCCCAACTCACGCTCGAAGACATCCCTCCAGCGCAGCGTCCATTCCGGCAGGAAAAAAAATGCTCCGGCCTTGCGCAAGCGTCGGTATTCCTCGCGTCCGAGCAGAATGTCGCAGCAGTTGATGCCCATGGTCTTGGCAAAGCCGGGCCTGCGCGACATCTCGACAATGCGCGGGGTGCAGTCTCCGTAGATGAAAAGCGTCTTGCCGGACGGATGCTGTGCGAGCACATCGTCGATGCGGTTCTGGAGCAAGTCCGGGCGCATGTGCAGCATGGAATCGGCAAAAACGAAGCGCATGCGGGGAAATCGCGGAGCCAATTGCATCATTTCCTTCTGAAAAATGCCGCAGGTCACGGCCAGAATGTCTTTCATGCGACCACTCCCGCGTCCATGACCGCCCTGCGCACTGCCAGCAAGGTGTCCGGGCTGGTATCGAAAGGAACGTCCGCATGTGACGAGGCGAGCACGAAATTCCTGTCCGAAGCCCGTTCGGCCAGAAGCGTGGACACGGATGCATACGCCTTGTCCGGCTGCATGCGCGCCAGGCCGGGGCCATTCATGTTGCCGAGCACAAGTCGCCCGGGGCCAAGAATATCGCGGGCCCGGGACATGCTGTCGCGCGGATCGAGCAGGAAACCGGCCACGTTTGGCAGACTGGAAAAACGCTTGAGATGATCGAGGATGCGGTTGCCGCCGTGGTGATAGACGAGCGGTCCGGCGGACTGGCCGAAAGCCCGGGCCAGGGCGGGAAGAACGGCGTCTTCGAGCAGGGCCGCAGTGACCAGGCGCAAATTGGCGAACATGACCGGAATCGCCACGAAGGCGGCACCGGCCGCGAAAAAGGCTCCGGTCAGGCGCAGAAAATGCTCCTCGGCCAGAGCCATCAGCCGCGCGGCGCGCTCAGGGTCGAAAAGCAGCGTCTCAAGCCAGCCCTCGATGCCCAGCAGCATGGCCGGAAGGTCGACGGGGGCCGTGGCCACGGCGCAGACGGGTTTCGACGGCCCGAACTCAAGGGCCAGAAGGCGCGTTGACTCGACCAGGTAGGCCAAGCCCGGAGCCAAGAGCATATCGTCACCCAGCGACACGGGCATGTCCTGCCCGCGAAAAGGGGGCTTGCGCACATTGGGCGGAAATTTATCCAGCCAGACCCCTTCCCCACCATAGGCCAGCGCCTCGAAAGGCAGGGCGAAAGGGGCGAACAGGATATCCGGATCGATGAGGCGCACGACCTTACGCTGCCCTTCCAGAAAACGGTTCGGGTCGGAATAGTACTCTTGTGTCGGGCACCCGGAAAGCCTGGCTCCGTAAAGGCTCAAGGCCAACGTGAAGGCCCGGCGGTCGGCGGGTTTTCCGTGCAGTGCGCAAAGCACGCGCTCCATGCCGGTCATTTGTCCTCCGCAAGGCTGTGGGCCCAAAGCCGCTCGAAGAGTTCAGGGGCCTGGATGGCGCTGGTGGCGGTGCCGTCGCCTCCGACCTCCAGCATCAGTTCGGGCCGTAGCTTGAACACCGCGCCGCCCACCGCCAGCTGAATCCTACCGCCAAGCCCCCGGGCGTCGATTTCGGACCGCAGGGCGCGAATGTTCTCGGCCGTGGTCAGCATCATGGCCGAAACCCCGATGACCCTCGCGCCGTTTGCCAGGGCCGCGTCGACAAAATCCCCCGGCACCACGTCGTTGCCCAGATCGACAACCTTCCACCCGGCGGCGCGCAGGAAAACGGCGACCATCTTGCGCCCCAGCGAATGATAGTCATCCTCCACATTGCCGATGACCACCGGACCCTTGACGTCCAGAGGCAGATCTCCTCCGGATTCGGCGGCGGCAACCAGCAGATCCTCGGCGATCTTCCCGGCCACATAGCCCTGGGCCAGGGACAGGTTCTCCCGGTGCCAGGCTTCACCCGCCTTCTCCAGCACCGGTTCGAGCAGAGCGTTGACCGCCGACTGAAAGCCGTGCGCCCCCGCGTGGTCGAGCAACAGCTGCAGAGCCTCTTCACGCTTGGCTTCAAGCATCAATGAATACAGGATCTCCCGGCGCAATTCCAGATTGACGCACCTCTCTTCAGTCATGGCCACTCCCTTGAAAATCCGGACAATACGTTCATTACCATCTCATCACACTCTCACGGTCTTGGCAACGTGTCCTACGTCATCGCCCCGGTTGTCATACACTATTTGGTTCTCCGCGAGTCCGCCCGGCATCCTCTTGTTGACTTCGCGGCCCATGGTGGCAAAGTCGGGATTTACTTTTCCGACACATCCCCCTATTTCACCCGACTTCCGCGAACACCGCGTTTCGCGGATGCCACATCCCGGCGCGTGCTCTCCACGCCCATCACCTCCGGAGGAAAACATGAAGCGTTTTCTGGTCTCCCTTGGTCTTATGACCCTGATGTTCTGTCCGTCCGCAGCCATGGCCAAGGACCTCACCATCGGCCTCATCCTTGTCGGCCCCTACAACGACAAGGGTTACAGTCAGGCCCAGTACGAAGGCTGCAAATACGTCGAGGCAAAACTGCCTGGCACAAAGCTCATCTATCTGGACAAGGTCAATCCCGCCGACCGCCCCGGCCTGACCATCCCGCAGGTGGTCGATGACCTGGTGGAAAAGGGCGCGGACCTGATCATCGCCGGTTCCGACGACATGAAGGACGGCATCCGCGAAGCCGCGAGTCTGCACCCGGACAAGACCTTCGTCCACGTTTCCGGCGACGACGTCATCACCGGCAAGGCCCCGGCCAACCTGGGCAACCTGTTCGGACGCATGGAATACGGCAAGATGATGGCCGGCTTCAGCGCCGCTCTGACCTCCAAGACGGGCAAGATCGCCTACCTTGGACCGCTGATCAACGAAGAGACCCGCCGTTTGGCCGCTTCCGCCTTCCTGGGCGCCCGCTATGCCTGGACCGAAGTCCTTGGGAAGAAGGCCGAGGATCTCAAGTTCAAGGTCAGCTGGATCGGCTTCTGGTTCAACATCCCCGGCGTGACCACCGATCCCGCCCAGGTCGCGGGCTCCTTCTTCGACGGCGGCTATGATGTCGTCATCTCCGGCATCGACACCCCCGAGGCCGTGACCGTGGCGCGCCAGAAGCGCGACCAGGGCCGCGACGCCTGGGCCATCCCCTACGACTACGCCCATGCCTGCGAAGGCCAGGGCCCGACCTGCATCGGCGTGCCCTACTTCAACTGGGGCCCCTCCTTCCTGCGTCAGGCCACGGCCGTGCAGGACGGCACCTGGAAGCAGGACTTCCAGTGGGACGCTCCTCATTGGGCCGACATCAACGATCACGACAAGTCCACCATCGGCTTCATGGTCGGCGAAGGCCTGTCGGCCGAGAACAAGGCCCGGCTCGACGCCTTCGTGGCAGACCTTGGCGCACACAAGATCAACCTCTTCAGCGGCCCCTTGAACTATCAGGACGGCACCCCCTTCCTGAAAGACGGCGACGCGGCCACGGACGAACAGATCTGGGCGCTGCAGCAGCTGCTGCAGGGCATGGAAGGCCAATCCAGCGCAAAATGACATGATCGTTCTGCAAGACATCAGTAAGCACTACGGCCGGGTTCGGGCCAACGACTCCATCAGCCTGACCCTCGAACCCGGGCGCATCTACGCCCTGGTGGGTGAAAACGGGGCCGGCAAGAGCACGCTCATGCGCATCCTTGCCGGCCACACCGTGCCCGACTCCGGCACCATATCCATGCGCGGCGAGGTCCACCCGGGCCTCACCCCGGCCACGGCCGCCCGTCTTGGCGTGGGCATGCTCTACCAGGATCCGCTGGATTTCCCCGCCCTGCCGGTCTGGGAAAACTTCCGCCTCAGCGGTCCGCCCCGGACCAGAACGCAGGTCGTTGACCGGCTGGGCGAGCTCTCCAACCATCTGGGCGTGTGCTTCCTGCCCGAAGAACCAGTGACCTCCATGACCGTGGGCGAGCGCCAGCTGCTCGAATTGCTGCGGCTGCTCGACCTCGGAGCCACAACGCTCATTCTCGACGAGCCGACCACCGGCATCACCCCGGAACAAAAGCGCGGCCTCTTCGACCTTTTGGCACGGCTGGCCCGTCAGCAAGGACACACCGTCATCCTGGTCACGCACAAGCTCTCCGAGGCGCTGGAAATGGCCGACGCCATCTTCGTCATGCGCCAGGGACGCCTGGAGGCCCGGCTCACGCCCCCCTACGACTCCACGGAACTGGTCCAGCGCATGTTCGGCGATGCCGCCACGCAATCCGTGGACAGCGCATTGCCCGAGACGGGTCAGAGCAGTCGGGTAAAATTGGAAGAGGCGATATTCGCCGGACCCAAATACCACCTGGGACCCCTGAACCTTTCTGCCGCCCCCGGCGAAATCATCGGCCTGGCCGGACTCGACGGCAGCGGCCAGGAGCTTTTCCTGCGCGGACTGTGCGGCCTGGACCGCATGCCCTCAGGGCGTCTCGTTCTCAACGAAGCCGGGCACACCCGTACGAATTTCAAGACATTGCGCCACGAAGGCGTGCATTTCGTGCCTGCGGACCGCATGAGCCAGGCCCTCTTCCCGGACCTGTCCATCCGCGACCACATCCTGCTTGCCTTCCCGGAACACGCCACGAGGCTGGAAGAATTTCACCAGTCGCAATGCGTGGAGCGCTTCGACCTGCGCGCCCACCCGGACACCCCGGCCAAGGACCTGTCCGGCGGAAATCAGCAGCGCCTGCTTCTCTCCCTCATTCCCGACGACGCCCCGCTGCTGCTCATGGAGCACCCCACCCGAGGCCTTGATGCCGGATCGGCCAGGCAGGTCTGGGAGCATCTGCGCGGACGCTGCGCATCCGGCGCGACCCTCTTCTTCTTTTCACCCGATCTGGACGAGGTCATCGAACACAGCCACCGCGTGCTGGTCTTTTTTGATCGCGCGCTGGTGGCCGACGTGCCGCGCCTGAACGCGAGCGTGGAAATTCTTGGCGCCCTCATGGCCGGAAAAAAACCGGAGAGCGCTCATGTCGCATAGCTCGTGGTTGCACCAACTGCTCTGGATCGCCGTGGCGCTGACCATGGCACTGACCCTGACCGTGCTCGTGGCTCTGCCTTCCGGCGCGCCGCCCTTCGAGACCCTGCGCATTCTGTTCATGGGCGGCCTTGGCTCCGCGTCCAAGTTCGGGCAGGTGCTGACGGTCTTTGTCCCGCTGCTGCTCTGCTCCATGGGCCTGCTGATCCCGTTCACGGCCAGATTGTGGAACATCGGCATCGAAGGACAGATCGTGCTGGGAGCCATCTTCTGCACCGGCGTGCTCATGCCTGTAGATCAGGGCGGCCCCTGGCACATCGCCCTGGCTCTTGGAGCGGGCATGCTTGGAGGAGCGCTCTGGGCGCTTCTGGCCGGACTGCTCAAAACCCACGGCAGGGTGCACGAAATTTTTTCCGGTCTCGGACTCAACTTCGTGGCCATGGGACTGGCCATCTGGCTCATCTTCGGTCCCTGGAAGCGGCCTGGAATGGCCTCCATGAGCGGAACCGAGACCCTGCATCTCTCCCTGTGGCTTGAACGCATCGGCTCCCTCGCCGTCAGCTGGACGGCGCTTGGCCTCGCCTGCGCGGCATTCCTGCTGGTGGCGCTCCTGCTCCTGCGTACGCAGTGGGGACTGGGGCTACGGGCCGTGGGCCAGAACCCCAAAGCCGCCCGCCTCTTCGACCTGAGCCCGCGCCTGCGCATGCTGCAGGCCTTTGCCCTGTGCGGCGCCCTGGGCGGACTGGCCGGGGCGGTGCAGGTGCTGGGCGTCTATCATCGTTTGCTGCCGAGCATCTCCTCCGGCTACGGCTACACGGCCCTTCTGATCGGCATGATGGCGGGTTTTCGGATCTTGCCGGTGCCCTTCATCTGTTTCTTTTTCGCGGTGCTGAACGTGGGTTCGATCCAGCTTCCCCTGCAGCTTGGCCTGGATTCATCCTTAAGCGGCGTCATCCAGGGGCTCTTGGTCCTGTCGGTCTTCGTCACCCAGGGCATTCGCACCTACGTAATCCGTCGCCGGGAGGGACGCTGATGCAGGAATTCGCACTCATCATGGCCGGCATTCTCCTGGCCGGAGCACCGTTGGTCCTGGCCACCCTGGGCGAGACCATCACCGAGAAGGCGGGGGTCATCAACCTGTCCCTGGACGGAACCATAATCCTCGCCGCCATGGCCTCCTTCGCTCTGGCCTCGATCACGGGCAGCGCCTGGATCGGGGCTCTCGGCGGCATGGCCGTGGGGGCTCTTGTGGCCTCGGTGCTCGGCCTGACCAACATCTATCTTGGGCAATCGCAGTTGGCCGTGGGGTTCATCCTGACCCTTCTGACCCGCGACCTGGCCTATTTTCTGGGTCATTCGTACTCCCGGCAGCCCGGTCCGAGCCTTGGCTACTGGGGCATTCCCGGCCTTTCCGACACGCCGCTGCTGGACCTTCTGCTAGGACGGCAGTCGCCGGTGGTGAGCATCAGCCTGGCGGCCATCGCGCTGTGCTGGTGGTGGATGTACAAGACCAGTGCCGGAATGCGGCTGCGCGCCGTGGGCGAATCGCCCCGGGCGGCTTTTGGGCGCGGCATCCGGGTCAGGCTCTCAAGGCTCATGGCCTGTCTTGTCGGCGGGGCGTTGGTGGGACTTGCGGGAGCGGCCTACTCCCTGGCCGTGAAACCGGGCTGGGGACGCCCCCAGGGCTGTGAGGGAGCGGGCTGGATCGCCCTGGCCATCGTCATCTTCGGCGGCTGGCACCCGGTGCGGGCGGCCATCGGCGCCTATTTTTTCGCGGCGCTCCAGGTCTCGGGGATCTACCTGCAGGACATATTTCCTTCCATCCCGGCCCAAGTCTTCCAGGTGGCGCCCTTCCCCATGATGATCGTGACGCTTCTGGCCGTGAATCTCGGCCGGGTCGGCTTCGTCCAGGACATGATGCGTCGCTACCCCTTCCTCGGACGCTTCTCGGGCAGCTGGCCCATCACCGCGCCCGCGGCGTTGGGGCAGGATTTCGATCCGAAGAAGGGGCTATAGTCGAAGGCGGCTGGACATCACAAGTGGCCAGGAAATCTGTCCCGCCCTACATTCTCGTCTCCCCGTCCGCCAGGGATCGGAGCCGCTCCATGTCCAGGATGATGATCTCCTTGCCCTGGACCTCGATGAGCCCCTCCTGGCTCATTTTGCCGAGCACGCGCGAGAGGGTCTCCTGGGACGTGCCCAGGATGTTGGAGAGCACGCCCTTGGTCACGCTGAGCTTGACCCGCGAGGAAACGGGCTTCAGGGACTGCTGATGCACGAGGTACGTGGCCAGGCGCTGGGGGATCTCCTTCAGGGACAGGTTCTCGATGAGAACCGTGAACTCTCGCAGGCGGCGCGACAGCACGGCCAGCATGTTCATGGCCAGGGACGGGCTCTCGCGGTACAATTCGATAAGTTTTTTACGGGGAAAGAAATAGAGGGCCGACTTGCTCAGGGCCTGGGCATTGGCCGGATAGTTCATTCCGGCAAAGACAGGCACCTCGCCCAGCGGGTCGCCGGGCCCGAGGATGTGCAGAATCTGTTCCCGGCCATCAAAAGACATCTTGAAAACCTTCACCTGTCCGGACAGCACGACGTAAAACCCGACCCCTTCCTTGCCTTCGCCAAAGAGCAGGTCTCCCTTGTCGTATTGGCGCGGCTCGCTGATGCGCTCCAGTTGCGCGAGTTCCTCCGGGCCAAGCCCCTTGAAGAGCGTGCTCTGCCCCATGGCGGTCATGAAATCCATGCAACGTGTCCTTATCGTTTGAATACGAAGATGCTGGCTGAAAAAACCTCTGGGTCGAAGCCGCTGCCGGAGTAGTCGGACACATGCTCGACCAGATGGAATCCGCGCGCCTCATGCCCGGCCACCATCTGGGCCGAGGACAGCGGATGCAGGCGCACCTGGTCGTCGAAAACCCGCTGCCCCTCGATGTCGAGGCCGGTATGAAAAGTCAATCCTTCCGGCGTGATGTCTTTGTAGGCGCGGTGAAAGACCGCCCCCTCCATGACCTTGGCCGGAAAGTTGAATGCAGGCAGGCCCAGGACGTAGTCCCAGTTCATGACTTGCACGATCCACACTCCGCCAGGCAAAAGCCGCTCGCCCACGTTTTCAACGCACGACCAGAAGCGGCCCCCTGGCAGATGGGCGGCGGTATTGCCGATGGAATAGATCATGTTCCAGGGCCCGCCCAGAGTCGGAAATTCGGTCATGTCCAGGACATGAAATTCGGTCTCCGGTCCTCGGGCCCGAGCCTGGGAGATCATCGCGGAATCGAGGTCGACACCCACGGCCCGCACGCCGTCTCGGGTGAAAGCGGCGCAGTAGTCGCCCGTGCCGCAGCCAAGGTCCAGAACCGGCCCGCCCCGGTCGCCGAGGTGGTGGGTCAGGAAGGAGTAAACGCCGGGGCTGAAGGGAAAGATGCGGTCGTACCAGGCGGCAAACTTGGAATACATGGACATGGCGGCCTCCTTGTCGTGAACGTGAATCGGAACATACTGATATGTCCGCACCGCTCTAAGGTCCAGTCCGAAACGATTCGACATACATCATCGGAGCTTCAGATCGCGCCTGGCATGACTGGGCATGCCGAGGTCAGCACGAAAATCGTCCACGGAGTGGTTGAAAATCAACCATTTCGTGGATGATTTTCAACCACCTAACGGTTGATTTTCAACCACGTAACCGGTATTCAAACCTCCATGTACACACGCCATATCTCAGCCAACATACTGGAAGCATTGCCAGACACACCGGTGATCCTTATCCGGGGCGCACGACAGACCGGCAAGACAACCCTCGTTCGCGACATCATGCCGGATCACATTTCATCCGAGTATGTCACCTTGGACAATGCCCTTGCCCTCGCGGCGGCCCAGAGCGATCCGTCGGGCTTTATCGCCGGCGTCGCAAAGCCGGTTGTCATCGACGAAATCCAGAAAGCTCCAGGCCTTCTGCCCGCCATCAAGGAGCATGTTGACCGGGATCGCAGTCCCGGCCGCTTCATTCTGACCGGCTCCTCCGACATCATGGCCGGTTTGCGCATCTCCGACTCCCTGGCCGGACGCATGGAGATATTCGACCTGTGGCCTCTGTCCCGGGCTGAAATCTCGGGTTCGACCATCAATCTCGTGGACGCCCTGTTCACCCCGGAGTTGGCCTGGCCCACGCCGACGGATACCGACGTCATGAGCGCCGTGCTCACGGGCGGATATCCCGAAGCCTTGGCCCGGAGCACCGAGAGACGCAGGCAGGCCTGGTTTTCCGCATACGTAACCACCATCGTCGAACGGGACATACGCGACCTTTCGAACATCCAGGACCTCGCGGCCATGCCCCGTCTGCTCCAGCTCCTGGCCTCGCGCACCGGCCAGCTCCTGTCCTATGCCGACATCTCCCGCAGCCTGACCATCCCCCAGACCACGCTCAAGCGCTACATGGCCCTGCTGGAAGCCACGTTCCTCATCCGCGAATTGCCGGCATGGGCCGTGAACATCGGCAAGCGGGTCACCAAGGCGTCCAAGCTCATATTCACCGACACGGGCCTGGCCGCCCACCTGGCCGGGCTGAACTCCGATCGTTTCACCCTTGACCGCCAGGCTTTCGGACACCTCCTGGAGAACCATGTCGTTTGTGAGATGGCCAAGCACGCGACATGGTCTGAAACCAGGGCGACATTGAGCCATTTCAGGTCCCACACGGGCCAGGAAGTCGACCTCATCCTGGAAGACCCGGCCGGCCGCATTGTCGGAGTGGAAATCAAGGCTTCCGCCACGCCCACGTCATCCGACTTCAAAGGATTGCGCCTTCTGGCCCAGTCCTGCCCCGGAAAATTTCTGCGCGGAATCGTCCTGCACCTCGGCCCCGAAACCGTTCCCTTCGGGGAGAGCCTTCACGCACTGCCCATGGCGGGCATGTAGCGGACACATCTCTCTTCATAACAACACAGCTCAGAAGGATATCCATGAACCAGACACAACAACTCCTCATCAAGAACATCCTCCAGGCTCCCTTGCAGGACAATCCCGATCAGGAGATCATCTATGCCGGAACCCTGCGCTTCACCTATGCGCGGTTCCGGGAGCGCGTGGCGCGCCTGGCCGCCATGCTCATGGCCCAGGGCGTGAAACCCGGCGACACCGTGGCCGTCATGGACTACGACAGCCATCGCTACATGGAATGCTACTTCGCCATTCCCATGATTGGCGCCGTCCTGCACACCATCAACATCCGTCTCTCGCCCGAACAGATGGTCTATACCATCGGCCACGCCGAGGATGACGTCATTCTCGTCAATTCCGACTTCCTGCCTCTGCTGGAGCAGATCCGGGGCCGCCTGGACACTGTGGAAAAGTTCATCCTGCTCTCGGACACGGAAGAGACGCCAGCGACCTCCCTGCCCCTGGCCGGCGAATACGAGGCATTGCTGGCCGCGTCCGAGCCCCTGGAAGATTTCCCGGACTTCGACGAGAACACCCGGGCCACGACCTTCTACACGACGGGCACCACGGGCCTGCCCAAGGGCGTGTTCTTCAGTCACCGCCAGCTTGTCCTGCACACCCTGGCCGGAGTCGCGGCGCTGGGATCCAACGCCACCCAGGGCCGCTTTCACCGCGAAGACGTGTACATGCCCATAACGCCCATGTTTCATGTCCATGCCTGGGGCATCCCTTACATGGCAACCATGCTCGGGGTGAAGCAGGTCTATCCGGGCAGATACGTCCCCGAAGTCCTGGCGCGGCTCATCGCCACGGAGAAGGTCACCTTCAGCCACTGCGTGCCGACCATCCTGCACATGCTCCTCTCGGACCCCAAATGCGCGAAGTTCGACCTGTCGGGCTGGAAAGTGGTCATCGGCGGCGCGGCCATGCCCAAGGCCATCTGCGCGGCGGCTCTGGAGCGTGGAGTCGATGTCTTCACCGGCTACGGCATGTCCGAGACCTGCCCCATCCTGAGCCTGGCCCATCTCTCGGACGCGGAACTGCAACTCGACCGCGAAACCCAGATCGCGCTGCGTACACGGACGGGCAAGGCCCTGCCCATGGTCCGGCTGCGTCTGGTGGACGACAACGGGGCAGAAGTGCCAAGTGACGACAAAACCCCCGGTACCCTGCAGGTTCGGGCACCCTGGCTCACGGCGTCCTACCTCAAGGACGAGAGCAATTCGAAAAAGTTGTGGACCGACGGCTGGCTGAACACGGGCGACGTGGCCTGCCGCAACGCCGAGGGCAGCCTGCGCATCACGGATCGCACCAAAGACGTGATCAAGGTTGGCGGGGAATGGATCAGTTCGCTGGAGCTCGAAGACATCATCCTGCAGCACCCTGACGTGGCCGAAGCCGCGGTCATCGGCAAGCCCGACCTGCGCTGGGGCGAGACGCCGTTGGCCCTGGTGGCGCCAAAACCGGGCACGGCCCCGCAGGAGAAGGAAATCGTCCAGCACGTCAAGAGCTTCGTGGACAAGGGCGTGCTGCCCAAGGAGGCGGTGCTTCTGCGGGCCAGGCTGGTGGAAGCCATCGCCAGAACCAGCGTGGGCAAGACCAACAAGGTGGCCATGCGCGAAATGTATCTGAAGGACGGAGAGGAATAATACGGCGGTCCCGAAACGCGGATAACACAAGCTTTCCCGCACAGTTGCGGGAAAGCTTGTGTTTGGTAGAGCGACAATTAATACGCATCAAGGAGTCAAACATGAAAAATGCAAATCGCGCGCTCGTCGTCATCGACCTGCAAAACGACTACTTTCCCGAAGGGAAATTTCCCCTGTGGAACACCAAAACCACGCTGACCAACGTTCAGAATGCCATCAAAAAGGCAATCTCAAACGACATCCCGGTCGTCCTCGTTCAGCACGTCGCAAGCGGTAAAGCAGGAGCCGCGCCCTTCTTCAATGCGGGAACGCATGGCGTCGCCTTGCATCCCGGCATTCTTGAAGTCGCGCACGACGCAAAAATCGTCATCAAGAAATTCGCGGACAGCTTTCTTGAGACCAATCTTGAAAATATACTTGATGAGGAAAAGATCGAGGAAATACTCTTGTGCGGGATGATGACCCAGAACTGCGTTACGCACACTGCGCTTTCAAAGAAGGCGGAAAAATACAAGATCTCCATCTTGGCGGACTGCTGCACCACGGTCAGCGAAATGATTCACAACATCGCCTTAAACGGCCTGGCCCCGCGAGTGACGCTGACATCTTCCACGGACGCTCTCTAAGCTGCGACGAAGGGGGGGAAGGCAAGGGATGACGAGCTGTCCATCAGCCCGTGAGTCCAGCTTGAAGTCAATCCTGCTGCTCCTCAAGACATCGCTGGACGCTCGACAGGCTACAGCCGATCTGCTCTGCGCTCTCAACACCTGAACCTTGGCCCGGTCGGTGGTCTGCTTCCTGCCACCCTTACCGTGCTTGTATTTCCCGGCCTTCTTGGCTCGCTCGATCCCTTCCCGCTGTCGTTCACGGATGATGTTTCGTTCAAACTCGGCAAACGATCCCAGCACCTGAAAGAGGAGCTTGGCGAACGGATCTTGTGTGCCGTGGTTTTGGAAGGTCAGTCCCTCCTTGTAGAACCTCACGGTCACGCCCTTGACCTGCAAGGAGTCGATCAGATTCTGGAGATCCTGAAAGCTACGGGCAAGTCTGTCGATGGAGTGTACCCAGAGCGCGTCACCTTCCCGCAGGTGCTCCAGGCATTCCTTGAGGGCGGGACGATTGGTGTCCTTGCCGCTGGTCTTATCCTCGAAAACCTTGGTGAACTGCTGGCCGCACTCCGGACCAAGCTGTCTGCCTGTGTACTCGTCTGTGCTGCTGACTCGGATGTGAGCGATGTGTCCGTGGGACACGGGACGGTGCTCCTTGCTTGTGGTGGCCGTGGTAGAGTTGATACCCGCCATGCACCCGCAACATCTCTGGTAGTTTAGAAGAACTGTACTCGAAATCGAAATTCGCCAGATTATCGGTACGCATTTTTTGAACCTATTCCGTACCAGATACGAGTATACCATTTTCGGGACCTTTACTTCTGAAATAAAGGCCCATAATGCTGCTCCCATAGCTGCGTAATAGGAATCAATTCCGTGCTTAGTTTCTCACAATAAGATTGTAACCCAGCGTTATTACATATTTTTCTATTTGACATATGACATATAATACTTAAAGCTCACCAATTTATAATTTTTGCACTAGCAAAACGAAAAGCTGCGTATCTCCAGTCTGACACCTTATTTAACTCAACATGAAGCGCTGGAGGAGCCGATGAAAATTCTGGATGGACAGCCAAATCTCTATATCTAAATATATCTTTCAAAGCACGTCTTATATTTTTTACAAGAAAATTCTCTGCATTAAATCCTATTGCAATCACATGTGCAATTTGCTTATAACGAGCGGTCCCATTTTCTCGCCATTTTTTTATTATATCATTGGAAATTTCTACATGTCCTTTTATTGCAGAATAATATGCGTCAATCGCTATAGCTGATGACATGATTGTCTGCATTCCATTCCGGAATTCATCTTCCAGGTATCTAGATATATTAGTATTATTTTTTTCGTTTTTTGATTGCATTAGCCCGTCGTGAGACTGTTCCGTATTAAGCAAATGGCGTAAAGATATATCAAGCCAATGCGGAACCATATTTATTGCAGTATGGATAGCAACATGACCTATCTTAGTCTGCCCATTTTCGTCTATGCCTATAGAAAACTCAGGCATCGCAAATATCATTTTATTTGTAAAAAAAATACCTGGATCAGGACGCGTATCATCACGATTATCAGTCATATCACCCACAGTATATGTGCTTTCGTTTATTTTTCTCTATTCTAGCGAAAGTAAATTCAACAAAATTAATCGCTAATTAATAACGCCACTACCTACTGGTAAAAAATCTCAACACGCTAAATATTTATTACGACGAGCACTCTTAATAAAAAAAATCACCAAAATACTAAAAACTAATAACAATAACGTTGATGGCTCTGGAACGGATTCAATTTTAACAGAATCAAACAATCTTATATCTCCACGAAAAATCGATCCAGAGGAAAATACTCCATCAACAACAAATGCAGAACGTTCTAAAAAACCATTATATGCCGTAAACCCTGGAGCAATAGATAAAAAATCATCTAAATTATTATATATCCCTCTAAAATCTAGTAATATAAAAGCACTATACACCCAATCATCAATTTTGATACCATAATTAAATTCCATTTGTGACCTACCGCTAGGATACCATGTAGGATAATAATTCCTAAGCACGGCATATCCATCAGACACAGCCCCAACATCTAACCCCTCTGGCATATACAGAAAATCAGTTACTGACGATTTAAAACCGTAATGATTTATATTATAATTATAATATGCTCCATAACTCATTGAAGACGAATAAGTCCCAGATTCAACCACCTTATCATTAAACGTGAAAACAAATGGGTCGATATCTGTAAACGAAATATATGTACCGTCATACATCTCTACAGGGGTATAATCATACCCATACACAGACGCAAGAAACGAAAGCTCATATATGTAAGCATGTGCACTTTTGGAAAATGGCAGCATAGAAAAATAAACAGCACATATAACAAAAAGTATTTGCCTCACAATACCTCCATAATTTTTATATTATAAAACAATACCTACCAACACAACGATACAGTAAACTCAATTTTATCAAGCAAATCTCGCTTCAACACGTCTGGAGAATACCGCATAGCATACGTATCTAGAAAAACATCTGATTTACTATGTCCAATAAACTCTTTTATCAGGGAAAGCTCTATCCTTTGCTGTTTACATAAATCTGCAAACACATGACGAAATGAATGAAATACAATGTTTTTTGGAAATCCTAACGACGTCTTGAATCTTCCGAATGATTTCCCTATTGTATCTGCGTAATTATCACCTTTTCGATTAGTCTTGAATATAAATTCATGATTACAGGAGTTCGCATAGTCCAGAAACCCTAACTGGATAACATCGTCATGAATCGGGATATTGCGCTTAGATGATTCCGTCTTGAGATCCCGACTGTCTTCATTTATTGATATGGCCCAGACATCGCCATGCTGATAGATGTCCTGCCTTCTCAACAGACAAATTTCATTCAGCCTCATTCCATGATAATATGCCAGTATTGGAACCCAGTAGTGATACATCTTTTTCTTGTCTGGATTTTTAAACCTGTCATGACTGAATATCATCAGCAACTGCTCATCTGAGAACCTGTCACGAACACCTTCATTCTTTGGAACTGGAATCTTTTTATTAAGCGCAATATTTGTTTCAATATACCCAAGATCTTTACACCATCCCATAAATGCAGATAGCGAACCAATAATATTATTAGCTCTTGTTGCTGATATAGGAACACCTGTTTTATTATTATGTTTTGGTAATACCTTTAATTTATCCCTAAAATCATTCAAGTCCGTAACTCTGAACTTGTTGATCGGAACGTCATCAATATTATTTTGAAATATTGCCAAATCTGTTTTATATCCCAAGAGTGTCTTCGGAGCCAACCGAGCAGACTTCTCTTCTAAAAACTTATTAACCAAACTTGATATTAAAGGCTGCTCATCTTCAACTGAAACAGCTTGAATTATTTGCGGAGCGATACGTTCAACAGGACGCTCATTATCAACAAGTCTGTCAGCACTGCGCCAGTTTCCACTTAGATTTTTCTCAATAAATTTATAAAGCACTGATTCTAACTTTCTTAGCTCATACGCATCATCTTTAGCTGGAACACTTAGTACGTCATACTTGTTATATATCTCGCACTTTATCTAGACTTGGAATCAAGTTCGCCGTTCGCAAGTCATTTAAACATTCGTTATAGCTTGTTTTTGCTTGCTGAATCTTTTCTTCGACTTGAGCAGGACTCAACCTAGGCCCTACGGCATGAAGCAACTTCCATTCATTGATTTGCTCTTCCAGATACCTGAACAAAACCCTCTTTCGCTCTTGCTGATCCATATCATACCCACCGCTCAGAGTAATAAAATTATCAAGTTGGACGACCAAGTACATCGAAAGCCTTGTTGCCCTTTTCCGGTCATGTTCCTTGAGCGTCATCTTTATTACCAAAGGGACATCATTGCCAAGCGTGTATCTTGGAATCGTGTAGCGGAAATGAAAGGTCGTCTGAACTCGGACCAGATAAGTACGATAAGCCATCGCCCAACTCCTTGTGTACCATGAAAGTGTACCAAGTTTGGAAAATGGCTCTTAGAAGGGCAGATTTGACTTCAGATTTTGATTCTTGGAGACAAGAAAAAAAACAAGGAAGTCAGGTAGTTATGCCAGCTTCCTTGTTCGTGTGTTTGGCGGAGGGTTAGGGATTCCCCCTTGGACAGGCCTTAGGGACAACTGGCGCATTCCCAAACCGACGCCACCACATCCCGCACGGCCCCCAAAACAGGCTCGACCTTCCTGGCTTCCCGGCACACAAAGGACAATGGCAGGCCCAGCCGTTCTCCTGGCCAGACGGCGAACTGCCCGCGCTCCCGGCCGTCAAGCGCCTCGTCCTCGCGCATGAGGGTCACGCCTTCTCCGGCAAGGACCAGGGCGCGCAGAATGCTCTCGTGATCGGCCTCGATGCGTTTCTGCGGGTGCTGCCCGAGCTCGGAGAATTTTCGGTCCAGGATGTCCAGAAAAGGACAATTATGGGCCATCCAGACCCAGGGCATGGCCGCAATCTCCGGCCATCCGGCGCTCTCCAGCCGCGCGGCCCATGCGGCCGGACCCACGACGCGAAAGGGAATCCGGGCCAAGACCGTCGCCTGCAGGCCCTCTTCCGAAATCTCGCCATACGCGAATCCCGCATCCAGCACACCCCGACGCACATCGCGCACGATCTCCCAAGAATTGGAATTGACCAGGGACATGGTGATGCCCGGATAATCCCTACGCATCAGCGCCGAAATCTCGACCAGCCGAATGAAGACCGAGTCCGTGTTGATACCGAGGGTAATCTGGCCGTTCAAATCGCCGCTCATGTTCCTGGCCGCGCCGAGCAGCGACTCGGCATCATCGAGGATGCGCCGGACGCGGCCCAGAAGTTTCTCGCCTTCACGGGACAGGATCATGCCTTTGGGCGTGCGATGAAAGAGAACAACGCCAAGCTCCCCCTCCAGCGCCTTGATGTGGCTGCTGACCGCCGGCTGACTGACAAAAAGGCGCTCGGCCGCGCGGGTCAGATGATTCTCTTCAGCCACGGCCACAAAAGTCCGCAGATGGTGCAAATCCATGTTTTCTCCATAACGAAATCAGAACGGCATCATCACATAATCACATTGGATTGAAAACAATGTCCGGTGGTACCTCAGCACGCATCAACCAGGGAGGACTTCATGGACATGACTCGACTGGCAGGCATGCTGCGCTATTTCCTGATCCCCGAAGACAGCATCCTGACCCGACCCGAAGCGCAATGCTTCGCGGGCAGCGCGACTTCGGCATGCAAGACATTTATCTGGATCGCCCTGGCCCTGGGGCTCGGATTTCTGCTGGCCCGGCTACACTGACCGCGAGCGTCCACCGGAATCAAACAATTCCGGTTTGGTCCGCCTGAAGCACAATTTCACGACGCATCAAAAATGCGGTTTCCCGTGAAAACAAAAATTTCATTTCATCAAACCCGCTCTTGGAGGTAGTGTATCCTCAACACGTTCCATGGAGGAAAACATGAAAGCGCAACTCTTGCAAACATACGGGGATACGCCCGATTTCCGACTGGCGGATACCGACGTTCCTGCAGTCAAACCCGGTCATGTGCTGGTGCGCGTGGCCGCGACCAGCGTGAATCCCATCGATATCAAGATCCGGAAGATGAAACCGGTCTTCGCCCCGGCGCTGCCCGCCATTCTGGGCATGGACGTGGCCGGGACGGTCGAGGCCGTGGGCGAAGGCGTGAGCGGCCTCAAGCCCGGCGATGAGGTCTTCGGCTGCGCGGGAGGCCTTGCGGACATGCCCGGCGCCCTGGCTGAATACATGCTGGCCGACGCGAGGCTGATGGCCCTCAAACCGGCGAACCTGACCATGGCGCAGGCGGCGGCGCTGCCGCTGGTGACCATCACGGCCTGGGACGCGCTCTTCGACCGGGCCCGGATCAAGGCCGGACAGTTCGTGCTGATCCATGCAGGCACGGGCGGAGTGGGACATGTGGCCGTGCAGCTGGCCAAATCCTGCGGAGCGCGCGTGGCCGCGACCGTGTCCTCGGCGACTAAGGGCGAGCTGGCCCGGTCCCTGGGCGCGGACGAGATCATCAACTACCGTGAGGAGAAGCCCGAGGAGTATGTCGCAAGACTTACCGGCAGGCGCGGCTTCGACGTCGTCTTCGACACCGTGGGCGGAGCCAACCTGGACGCGTCGTTCCTGGCGGCCGGACCGGGCGGGGTGGTCGTCTCCACCAACACCCGCTCCACCCACGACCTGTCCCCCCTGCACGCCAAGGCCCTGACTCTGTCGGTGGTCTTCATGCTCCTGCCACTCCTCACCGGCCAGGGCCGCGAACGCCACGGCGAGATCATGGCTCAGGCCGCCGCCCTTGCCCACGGCGGCAAGCTCAGGCCGCATCTGGACAGGAGTTTTTCCCTGGAGGACATCGCAAAGGCCCATGATTTCCTGGACAGCGGACGGGCCGTGGGCAAGGTCGTGATCCAGGTCGCATGATCCAGACCAATGCGTACCGACCCCGGCGCATCCAGGGCCGCCGCGTGTTGCCCGACGGAGGATCGTGCTTATTTGAGGGCGGTCGACTTTTTTCGCCATGCAACCAAAGTCACCGGAGCCGGACATGCACCGCACCGCCATCGACCCTGACCGTTTCTCATCTCATCGCGGCCTGAACCGCCTGCAGACCCTGCTTCTGCTCGGCCTCATGACCGGCTACGCAGGTTTCGTCGGCTGGATGCTCTGGGGCCCCGACGGGCTGTGGTTCCTCCTTGTCTGGGGCGCCTTCCTGCTCCTCTTCTCGCCGCAACTCTCGGCCCGCTGGGTGCTCAAAATGTACGGCGCCAGACCCGTGCCCCCGGCCCAGGCGTCCGAATACCACCAGGCCCTGGCCACTCTGGCCGCCCGAGCCGGGCTACCGGCAGCGCCAAGCCTGTGGTGGGTGCCGAGCCCCATGGTCAACGCATTCGCCGTGGGCCGCCGGGACGCCTCGGCCGTCGCCGTGACCGACGGCCTGCTGCGCACTCTCTCGCCGCGCGAGCTCGTGGCCGTCCTGGCCCACGAGACCGCGCATATCGCCCACGGCGACCTGTTCGTCATGAGCCTGGCCGACGTCATTTCGCGCCTCACCTCGGCCATGAGCTTCGTGGGCCTCGTTCTCATCTTTCTGTCCCTGCCCCAGGCCCTGGCTGGCGGGGAAGTGCACTGGTGGCCGCTCATCCTGCTGGCGCTGGCCCCGCAAGTGAACCTGCTCGCCCAGCTCGGACTCTCCCGCACCCGCGAATTCGATGCGGACCTGACTGCGGCCCAGCTGACTGACGACCCGCAAGGCATGGCCTCTGCCCTGGTCAAGCTGGAAAGAATCGAAAACGGCTTTCTGCGCCGCATATTCTTCCCAGGGCAAGGACTGCCCGAGCCGTCATGGCTGCGCACCCACCCTACCACGCGGGAACGCGTCCAGCGCCTCCTGGACCTTCAGCGCGGCCGCACCGCACCCTGGTCCGACGGCTATGTCTTCGAGCCACCCGAATTTCCGCATATCCGAGTCCGCCAACGCCCCCGAGGCGGCTGGTGGGGATACTGGTACTAAAAGCCCCCCAAGCAGCTCACGCTCAGCGCGACATCAGAAAATCATCATACATGATCCGATAATCCTCGATGATCCCGGGCGGCAACCAGCGTTCGAAGGCCTGTCTGTATTCGAGGGATTCCCGATGCCTGAGCAGGACCTCATTGACGCGGCCGATCATGGCCGTACCCCAAGCTGTGCGGGGAGCAGCTATGCGCCCTTGTACGAGAACCATGCTCTCCCGCAGCGGTGCTATGGATATCATGTCTTCCTTGCCCTTCATCCGTGCGCCGTACACCGCCTCGAACGGATAGGCGAGCACCCCGTCCACCCGCCCGAGAAGAAGCATCTCAAGCAGGCTTTCAAAGAGAGTCGATCCCTTGTTGACGACTACACGGGACAGATCGGGCGACGAAAGCAGCACGGAATCAAGCTCCGGCCCGTAAGACCTGGCCGTCGCCACCCCCAGACGCTTGCGGGCGATGAAATCGCGCAGGCTGACGTGTCCTCCAAGGCCCAGGCTTTCCTGTTCCCCGGCCCTGACCACAAGACAGACCGGCGGCACCAGCACGCAGGGAACGGAATATTGCATGACCCGATCGCGCTGCGGATTCGGGATAAGTCCCACGGCCAGAACGTTTCGCCCACTCTCCATCCAGTTCAGGGTTCGGCTCAGATTGGCGGTGATTACGGAGTGCCTGAAATCGGGCAGTTCTCGGCTCATCAGGGCGTGGATCATATCCGAAATACCCTGCCCCGCGTACGGGCCGTCAATGATGCGCAAGGGCGGAAAATCGGCGTGCATCCAGACTACTTCATCGCGAGGTTGCGCTTCGACCTGTAATGACATGCACATACACAGGATAAAAACGATAATTTTAAATGAATTCGAGAACATAAAAGAAATTGTATGACAAAAGCGGCAAAATCACAAGAGATGGGAGCCTGACAAAAATTCTCCGGCATGCGCTCTCCATGCGCCTTTGGACAATTCAAGGCCACGATCTCCACATTTTTCCTTTATTCACGTCCAGGACAGGCCTATGATCCTCCCAAAAAAGAGAAGGAGGAGAAATGTCGCACCATTCGCACCGCTCAGGCTATTCCGAGCTGACCGACCGGCTGAACCGCTGCCCCCAGGGGGCTCCGCCTTCCGAGTCCCTGTACAGGATCCTGAAGATACTTTTCTCGGAGCGTGAAGCCGAACTCATCGCCGTGCTGCCCATCAAGCCCTTCACAGCGGAAAAAGCCGCCGAAATCTGGAAAATGGACCTGCCCCGGACCCGGAACATTCTGGATGACCTGGCTGGACGGGCCATGCTGGTCGACATCGAAGGCGAGGACGGCCGGACGACCTATGTCCTGCCGCCGCCCATGGCCGGATTCTTCGAATTTTCCATGATGCGCACGCGCGGCGATATCGACCAGAAGACCCTGGGCGAGCTCTTCTACCAGTATCTGAACGTGGAGGAGGACTTCATCAAGGCCCTCTTCGTCGACGGCGAGACCCAGCTTGGCCGCGTCTTCGTGCAGGAACCCATGCTCTCGCGCGAGAACGCCGTGCACGTGCTCGACTACGAACGGGCCAGCGAGGTCATCCGCACGGCAAGCCACCGGGCCATCAGCACCTGCTACTGCCGCCACAAGATGGAACACGTCGGCCGGGACTGCGACGCTCCCAAGGACATCTGCATGACCTTCAACACCTCGGCCGCCGCCCTGGCCCGCCACGGCCACGCCCGGCCCGTGGACACGGCCGAGTGCCTGGACCTCCTGGACCAGGCCCAGGAGCACGGGCTGGTGCAATTCGGGGAGAACGTGCGCGAGCGGGTCAACTTCATCTGCAACTGCTGCGGCTGCTGCTGCGAGGCCATGATCGCGGCCCGCAAGTTCGGCAGCCTCCACCCCGTACACACCACCAACTTTCTGCCCGTGGTGGACGAAGTCGCCTGCAACGGCTGCGGCAAGTGCGCGGCCGCCTGCCCGGTCGAAGCAATGGGCATTGTCTCGGCCAACGATCCCGGGCAGCCGAAGCGCAAAAAAGCCCGCGTGGACGAGAATATCTGTCTGGGTTGCGGCGTTTGCGTACGCGCCTGTCCGGAAAAGGCCCTGCTGCTCAAATCCCGGGAAAAGCGGGTCATCACTCCGCTCAATTCCGTGCACCGCACCGTGGTCATGGCGCTTGAGCGCGGCAAGCTCCAACACCTCTTCTTCGACAACCGCGTGCTCTGGAACCACCGCGCCCTGGCCGCCGTGCTGGGCGTCATCCTGAAGCTGCCGCCTGTAAAGCAGATAATGGCTACCGATCAGGTCAAGTCGCGATTCATGGAATACCTGGTGCGCAAATTCCCGGTCTGATCGCGTGCAAAAAGGCTCAGACCCATGCAGGATCATGCCGGAATTGAAAAAGCCCGCCGGAACGATCGTTCCTGCGGGCTTTGTTACTGACCGGCTTCGACAAAAATCCAGTGTGAGACCTACATGGCCCCGCGCCCCAGGTTTACGCCCGTGGCCTCGGCCGCGCGGAGGAGCTGATGGTCCACGGGCACGGTGCGGCACAGTCCGGCCAGTTCCGAGAGGGGCACCAGCACGATGTCCGGGGTTTTGAGGGCCACCATGGTCCCGAAATCACCGCGCGCGGCCGCGTCCACCGCCGCCGCGCCCAGCCGCGTGCCCAGCACCCGGTCGAAGGCCGTGGGCGAGCCGCCGCGCTGGATATGGCCCAGCACCGTGGTGCGTACTTCCAGCGGAATGCGTTCGCGAATCTGGTTGGCCAGATGGAATCCGATGCCGCCCAGCTGCTCCACGCCCTGCAGCCTGGTCCCGGCCGTGCCCTGGGTGATGCGTTCGCCACCCTCCTCCCTGGCGCCCTCGGCCACCATGATGATGCTGAACGGGCTCTTGCCGCGAATGCGATGCCGGATCTTGGTCACGACATTGTCCAGGTTGTAGGGAATCTCCGGAATGAGGATGATATGCGCGCCCCCGGCCAGGCCCGCCTCCAGGGCGATCCATCCGGCGTTGCGGCCCATGACTTCAAGGATCATGACCCGGTCGTGGCTGCGGCCCGTGGTGTGCAGTCGGTCCATGGCGTCGCAGGCCACCTGCACGGCGGTCTGGAAGCCGAAGGTGTAATCCGTGCCGAAGAGGTCGTTGTCGATGGTCTTGGGGATGCCGACCACGGGCATGCCCATCTGCTGGAACTTGTACCCCAGCTCCAGGGTGCCCTCGCCGCCGACCACGAAGAGACAGTCCAGCTCCAGGGAGCGGAAGGTCTCCATGGCCTGGGCCGAGAGATCGCGGACCACGATCTCCCCCTTGTCGTCAAACTCGCGGTAGGCGAACGGGTTACCCTTGTTGGTGGTCCCGAGGATCGTCCCACCCAGGGTCAGGATGTCCTTGGTGCTTCCGGTGGTCAGTGCCATGGTCCGATTGAAGACCAGACCGTCGAAGCCGTCTTCCAGCCCTACCACCTCGGCCCCGTACTGGATGACGGCCGTCCGGGTCACGGCCCGGATCACGGCGTTGAGCCCGGAGCAATCGCCCCCGCCGGTCAAAATTCCCACACGTTTCAAAGCCATGTTTCCCCCTGAAATGTTCTGTGATTCCATGAAATAGTTCTACATGTGGCCGCGCCGCGCGTCCATCCCCGCCAGGGGGAAATGGAGATGGCGGGGTGGAGGTTGTCCCATGACAGAAATCATCCTTTACGAAGCCTCTGAAGCGACCATGGCGGTGCAGGTCACGCTGGACGGGGGAGACCGTGTGGCTGACCCAGGCCCAGATGGCGGAACTTTTTCAGGTCCGTCCACAAAACATTACCATCCATCTCAAAAACATCTTTCGCGATGGGGAGTTGGAAGAACCGGCAACGTGTAAGGATTTTTTACAAGTTCAACAGGAAGGTTCACGCAAAGTTCAGCGGTCGCGCAAAATGTACAATCTCGATGTCATCATCTCCGTCGGCTACAGGGTCAACTCCAGACGCGGCGTGCGCTTCCGGCAATGGGCCTCGTCCGTGCTCAAGGACCATCTGCTCAAAGGGTATTCCCTGAACCGCCAGCGGCTCGGCGAACGCGGGCAGGAAGAGGCACAGGCCGCCCTCGACCTCATGTCGCGGACCCTTGTGAGCGCGCGATCTGAGGCAACGGCGCGAACTCGGTTCGCGCTTCCCTTGGCGAAATAAAAATGGCCTGCCGATGCATCACACCGGCAGGCCCTCTCTTTTTCGCAATTCGAAACGCCGTCCCGAAGCCCTACCCCTCGGACGTGGTCGGATCGATGATGGTCTTGACTTCGCTCACGCTGTTGGCCGGGAAGCCGCCCTTGGTGGCGTGCTCGCGCACGGCCTCCTCGCTGGGGGCGATGTACACGCAGTAGATCTTGTCCGGCGTCACGAAGCTCTCCACCCACTGGATGGACGGCCCCATCTCCTGCAGCACTCCGCAGGAATGCTTGGAAATGCCTTGCAGGGTTTCGGCGGACATGCTGCCCGCGCCGGGGATCTCGCGCTCGATGATGTACTTCGGCATACAGTCTCCTCTGGGTTGAAAGTCCATGTTCGGTGGATGGAACAGATTCGTGCAAAAGTCCTTAGTCGACCATACAAGAATGCGGCCAAAATCGCGCCCTTTTCCAAACATGGCCCATCGCGTGACTTTCCGGCACATTTCGGGCTCCGTGCGGAGCATCGGAGTGCATGCATGCGGACCCGCCTGTTTCCAAATCGAACAGGTCAAACCCCGCCAATGCGTCAAAAAGAAACACAAGCACACCGGAAGCATACACCTTTGCCCTGCCCGGGATTCTCTGCCGGTTGACCTCACCCCGTCGGGCTCAATGGCGCCTTCCGCTCACTCCAGCGCCTGGTCCAGGTCGGCCAGGATGTCGTCGATGTGCTCGATCCCGACGGAAAAGCGGACCAGATCCGGGGTGATGCCCCCCGCGAACTGCTCCTCTTCCGACAACTGGGAGTGGGTGGTGCTGGCCGGATGGATGGCCAGGCTCTTGGCGTCGCCAACATTGGCCAGATGCGAAACCATGCCCAGGCGGCCGATGAAATCCCGCCCTGCATCAAGCCCTCCCTTGACCCCGAACACGACCATGCCGCCGAACCCGCGCGGGAACATGGTCCGGGCCAGGTCGTAGGAAGGGTCGCCCGGCAGGCCGGGATAGCGCACCCAGGAAACCTTCGGGTGCCCGGCCAGGAATTCGGCCACCTGCAACGCATTCTCGCTGTGCCGCTCCATGCGCAGGGCCAGGGTTTCGAGGCCCTGCAGGAAGATCCAGCAGTTGTCGGGCGAGAGGCACGCTCCAAGATTTCTGAGCGGCACCAGGCGCATGCGCAGAATGAAGGCCAGATGATTCATCTCGCCGAGATCATGGGCGTAGCGCATGCCATGGTAGGAAGAGTCGGGCTCGTTGTAGAGGGCGAACTTCGGGTCGGTCCAGTCGAAGCTGCCCCCGTCGACGACCGCGCCTCCGATGGCCGTGCCGTGCCCGCCGATCCATTTGGTCAGTGAATGCACAACTATGTCCGCCCCGTATTCCAGGGGCCGGAACAGGTAGGGAGTGGTGAAGGTCGCGTCCACCACCAGCGGCAGCCCGTGCTCGTGGGCAATGGCGGCCAGGGCCTCGATGTTGGCCACGTCCAGGGCCGGATTACCGATGACCTCGGTGAAGATGAGCCGGGTGCGTTCGTTTATGGCCGCGCGCACGGCATCCGGGTTGTGGATGTCGACGAACCGGGTGGTGATCCCGGCGTCGGGCAGGATGGCGGCGAACATGGTATGCGTGCCGCCGTAGAGGGTCGAGGACGAGACCAGCTCGTCGCCCTGGCGGCAGATGTTGATGACCGTGTAATGGATGGCCGCCGTGCCCGAAGCCAGGGCCAGGGCGGCCTTGCCGCCTTCGAGCTGGGCCAGGCGGGTCTCCAGGATCTCCTGGGTCGGCCCTCCGAGACGGGTGTAGATGTTGCCCGCCTGACGCAGGGCGAACAGGTCGGCCGCATGCTCGGCATCCTTGAACAGATAGGCCGAAGTGCGATGCACCGGGACGGCGCGCGAACCCGTGGCGTCGGGGGTGTAGCCGCCGTGCAGGGCCTTGGTTTCAAATCGTTGCATGGTTCCTCCTGTCCGGACCCGAGCCGGAAAAAGCTGTTTATGCGGCGGTTATCATGAAAATTCCATACGAGGCCAGCAAGTTGGGCCAGAAACGGACCTCACGCATGCCTCCATCCCCGGACGGATTCACGGCCAGGGAGCGCGTAATGGAAAAGGGCACGGCCCGCGAATAGGCCCTGAAATCCTCAAGGCTGAGCACCCGGATGTTCGGCGTGTTGTACCACTGATAGGGCAGCTCGGGCGTGACCGGAACGTGCCCCGAAAAGGCCATCTGCAACCGGATCGGCAGACAGCAGAAATTGGGAAAACTGACGATGCCCCGGCGCCCGACCCGCAGCAGCTGCTGCAGGAGGGCCGTCGGTTCATAGGCCTGCTGCAGGGTCTGGGAGACCACGACATAGTCGAAGGCGTTGTCGGGAAACCCGGCCAGCTCCCTGTTGATATCTCCGTGGATGACGGACAGGCCCTGCGCGATGCAGGACACCACCTCGTCCTCGTCGTGCTCGATGCCCAGCCCGACGACATCCTTGGTGTCCCGCAGCACGCGCAGCAGTTTTCCGTCGGCGCAGCCAAGATCGAGCACCCGGCTGCCCGGCTCGATCCAGGAGGCCACTATGCGCAGGTCGAAGCGCAGTTCCGGCAGATCCCGGCATTGTTCAGCAGCCATGCAACCCTCCCAGAAAACCCCTGACAACGCTTTCCAGTCGCTCGTCCGGCAACAGGAACGCGTCGTGCCCCCAGGGGGCGGTTATCTCGCAAAAACTCACGTCCCTGCCCAAGGCCTTGAGCACATCGACGACCTGCCTGCTCTGGTAGGTCGGATACAGCCAGTCGGAGGTGAAGGACACCAGCTGAAAACGCGCCTGTGTCGCGGCCAGGGCGCGCCGTGCCGGACTGTCGGGGTTTGCAAGGTCCAGATCGAAATAGTCCGCGGCCTTGGTCACGTAGAGAAAGGCGTTGGCATCGAAGCGTTCCACAAATTTTTTGCCCTGGTGATGCAGGTAGCTCTCGACCTGAAAATCACCCTCGAAGTTGAAGGCGAAGGCGCCTTTGCGCAGCTCGCGGCCGAACTTCACGTGCATGGACTCGTCCGACAGATAGGTAATGTGCCCGATCATGCGCGCCACGGCCAGACCCAGATCCGGACGCACGCCGTCGTAGTAGTCGCCGTTCTTCCAGTTAGGGTCGCTCATAATGGACTGCCGGGCCACCTCGTTGAAGGCGATGGCCTGGGGAGAATGGCGGCTGGTGGTGGCCAGGGCCAGGATGCCGTCCATCATCTCCGGATAGGCCGCCGCCCACTGCAGGGTTTGCATGCCCCCGAGGGAGCCCCCGGTCACGGCCAGAAGGTGGTCGATGCCGAGATGCCGGAGCAGCTCGCGCTGGGCGCGGACCATGTCGGGGATGGTCACCAGCGGAAAATCGAGACCCCAGTAGCGCCCCGTGGCCGGATTGATGGAGGACGGCCCGCAGGAACCCATGCAACTGCCGATGACGTTGGAGCAGACCACGAAATAGCGGTCCGTGTCGATGGGTTTGCCAGGGCCCACGTAGTGCTCCCACCAGCCGGGCTTGTCATCGCTGGCGTGATAACCGGCCACGTGGGCGTCGCCGGTCAGGGCGTGACAGATGAGCACGGCGTTGGACCGCTCCGCATTCAGGGTCCCGTACGTTTCGTAGGCCAGGGACACGGGCCCGAACTCCACCCCGCTGTCCAGAACCATGGGCGTCGGGGGGTGGGCGAAGGTGAACGACTTGGACAGTACAGTGCCGACAGATGGCTGGGTCATTGAAATCTCCGTGATTGAGGCAAGAGTCTGGCATCTATGAAGCCCCGGCGCGAAGGTCAAGGCCCATGCAACCCTCCCAACGTTCTGGCCCTCCAGGCAGCGACGTGATATGAAAATCCGCACACGCGACAACATCCTGGAGGCAGCCATGCTCAGATCCGATATTCTTGACCGACTCGATACCGACACCACCTGGGACATGATCATCATCGGCGGTGGCGCCACGGGCCTGGGCTGCGGCGTGGACGCAGCCAGCAGGGGGTACAGGGCGCTGCTCCTTGAAGCGCACGATTTCTCGCAAGGCACGTCCAGCCGCTCCACCAAGCTGGTGCACGGCGGCGTGCGCTACCTGCAGCAGGGCAACGTGGCCCTGGTCATGGACGCCCTGCACGAACGCGGCGTGCTGCTGCGAAACGCCCCCCATCTGGTCTACAATCAGGCCTTTGTCGTGCCGGACTACAAGTGGTGGGAGCGCCCCTTCTACGGCGTGGGCCTGAAACTTTACGACATGCTGGCCGGCAAGCTCGGTTTCGGCCGTTCGCGCATCCTGTCACGCTCGAAAACCCTGAACATGATCCCCAACCTCGAACCCACGGACCTGCGCGGCGGGGTCATCTACTATGACGGCCAGTTCGACGATTCCCGCCTGGCCATCACCCTGGCCAAGACCATGCAGGATCTCGGCGGACTGCCGGTCAACCACATGGCCGTGACCGCGCTCCTCAAGGACGATGAAGGCCAGATCGGCGGCGTGGAAGCCCGGGACTCCCTGACAGGCAAAACCCGGCGGCTGCGGGCCAAGGTCGTCATCAACGCGACAGGCGTGTTCGTCGACGACATCCTGCGCATGGACGACGTGAATGCTCCAAAACTGATCGCCCCGTCCCAGGGCATCCATCTGGTGCTCGACAAATCCTTCTCCCCCGGGGACACGGCCATCATGGTCCCGCACACGGACGACGGCCGGGTCATCTTCCTCGTACCCTGGCACGGACGCGTGCTGGTCGGAACGACGGACGTGGCCCTGGACGGCCCGAACCACGAACCCAGGCCCATGGAGGAGGAAATCACCTTCCTGCTCGAACACGCCGGACGCTACCTGACCCGTGACCCAAAACGCAGCGACATCCTGAGCGTCTTTGCGGGCATCCGGCCGCTGATCCGGGCCGAGGGGGCGGACCGGACCTCGTCCCTGTCCCGCGATCATCACCTGACCATCTCCCAGGGCGGCCTGGTGACCATCGCTGGCGGCAAGTGGACCACGTATCGCAAGATGGGCGAGGACACGGTGAATCAGGCCGCGCGCTTCGCGGGTCTTCCCGCCCACTCCTGCAAGACCGAGAACCTGCCCCTGCACGGCTGGATGAACGGACTTGATCCGCGCGATCACCTCTCGGTCTACGGCAGCGACATCGAGGAGATCCGCGAGATGATCCGCCGCGACCCGGAGCTGGGCAAGCCGCTGCACTACAAGCTGCCCTACCTGCGCGCCGAGGTGGTCTGGGCCGTGCGCCGCGAATGGGCCCGGACCCTGTCCGACGTGCTGCGTCACCGCACACGCGCGCTCATCCTGGACGCGGCCGTGAGCATGATCATCGCCCGCGACGTGGCCGAAATCATGGCCCAAGAACTGGACCAGGACAAAAACTGGATCGAGGAGCAGGTCAGCTCCTTCAGGGAACTGGCGAGGACGTATCTGGCAGGCTGAAAACGGTCGCGGCGGGCATGAGGCCCGCCGCGATCCGACACGTTCAATCGAGAATCAGCTGGTCAATTTTCAAAAACGGTCCAGGGAAAATCGGAATCCTCCAGCACCACAAGGGTCGCTCCGGGCATGTCAGCCTCAACTCCCGAGACCGCTTCGGGCCAGGCGAGGGTGATCAAACCGCCACCGGCGGCAGAGGTCACGCCGACCATGGAATCCTCCACGGCCATGCATTCGCCCGGGGCGCACCCGGCGCGTCTGGCGGCCTCAAGATAGGGGTCCGGCGCGGGCTTGCCGCTGGGCACATCGTTGCCGCAGACCGTGAACGCCATCAAATCCCACAGTCCCAGAACGCGTAGATTGGCCTCGATGACGGGGGCCTCGCCGTTGGAAACGGCCGCCTGCGTGACGCCCAGCTCATGCAGGCGCCTTACCGCCGCCACAGGAGCCGGACGCATCATGTCGGCCCGCAGTCCCGCCATGTAGGCGCGGGCACAGTCCGCCCTGAAATCCTCCTCGGTCAGTCCGGCGGGCAGACGGCTCTCAAGAATGGCCCATTTCTCCGGCATGGTCTTGCCGAGCAATTCGTCGTTGGCGGCCTCGGTCAAGATGTACCCCCGGGCGGCGCACCAGTCGCGAATGACTTCGTAGTGCAGCCCTTCGGTGGTTATGAGCGTGCCGTCGATATCCCAGAAGACGGCTTTGGGCCGCTTGGTCAAATTCATTATTCCTCCTGCTTGAATGCTTCCAGCACGGTCCGGGCCCGGGCCGGAAAATCGGTGATTATCCCGGCCGCGCCCTCACGGGCCAGCCGGAGCATGTCTTCTTCACGGTTCACGGTATAGACGTTGACCTCGAATCCGGCCTCTCGAAAGGCCGCGATGCGACCCGGAAAAAGCCCCTTGATGGACGGGTGCAGCGCCACGGCCCCCAGGCATTGGAGCCTCGCGACTATATCCTGCGAGGAGGCGGCCATGGCCTTTTCGTCCAGGAGCAGTCCCACGGGCACTTCCGGACACAGCTCACGAAACAGTTCCAGGGATTTTTGCCGAAAGGACGAGACCAGCACCCGCCGCGCAATCCCCGATGCACGGATCAGCCGCACAACCTCGCGCACCAGGCCGTCGTCGTCACCGCCGAGCATGTCCTTGATCTCGACGTTGACGTGCAGGCCGCTCTCACGCGTCCAGTCCAGGGCCTCGGCCAGGGTGGGTATCTTCTCGTCCGTGTAGGGCGCCAGCCGCTCCGGACCGACTTCGCCCGACGCCACGGTTCCAAAGGGGTCGCGCCGGGCGAACCAGCTCCCGGCATCAAGCTCGCGGATCTGGGCCAGGGTCAGACGATCCACCACATGCGATGTCCGCACGGGCATGTCCGGGCGCAGCGCTATGTCCGTCACGCGGCGCAGGCCGTGATCGTGGGTGACGATGATTTCTCCATCGAGGGTGATGTGCACGTCCAGCTCCCAGCCGAAGGCGCCCTGCTCAAGGGCAGCCCGGGCTGCGGCCATGGTGTTCTCCGGAGCCGCGCTACGCGCGCCCCGATGCGCCCAGATTCTGGGCGCGGGGGAAAGATTGGTCATGTGTGTGCTCCATTGGGGGAGAGACGGCGGGGCAAGAATTGTAGACGAGGCGCCCACCCTACTTCTGCCCAGGACACTCCACCTTCGTCGAAATATCTATTTCCGTCGGCCCGGCCGCCGCGTCCGAAAGGCGGTACCTGATGGCTTCGATCTCGTCCAGATTCTCGAAGAAGAGGTCAACGATCCTGGGGTCAAACATGCCACCGCGCTCGCGCCGGATAAACTCCAGCACTTTTTCCCTGGGCCAGGCCTTCTTGTAGACGCGGTCCAGAGACAGGGCGTCATAGACGTCGGCCAAGGCGCAGATGCGGGCCGGGAGGCTGATCTCCTCGCCCTTGAGGCCGCAGGGGTAGCCCGTGCCGTCCCATCGCTCGTGGTGCTGCAGGGCGATGTTGCGGGCTTCGGCCATGAGCCTGCGGTCCGAGGTGTGCAGGATGCGCTGGCCGATGACGGTGTGATGTTTGATGCTCTCGAACTCGTCGTCGTCGAGCTTGCCGGGCTTGTTGAGGATGGCGTCGGGGATGCCGATCTTGCCGATGTCGTGCATGGGCGCGGCGGCTTCCAGCAGCAGGATGTCCTCCTCGGGGAGGCCATACTTCTCGCCCAGCAGAGCCGAATAGGCGGCCACCCTGCGCACGTGGTAGGCCGTCTCCTGGGAACGCGTCTCGATGACCTCGCCCAGGGTGGAGAGCAGTTCGCGCTGGGTCTCGATCATCTCGCGGTTGAGATTCATGATCTCGCGGTTGCCGTGGTTGATCCTGCGCTGCTTGAGCACGTTCATGACCAGCAGCGCGATGATCACGCCCAGAATGGCGATGACCGCCAAGGCCGAAAGAATGGCCGAGCGGTGCTGTTCAAAGTACGACAGGGGGCGATTCAGCACCAGCGCATCCACGGGCAGCAGGGACAGGGAGATGCCGAAGCGCTCCAGGGCGGCATGGTCGTAGGTGTGCCGATTCACGCCCGCGAGCCCGCTGTATGCGACCGGCGGATTCTTTCCGGCCAGGCGGTCCAACAGGGTACGGGCGGCCTTCTGCCCGTGCCCGAAGGCGCTGGTCACGCAGCCGCCGACAACGCCTGAAACGAGCTGAAAATCCCAGGCCGCGTACACCGGCACGGGGGAGACGGCGGCCACGGCCCGCGGGATCTCCTCGGCCGTGAAGACCTGCCCCGCCGCGTCCTGGAAATAGACCAGCAGATACAGAAGCTCCCCGTGCACGCGCTCTGCCGCGAATCGGACGAGCCCGTCCCGGGTCATGGGCGGCACGACCTCGATCTCCACCTGTCCGGCCAGCTCGCGGGTCTGCTCCAGGAATTCCCGCAGGATGGATTTGCCCGTGAGGGTGCCGTCGATCATGACGTAGACCTTGCGCGTGCCCGGGTTCTGCCGCAGGGCCGCGTTCAGGGTTTCGAGGTGCGCCAGGCTCTCGATGATGATGTTCATGTCCCGGGCCCCCGGCGGGACGGACTTGAGGTCGTTGATGCCGCAGGCCGCCATGGGCGTGCCGGGGAACAGCTCTTCGCGGTGCATGGCCACGAAGTCCAGGGCGTGGTCGTCGGTCAGGATGACCCCGTCGAAGCGGTCCCGGCCGTACTTCTCCCGAAAAAGCTCCAGCAGCCGGGCATGGTACTCGGGCGAGTCGTGGTGCTTGGCGTCCATGTACTCCACGCGCCAGCGCGCCCGCACATCTGGGGCGTCGAGGACCGAGACGATCCCGGCGTGCATGTCCCTGGTCCAGGAATAGTCGGCGGCGTAGGAATGGATCACCAACACCACGGGCCTGCCAGCCTCGAAGGCGCAGGCATCCGGCTGCGGATGGAAGAATGCCAGGACGGCGAAGAGAGGAATCAGGGCAAGAAGAAGCTTCATGATTCCCTTAGTAGCATCTCTTGCGCGCAGGGGGAAGAAGCGGGATGAAACTGGAGAGCGCAGCGCCCTGTTTTTCGCTACCGGCAAGAAAAGACAGGGCTCGTGTCGAACAAAAAGTGTAAAAAAATAAAGATACCACTGTAAAATTTTATGAACTCCCGTGAAGAAGGGGATTCATGATTTCTTAACCACCTGAAAAAAATTGATTTTGCGCCATTACCCGACATGGCCCGCCGACCCATGCTGGGCACACGTTCGCGGAAATGACACTCAGATTCTTTCGCGACTTATTGCAATGTCGTCATTAACGAGGTCACTGCGAAAATTCGTCCCCCCCTTGAAGAAGGGGGTTCATGCCTTTTAACTAACTGAAAAGAATTGACTTCCGACTTCTCAAGAATGACACTCAGGTTCTTTCGAGACTTTTTGCAGTGTCGTCATTAAGCACAAATCTCATTGTTTTTAATATTCTTTTTACGCAAAGATATTTTTTTCTGTATTATATTGCTCACTGAAGAAATAAGTTCACCCTGTCGTATTGGCTTTATGATATAATCCGCAGCATGCATTTTGAAGCTCATATCAATTGTTTCAAGTGTTGGATAAGCCGTCATTATTATCACCTGAGTTTCAACTTCGTTTCGATTAATTTTTTTCAAAACATCTAATCCACATCCATCGCTTAAAATAATATCAACAATTATAAGGTCATAAACTGTATCTTTCATTTTAGACAGTGATTCCAATAAATTTTTTGACGTGCAGACATGGTTTCCTTTATCGGCAAGAAATTTATAGAATGTGAATCGAATTGATTCTTCGTCATCAATGACAAGTATGTTTGCATTCATGGCTATTTCAAACGAAAATTCATGAAGATATTCTTGTAAAAAATATTGTCGTAACACAAAGCCCGGGTCCGCATTCGCGCCCGTACTGCCTGGAAACCACCAAACAAAGATAATACAATATTCATACCAACAGAACGATGCCGACAGAATATTTTCATTTTTGTAAAATAATTGAACTTTTTGATAAAAAATGGATACGGGGAGAAAAATGGCAAGAAAAGCGTGTTGCGTGCAACAAAATCGTTGCAGCTAAAAATGGTGTCATTGACGCAACAGTTTTGCATCCGAAGCTTCTCGGACAAGACCATATCTCTTGATTTTGCGGTACAGGGTCACCCGGTCTATCCCAAGCAGCCGCGCAGCTTTCGCCTTGTTCCAGTCGGTGTTGTTCAGGGCCGCAAGAACCACGCCCGCATCGTCACTCTGAGCCTCGGGGCGGGAGCGTCGCACTCCTGCCAGCTTCATGAAATCCGTGGGCAAATCGTCATACGTGATGACGCTCTTGTTACAAAGGACAAAGGCATGCTCCATGGTATGCTCAAGCTCGCGCACGTTGCCTGGCCATGAATATCTGAGGAAAGCCTGAAAAACATCGGATGACACGGATTTGATGTTCTTTTTGAACTTCGCGTTGAACCGTTCACAAAAATGATCGACAAGGAGGGGGATATCCCCAGTCCGGGTGCGCAAAGGAGGCAGCTTGATCTCGACCACTTTAAGCCGGTAATAGAGGTCCTCCCGCAGAATTCCCTGGCTGACCTGCTCCAGGAGGTTCTTGTTTGTCGCCGCGATGACTCGCACATTGGCCTTCACGGTCGCGGAGCTTCCAACCCGTTCAAACTCCCGCTCTTCCAGGACGCGCAAAAGTTTGAGCTGCACCATCGGCGAGAGGTCCCCAATTTCGTCAAAAAAGATTGTTCCGCCATTTGCTTTCTGAAAGCGCCCTTCGCTGTCCTTGATCGCGCCCGTGAACGCCCCCTTGACGTGACCGAAGAGTTCACTCTCAAGCAGGCTCTCGGGCAAGGCCGAGCAGTTCACCTTGACCAGGGGCTTATCGCTGAGATCTCCGGCCATGTGCAGGGCTTCGGCGACAAGCTCCTTGCCCGTGCCGCTTTCGCCGGTGATAAGGACCGTGGTCTGAACTCCGGCCAGCGTTTTTATCAGGGCGTAGACCTTCTGCATCGGCTCGCTCTTGCCGATGATGCGGTGAAACTGCCCGTACTCCCTCAGCTTCATTTCCAGATTGGACACATGCGTGTCGTCACGCAGCATCATCACCACTCCGGTGGATTGCCCCTGGGTGTTGAGCAGCGGATAGATCCGCGCGCTGACCACTTTGCGGACTCCATTCGCCGCACTGCACTCGACGCGATCCTCTTCGCGGGGCTGGCCGCTCGTCAGCGCTTCCGCCAGAATCGTCTCGAACCTGTTGTCGGTCGTTCGCGGCAGCAAGCTGACTGGGTTGCCGATGTCGGTCTGGGAAAACCCGCACATTTCGCTGGCCGCCTCGTTGAATTCGATCAGCACGGACTCGTTGTTGACAGAAAGGATAGCCTCCCTGACGCTTCTGAAGATCGCTTCAAGGTTTGAGCGGTATCTCTCCTTCTCATCGTTGGCGGCTTTGTAAGACAAGGCCAGGCGGGCGGCGTTCAAGAGCGCCTCCTGCTTGACGGGCTTTGGAATGTAATCGAAGGCCCCCAGATGAATGGCTTCGGTCACGGTCTCGATACCCGGATCGCCGGTGATCATGATCACCGGACAGCCCAGCCCCCTGGCCTTGATCTCGCGCAGGATGTCGATTCCCGTGCCGTCTTCGAGAAATATGTCCACAAACACGACATCAAAGCCTTCCCCGGAAATTTTGGACAAGGCCTCGCTGCAACTCGCGGTGGTCACGACAGCGTGCCCCGCAGCACGCAAAAATCGTGAAAGCGTGAATCTGATCGACTCTTCGTCATCGAGAATCAGAATTTTTCCGATCACTTACATATTCCTTCATCTTTTTGATGAACCGGCAAATCGATTATAACGCGGGTAAACTCCCCCTCTTCACTCTCAAACCGCAGATGCCCCCCGTGATCATTGATGATCTTCTGCGTAATGCTGAGCCCAAGCCCGGTCCCCTTGCCAAAAGGCTTGGTGGAAAAAAAAGGTTTAGTCAGAAACGAGAACTTTTCGGCCGATATCCCTCCGCCCTGATCCAGAAACGCCACCCGTACAAAAGGGCAACCCTCGACCATGACGGATTCGCCGGAGATCGCGAGACATTTGTTCTTGTGCCACCCCGGATACTTTTCGTTCAATGCATAGCGCGCATTGCTGATGATGTTTATGAACCCCTGCTGAACCTGTTGCAGATTTGCCGTGACCTTAGGGAGGCTTTCAGGGAAGTCGAGAACAAGCTGAATGCCGTCCTTGCGAATCTGGGCCTGGGTCAGGGCCAAGGTTTCCTCCAGAATGGCCGCAACCTGCGTCGCTCTTTTTTCCTTTCGTCTTTCGTGCGCATAGGAAAGGAGGGATTTGACCAGACGGCCGATACGCTCTCCCTCTTTCAGTATGCGCCCCCCCAGATCGCGCTCCATGCTCTCGGGGCCGCATTCGTTGACCAGTATTTGCCCGTAATTGATGATGCCATTTACCGGGTTGTTTATTTCATGCGCGACACTTGCTGCCAGCTCCCCAAGCGACAAAAGATGACATGCATACTGAGCATCCTCCTGAATCGCCATTTTACCCGTAACATCAAACACCAGCAGAAGAACACTGATTACATCATTGTTTTCCTTAACAGGAAACGCACGTATATCCAATACAGATTCACCATGCGTAACAATGCAAGACTTTTTTTCTCCGGTATTAAAGCAATCGATAATAGCAGATTTTTCATAAATCACCGAACAATTACCCATAAAATCATTGCAATATCTCAAAACATTGTCGGATATATTTGAATTTATTCCAAACTCATTAATTATATTCGACCACAAAACTTTCATGTCTGGAGAAACAACAATTACAGTTCCACTAATGCCACTCAATACACCGTGAAACTGCTGCAATAATATTTGAAATTTATTCTCGAAATCTTCAGGAAAATCTGAATTTAGATGATATTTTTCATCAACTCCACAATACGAAACATCACTTGACACTTTCTGACTGGCTATGTCGGCAATGTCTGTAAAAGGAGACATGTAAAAATCTATATGACCACTATTTGAAGGCTTGACGCTGTCTATTTTAACCCGGAAATCCTGCATGTTCTTCCGCCTTAGCATCAAATCGCAACTCTGTCGCTCTCCTGTTTTGAAAACGAGATCAAGATATACCCTGAATTTTTCCATATCCTGTGAGGCTACACGCTGCCCAAAAGACGAATTGATCAGCGCGTCTCTTTCCATGCCCAATTGACTTATCGCCCAAGGGTTTGCCTCCCGGACGCGGCCCTGCTCGTCCAGGCTGATAAAGCCTTGGGGCGAAAAATTATAAAAATCTGAATAGACCGCCAATTTATTTTCAAGGTTGTCCAGAGCCCTTCGAAGTTCTTCGTTTTGCATCAACAACGCGCTCTGCTGCGCTTTGAGTTCATTCAGCACTCTAGCATCTGAACTGTCGGCTTCATGAATCAGGTGGGAGAAACACTCATCCCTGCCCACCGTTTCCCTGCTGTTCAACTCAAAGAGGTGATCTTGCTTCGCATACCGTTTTGTCATGCCAACACTCTCATTATATTCCTTCTTTACATCAAACATGAAACCATCAGAAATCGTAACTGATCAGCATACGTCGGCATACCAACGATCACGCCAAGACAATCCCGGGAATATTATTTCACAACATCCTGATTATAGCAAAAAAATAAAAAATCCAACTGAGCTGTCGAAAAATGAGTTACAACCTGATCCATCACGCACACCATCACCGAGATATATGATGAGCCATTTTTAAAAAGTCAGTATCACTCCTTTGAATACTTGTCCCAGAAAAAAAAATTCTATGAATCATCCCAACTTCACAAAAATATTCCTTTTTGTTACAAGGCATTGCAACATCTTCTAATTGCTAATCTCGTGCTTTTTCAAAAGGTCGTACATGGTTGGACGGCTGATCCCGAGCGCTTCGGAAGCCTTGACGATGTTGCCCTCGTGCTTGGCCAGGGCCGCCAGAACCATCTTCTTCTCAAGCATGGCGCGGGCTTCCTTCAGAGTTTTGTCCGTCAGGCCGAGACCGTCCAGGGCGTAGTCACTCTCCCCGAAGCCCAGCTCCTCGGCCGTGAGCAGGGTCGAGTCCGCGAGCAGCACCGCGCGACGCAGCTTGTTTTCAAGCTCACGGATGTTGCCGGGCCAGCCGTAGGTGTTGAGACAGGACAGGGCATCAGGCGTGAACCCGGCCAGGGTCTTGCCCAGGTCGCGAGCGATGCGATCCAGAAAATATTCGGCCAGAATGCGCACGTCATCTTCACGCTCCCGCAGGGGAGGAAGATGGATATTGACCACGCCGATACGGTAATACAGATCTTCCCGAAAACGCCCCTGAGCGATGGCCGCGGCGATATCGATATTCGTGGCCGCGATGATGCGCACATTGACGGGGATGTCCTTCCTGCCCCCGACTCGCTGAATGACCATCTCCTGCAGGAATCTGAGCAGCTTGACCTGCAGGTTGACGGGCAACTCCCCTATCTCGTCCAGAAAGAGGGTCCCGTCGCTGGCATACTCGACCTTGCCCCTGACCATGGAGGCCGCGCCGGTGAAGGCCCCCCTTTCGTGCCCGAAAAGCTCGGACTCGATCAGGTTCTCGGGGATTGCGCCGCAGTTTATGCAGATCATGGGGCCATGCCTGCGCAGGCTCTTGGAATGAATGGCCCTGGCCACCAGTTCCTTGCCCGTCCCGCTCTCGCCGGAAATGAGGATCGGCACGTCCGAAGTGGCAACCTTGTCGATAAGGCCGAGCACCCCGCGCATGGCCGCGCATGCGCCCACAATTCCGCAGTTGTCTTTGAGCTCGCTGGCAGCTTCATCCTGCTGAACCACGCTCTCCCGCTCAATGGCATGCAAATGGAATGCGCGGCGGATGATGACTCGCAGCTCGTCCAGATCAATGGGCTTGCGGAAAAAATCAAAGGCCCCGAGCTTGATTGCCTGCAAGGCATTCTCGCGCTCATCGTTGCCGGTGACGACAATGATCTTGGCTGAAGGCTCAAGCTTGAGCATCTCCACCAGCCCCCTGAACCCCTCTTCCGAAGACTCGACATGCGGCGGCAGGCCCAAGTCCAGGGTCACGACACCGGGGTGAAGTTTACGAAAGATCGCCAGCGCCTCGTCGACATTGGCGGCCAGGTGGAGATTGTAAGATTCCGAGGTAAGGCCCCACTTGAGCTGGGTCAGGACGTCCTCGTTATCATCAACGATAAGCAAATGTTCCAATTATTGACCCCACTCGCTGAAAATTTTCTGCCGCAAAACATCTCAGGCTACGGCAGAAAAAAAGAAGTTTACGAAAAAATTAACACACACCAGCAACGCAAGTCCATACTTCCTGTCCAAAAATTATTCACAAACCCTGTCTGTCACCAATACATACAATAAATTCAGAGCCCTCATCCGGCGCACTGCGCACTTCGATGCGCCCGCCGTGGGCCTCCACGATCTGTTTGCATTGATACAGCCCGATACCCATGCCCTTGGCCTTGGTGGACTTGAAAGGCTCGAAGAGCCCGCCCGCCATGAACTCCTTGGCAATGCCCACGCCATGGTCCGTCACCCTTACAAACGGTTCGGGCTCATCCCCTACCGTGACGGATACGGATTGACCCGCCGTGGACGCCTCCAGTGCGTTGAGGCAAAGATTCAGGATCACCTTGCCCATCTCCGCGCTGTCAATCATCACCCGCACGTCCGGACCCTGGAAATCAAGGCGTTCCTGCGGCAAAGGCCGGGTGGCTTCCCTTGCCAGGGACAAAAGGCCCACGGGCTCGCGCCTCAGGGTGTGACGGTCGGGGAGACCTTTAAGTTGCGAGATGAGGATCTTCATCTTGCCAACCGTGCTTCCCAGAGAATCAACCATGTCCTTCTGAAATTCGGGATTGCCGATATGTTTTTGCGCGTTGTCGGCCATGAGCGAGAGCGTATAGACATGATTCTTCAGATCATGAAGCACAAAGGCCGAGACCTTGCCCATGATCTCCATCTCCCTCGACCTGGCCAACTGGTCCAGCAGACGCATGTTCAAAAGGGCCGAAGAGATATGCCGGGCCATGGTGTCCATCAGTTCGAAATCTTCCTCGTCGTACTCCTCCTGTGGATTGATGGGCCGGCCCAGAAGTACAAACCCGTCCAGCACGTCTTCGCGGAAAATGGGAATGGCGAAGCCGGCCCGCGCGAGCCAGGGCGAAGAGTCGTCCACATCCGCCGCGCGCAGCACGGAACGCCGGGATTCAAGCTCCGTCACAAGAGCCGAGTCTTCCCCGAAACCACCTTCGTGAGGGTCCATCTCCACCAGGCTGGCGGGCAGGTAAAGCTTGCGGTCATGATCGAAGAGAAAGAGCCCCGCCCCCACGATACCGAAGGTTTCGCAGCAGGCCGACAATGCCGCCTGCTGCAGTTCGTTTTGGGTGCGGGCCGAGGCCAGGTGCTGAGTGAACTGCACCCACTGGATGCGATAATCATACTTTTCACCATAAAAGTGCATCTGCAGAAAAAGGCGGATCTTGCGGCGCACCGTGTCCGAAAGAAAAACGACCAGAAGACCGAGCCCGGCCAGAAAGCTGACCACCAGCAGCACGGCGCGGCCCAGATCGTCCCCGAAAAGGCGCGCACCCTCCCCGAGCAGGCCGAGCCCGACCAGATACAGACCGGCCGCGACCAGGACCACGGACTTGAATGCCAGCCGCCTCGAAAAACTGATCCGTACTTCGGGGCCGCGCCGCAGGTCCGAAAACCACATCATGGCCGTGCCCAGAAGCAAGGCCAGGGAGCGCAGGCCCGCCAGGCTCATGTCGATGGAACGATGCAGGAGGCTCTGGCTGTAATAGAGGATCAAGGCGGCCAGAATGCTCACGGCCCCCAGAAGAATGAATTTGATCTTCCAGCGCCGGTGATGCACGGCCGCCGCCAGGGTGGCCTCGATGTTGAGCAGGGCCGCGACGCAGCACACCGCAAAACCGATATAGAAATAAAAACTGCCGGGAAGGAGAAAAAGAAGGCCTTCGGTCGCGAAATCCGGGGCAAAATAGGCACCCTGCGCAGCCAGATACCCGGCCCAGGGCAGCATGAGGCAGGACAGGAGGATCAGCGCGCGCTGCGTTCCGGGCAACCTGCCTTCTTCGTAGTTGCGGGCAAAAAGGGCGGTGAACCAGACCCAGGCCGGCCCCAGGGCTCCTTCCACCAGCAGTCCGGCCATACGCCAGGCCTGCACCGATTCGGGGTACAGGAGCGTCAAGAGATCGAGCGCTTCCAGTCCGGCAGACAGCAACAGCGCCAGGGCCAGGGCTCCCGAAGCCCGCGACCGATCGGCGCGCATGACGCCAAGCAGCATGCGCGCGGCAAATCCCACGGCCAGGATGACGGCGCACAGGGTTGTCAGAAAGGAAACGAAGGAAGGGGTCATTAAAGCTACTCCAGCTACTCCAGATTGCCCACAAGCGTTGCCGTATCGCCAAAAGGATCCATCAATTCCAGCCGCCACTGTTCCCCCTTGCGCACTTCCCGCTTGGGAACGAACACGCAGGGCCTGGAGGCAAAGCGTTTGAAGACATGCTTTGCCCCGTTTTCCTCGGCTGCAACGCGGCCAAGGCGCATCTGGGCCAGGCGGGGTTCATGAGCGCTCGACCCCAAATCCGCCATGACCAGATATCCCTTGCCGCGTTCAGCATCGCGCGCCTGCGCCACGCGCACGTTTTTGTCCCAGGTCAGGCCGGTCAGACCGCCCGGCTTTTGCGGTTCAGGCGGCAAGCGGTACAGAGGGTCGCCCACAAAACTGGTGATCCAGCCCATATGAACCTGATTGCTGAGCAGAATCTCGCCCACAGGGCGACCTTCACGCAGGGCCGGATAAAAAACCGCTTCGTCCCAAAAACTGTGGCTGTGAATGTGGGGCGTCTTGCGCGGGTCGACGCGAGCCGACCCGGCCGTCATCGTCACCCCTTGCCTCAAGAATTCGTAAAATCGCGAATCCTTCATGTTCCAGCCCTGATTCGACTGGACAAAAGTCGCAATCCCTCCGGGAAGGAAGACAGGGCTTGAGTTGAAGAATCCGCTCCCCGGGGCAAGCTTGAAAAGGTCAAGCCGGACCCAGCCTTTGGGGTGCTGGAACAAATGCCTGTATCCCAGCTCCCAAAACGGCTTGGCCGGAGTCCGGGCATCGATCTTTCCAACGCGTTCCGGAGTTTCTAAAAGAGGCACATCCGAAAGCATGCCCATTTCCGGGCCTGCATGCCTGGATGCATAGACGCCCCGGTCCACCAGTTCCATGGCTTCAAGAGGTGTCTGTCCGTCGATGCGCATGGCGAAAAAGAGGTGGCGATCCGGGCGCAGGGCTCGCTGCGCGGATGTGAACCGTGGCGAACCCAGCCCGGCCTTGTTCCCGCCTTTGCGGTAGGCCGCCGGGTGCACGAATGGATTGATATCCGCCCCCTGAAGCGGCATGGACATTCGCGTGCGAAGCAGGATGTTCGTGAAAGCGCTTTTGTCCGAGGCCGGAGCAAAACGCATCGGCTGGACCTCGTCGCGGTGCAGGCTCTCGAAATCGTAGTACATGAGCTGGAGTCTCTGGCACAGATCGATCTCGGAGCCATAGTCGCGCAGATGCAAGCCGACCCCGGTGGCAATGCCGTACGGGGCCGAGACGGTTCGAGGCAGTCCATGACACACGACAAAATACAGGACATGATCCTTGAGCAGGGTTCCGTCAGGCCGGGCATTGGAGGGGTCCTCCAGAAACGCCTTGATCGGAGCCTCCACAAGATCCAGGTAATTTTGGTCGTCGCGAATGCCATCAAGACCCGTGGCGCTCCATGACGCCTGCCGGATATCCCTGTACTCGGCGCTCCACTCGTGAACATCGCCCTGAGCGTCCGCGCATCTGGCCGTGGCCGTAAACGCCCCCTCCATGAGGAGCCCGCCCAGGGCCCTGATTCGCCAGTCCCCGTCTTGCCGGACCCGCACCTTGTCGGGATGAAGGCTTGCGCCGTTCTCGACCAGTTTGAAGCGTGCGCGGCTCGACCTCTCGTCGGACTCGATTTCAAGTCCGAGGGTGCCGAGGTTCCACGGGACTTCGGTCTTGGGCAAGACCACCTCCACCATGCGACTGTCGCGCATCTCGCAGCCGCTTTCGAAACGTTTGGAATTGCGGGACCGATACAGAACACCGCAACCGTTGTCCGTGCTGCGCTCCTCAAGATGATCGCCGGAGAGTGCGTTTCTTGATGACCGGCCACCCGTCAGCCCCAGCAGATAGGGCCTCTCCCCGGTGACCGGATCGGTATGCATCCGCGCATAGTGCTCGGCGACCGCCAGGGAATCCTGCGTCGCGGAGATCAGGGGGTGCCGCTCGCGCCAATCCGCATTGTAAAGGACGAGGACCTGCGAAGGCGATACGCCCGCCGGGGCCTCGGCACTTGCCAAGCCATTGTGGAATGTGAGCGCGCACAGGAAATAAAGGAGCGCGGCAAACAGGCGATATGTGATTCCGGGCACGGCAGGCCTCGGCATGTCCATGTTCATGAGTCCCCCCCACAAATTTCTAGTTTGGCAAAAAATCGCGAATGACCGGATAGAAATCCCGCAGAAAACCTTCGATCCGTCGCTCCGCCTCCTCCTGGGCGCCATCGCCTTGCACGGAAATTCTCATGAAGCTCTGGTCCCGGCGACGGTGGAACATGGAGCCTGAAATCTCGGCAATCTTCAGGGAGAACTCGTCCGACATGGTCTTTCCGCGCATGGCGAACCAGTAGTAGATGACCTCCCGGTTGTTGCCCATGGCGTACACGGCCCGGACCAGATTCACCGCTTCCCCACCCAGATCCAACGTCGCGTGCCTGGAGGACAGTTCCGTCCAGCCGCCGCCAGGCAGGCAATGCTTGGGCGAGTGTATCCTGCCCGAATCGGGTCCGCCGTCGAAAAAACTCAGGTACATATCGACGCTCGATCCGTCCTCCCTGGCATAGCGCCGGGAGAGATAATCCGTCGGCATCAGCACCTTCACGACGTTTTCGCTTAAGTTTGCCTGCCCGATCATGCGCCAGCCCGCATGGCTGGCCGGAAATTCCTCGAAGGGGCGCCCCGGGGGCACTTCGAGATCGCGATGAAACGCCATGTACGTTCCGGCCCCGGCCAAAAGAAGCATGATGAAAAGAAAACGGAAGCGAATATTCATGACCACCTCTTGAGTGCCGCGCCCAGGGCCACGAACATGACCACAGCTGCGAAAAAGACGAAAAATCCCGCGAATTCATGAAAAAAGCCCTCGGCTGCCGCCGCCCCGAAATATTGGGCCAGAACCCCTGTGGCGATGACCCGCAGGCAGTTGGTGAAAACCGCGATGGGCAGGGTCGAGGCGATGAGCACCACCCGGTCCCGGACCGAGGAGTGCAGCACGAATGCGTAGGCCGTGCCCAGGGCCAGAAGGGACATGATGGAGCGCAGTCCGCTGCAGGCATCCGCCACCTCAAGGGTGATGTTTGGGAACATGAGGATGTTGCCTTCCTGCCAGATAACGATGCCCATGGCCTTGAGGGCCAGGACCGAGACCTTGGTCACAAAGAGTTTCAGGGGAAAGGCGGCGGCGTCATAGATGATGTAGGGAATCGGGATCATGAGCAGCAGATAGATCAGAGGGGCAAGGAGAATCGTAAATATCCTCCATCCCAGGATATAAAGCACGGAACCGGCGATGATGACCACCAGGGAGGCGCGCATGGTGAAGTATTCCGTCGACAGCCAGCCGAAAAGAAGCATGGCCAGCCCGAAGAGGATGAGGAGCAGGCCGGATTCGGCGGGTCTCACCTCTGCCGCCAGGAGATCTTCCCGCCGCATGTACGCCAGATACCCGGCAATGAAAGGCACGAGAAATCCATGCGAATAATTGTCGTCGGCAGCCCACTGCCGGATCATGGGGACGACGATGGGCCAGTAGACGACCCCAGCGGCAACGGCCAGGAAAACGCCCCAGATGATCAGATTTTTTTGATTCTTCAAGAGTTCCATCCAGCCCCCTCGTCTGATTGATCACGTTCTCAAACCCCAGCTACTCCCAGACCTCGTCCAAAGCCTCCCGGTGCGGGCTTCGTCCGGCCAGGCTGCGCATCTTGCGCACTGCGCCTGGCTGGCGACACGGCATCAATACCTCAAGCGGTAGTACACGTACTTCAGAAATTCGAGATACGTGACCTGTACGCGACGCCACCATGACTGTGAGAGATCCGGAACAGGACAAATCCCGATCTGGGTCCCCTCCCCTTCAAAGACAAGCCCAAAGGTCCAGAGAGTTCTGCGAGTATGGTAGTCCGTGGTGACCACAAGCAGGCTGCGGATCTCAGGATGGGCTCGAACGTAATCCAGCGTATTCAAGGCGTCGTGAATGGTGCCGCTGGCCGTGTAGCTCAGTGAAACTATCGCGTCCTCAGGGACTCCCATTTCAAGCAGATCTTCCCTTGCCCATTCGACCAGATAGAGATTCCTGTCGTATTTCGTGGACCAGCCGGCAAATATGCCATCGTTGGTCAGCAGGACCCTTTGCGCAACACCCTCCTTATACAATGCCGCAACGGATGGTAGTCTCACATCACGCCCTCCCGCCATGACGACCATGACGTCCGCTTTGGGCAACGGTTCAGAAACAACAAGCACATACTCAAGAACTGCTGACAGCATCAGCACGAACGCAACGACCAGAACCGATGTCAGCATAAAAAGGCTACTCGGACGCCTCGGCCTCAAATCGTCTGAAGTATGCATCTGTCTCCTGCTGTGAGTTCCAGAAGTCCTGGCTGTCTCACTTCCGTAACAACTCCTCAACGCACCTCACAGCTGCCTTGCCATCCCACAAATCTGGTCGCTGCGGGCTCCTATCAAGCTCCAGCGTAATTAAAAATTCATTACGAATCCGTTCCACATTGTTTCCTACCAGCACGCTGGCGCCTCCGTGTTCTTTCAGAGTCACCGGTCGTTCAGTATTCCAACGCAGGGTCAGGCATGGGGTACCCAGAACACAGCACTCCTCCTGCAAGCCGCCGCTGTCAGTCAGCATGACGGTCGCCTGCATGTTCAGACGCAACATCTCATGATAGCCTATGGGATGCAGCAGAACCAGGTTCGAGCAGGACATCGCTTTTGACCATAGGCCGAAGGTCTGCAACATCTTCCGAGTGCGAGGGTGGATGGGCCAGATGACAGGCATTCGGACAGCGACCTCGTCGGTCAGAAAGTTCAGAATAGGCTCCAGAATCTCCTTCTGATCCACATTGGAAGGACGATGCATGGTCAGGAGGGCGTAGCTGCCATTCAAAGCCGGACAGTCCGCCCCGGGCATTAGAAGGTTTTCACGAAGAATGGCCGACGGATCAAGGTTGGCGGCTTTTTCGCGGTTGGCCTCCAGGGTATCGATCATAATGTTGCCCACGAAACCTATTTTCTCATCGAGCACGCCCTCCCGACGAAGATTTTCGTTCGAGAGGCGGTCTGGCGTCAGGAGCAGATCGCTCAAGCGGTCGGTGACCAGGCGGTTGATCTCTTCGGGCATGGTTATGTCGCCACTGCGCAAGCCCGCCTCGATGTGGCAAACCTTGATACACAACTTCTTGGCCGTAACCGAGCAAGCGAGGGTGGCGTTGACGTCCCCTACCACCACGACCCAGTCGGGGCGCTCCTGCAGAAGTACCTTCTCGAAGGCAATCATGGTTTGGCCAACCTGCTCGGCATGAGTGCCGGATCCGATCTCCAGGTTGATATCCGGATCCGGAATAGACAAACTGCGAAAGAAGCCCTCGGACATGCGCATGTCATAGTGCTGGCCGGTGTGGACGAGGATGTGCCTGACAGGCTTGTCCGGGTGAAGTGCGTTGTGACCCTCAATGGCCTTCACAAAGGGGGCGATTTTCATGAAGTTGGGCCGCGCACCCACCACTGAAATAATTTTGATCGGTATCATCCATCACCCGTTGAGCAAAAAATTGTCAAATGAACGTAAAAAATTTCCTTGATGAATCTTTCGCCAAATCCTCCAATAAAAAAAAATATGCAGTGCAATTGGGGAAATGACCTCACCTTGCATTAATTTTGTGACAAATTGATGATTCAACATCCGATCATTATTGAAATCAGCGTTAACAAAATCTAAAAAAGAAGACTTAGTGAAAGAATATTTATTGAAATTCAAACCAAGCAAACTCATTAAACGAGGATACCTCCGCAAACAATTAAATACATTATTTGCTGCGCACAATATGTCGAATGAATAATTGAATTTATTATAACGAACTAAATTAGAACCATGAGCGAAAGGAAGATGCAATGCTTCAGGAATATATTTTGATAAAAATTTAAAATATAATTTGTTTTTCATTTTATCTTCATAATTAAATCCCATTGCACAATTTATGTAATCTCTAGTCGCTCCAAGAGTCAATATTTGGGCATTTTGTTGAAAAATCTTGAATGGATTAGGAGCTATCCTATTTCGCATCCTGTTTTGAAAATTGAAAAGGGTTACTCCTTCGCTATCATCAGAGTAGTTAGAGACCTCATTATGCAAGGCGTCTTGAAAAGATTGCCACATTTGTTCAGCAACGCCTTTTGCGAAAACTTGGCGAGCGGCATCCCATATTGGGTCTTCATATTTTTTCATTCTTGAAGAAAAATATATTTGAAAGCCGCCTTTATTACCTTTTAAACTACCGCCAGGAATAATTCCATCCCATACCGTTCCCTGTGGAACATACTGTGCAACTTGGGATATGAATAAATAAAGGCTTGCTATCTCTGAGTCAGAAGAAAAAAGATAATCAAGATATGCCTTACTTGAGAAATAGTCTTTTTGAGGAGTATGAAAATCATATGGGATATTTAATTGTCGGGCTAAAGCCTTTGCCAATCTTGCGTCTGCGTCAAAGTTTTCGTCATAATGGCTGACGATTACGCCTCGAAACGGACATGATTTTCTCTTCAGCAAACAGGCAATGAGTCGAGAATCGAATCCTCCACTCATTAACAGGAAATGCTCCGCATTTGCGACAGATATTGCTTTATCAATACTATCAACCATAGATTCATAAAGGATATCAATAGATTTTTTAGCGCTGACACAAGAAAAACTCCAATACTGACGAGTTGATATATTTTTAGAGTCGAGATCAACGACTATAACACTGGCTGGAGGAACGCGTTTTACATTTGAAGTAAGCGTAGAGTTTCCAATCGTATAACCTAATGACAAAAAACTGCCCCAACCAACTGGATCATAATCACAATCAAAAAATTTAGTATGACTACTAAAATAAATGTTTAAACCATCTGTCATCCAATATAAGGGTTGAAAACCAAGAAAATCTGTACAAACAACAAATTTACGCGAACTCTTATCCAAATAGAAAATGTTAAATATTCCTTCGTATGCTGAAAATTCTTTTACCGCATTATCCCATGATGAAGGGATGGTGACTGGCCTAGGGAGAGGCGCGCCAGAATAAAAAAGTGAGTTATCGTCACCAACTATATCTTTTTGATAACTCGAAACGACTGAAAGATCGCCAAAATTAAAGCTAAATTCTGGATACTTCGAAGCATTCGCATGCTTCATATACAAATTGCTCGCGGATACATTTCCGATTGATATCAATAAATGGTTCATATTATCACATCTTATTTTTATTAGAAATTTCTAACAATTTTAAAACATAAATATTAACCTTCATGATATAAAAATAAACAGAATAATATGACTTCAACAATAGTGCCTTCAAAGAGCGCAACAGGATAAAATTGTATTTTATTGCGTGATCAAATTTTTGATTTTTAAAAACTAAAAATAAATTTTTTATTACATTTTGAAAAACATACATGAATGGAATTTTTTTCTCTCTGCTAATCGATGAATAGAGAATATGATTAAAATTTGGAAACGCGTAAGATATTGCCATAGTATGAAACGACTTATCTAATACATATTCAACTGGCAAAGAAATCAAAAAATCATACACTGACGCATCTAAGTAAGGAAAAAAAACATGCTTTTTATGACCTAAAACTAAAATGGGGTTAAGAGATATGCTTCTCCGTGTTCTATTCCAAAAATAAAACTGACCGACTGGATTAGGATACTCGGAATACTTTTTAAATTCGTCAATCAATGTAATCATCGCAACTTCTCTGCTTACTTTTGCGTATAACGACGAAGAAAGCATATCAGGGTAATATCCTTCCGAACCCAATATTTCGTTTGCGAGTGCATCATAATTTTTTGAAATAAAATAATCTGTATTTGTATTATTTAAAAATGAACTTTGAGATAGAACATCCCCTGCAAGCCCATCAAATATAAAATCTAAATTCTGCGTATCAAGATAATCCCTTAGTGTAACAAACAGACCGTGGTCAAATGTTGAATAACCTGTTAGTTCGTTTTTTTTTATTTCTGCATCATAACAAGACATATTTTGAATTATTTCAACATGCTTTAGCCCACTTAGAGCACAAATATTTTGCGCTACCAATACTTCTTGTTCGTACTTCCTAGAAATATCATCTACTGTGATACAAAAGTTTGGACGACAACCTGCTTTAAGAAGTGAAAGAAGAATATGACGAGAATCTTTACCACCAGACAATGGAACAACTACATTTTTTTCGGCAACCTGAGCGAATCGATCCATCGAATTTTGAAATATCGTAGCATAATGTTTGATCGCGCTATCTCTATCTAATTGGCAAATTTGAACATTAATTTTGCTTTCTTCTATATTCAATCCATTCTTATCAAAAGCATAACGAGAAAAAGGACGAACCCTTTTGATATTACAAAAAGCAGTTGAATCACCAATATAATTTCCAAGTCGCAAAAAAACTGACAACGCCTGATAATCAATATCTGATGCCGAATATCGCTCAACCAAATTTTGGACTGAAGATGAAAACCCTAAATCCGAACCATCGAAATAATAGTAAAACGGCATGATGCCATATCGATCTGCAACCAACTCTAATCGTCCATTTTCAAAATCCCACTGAATAAATGCACCGTCAGCGTGAATGCCCGAATTGATTTTATAACCCCAAAACCACTTGCGCTGTCCTTGAATTTTAATACCGGCATCGGTCTTGGTCGCAAAAACCTCTGCTGGAAAATTTGATCCGAGTATAATTTTATTATCATTCATATAAAAAAGACTAAATTATTAATAAAACTTTATTTTTATATTTTAAAATTACGCAAAACACTGAATTTATCTATCAGATAAGATTCTGCACCAACAGGTTTATTACTAATTTTCCATAAAAACAAAACTGTTAAAGAATAAACAACAACACCTAATCCAATTTTTATAATAATATTATAAAATGGCAAAAAATTTAGATAATTATTTAAAATAGACAACGTTAACCACAATACAGCAATTCCAAATATTGGTCGAAATGTATTCAACAACAAATCACTGACTTGAACATGAGGAAATACATGCATAGCAAGACTAAATGCAAGTATAATCCCAAACATAGAAACAAATAACCGTGTTTTAGCGATAATGATTGCGTCACTTCCATTAAAAAAGGTAAAAACAAGTATGGCAAAAATAATAACCTGGGCATAAACAAACAGCACATTCAGCCTCAAATATCCGAGTGAAATCATGAGGAATCCGCTAGTACTTATCAGAGCACTAAAAATGCCTCCCCAGGCTAAAACCTGGATATACGGAATGGCTTCAATCCACTTAGCTCCTAGTAGCAACGGCACAAGATCGTTTGCGACAAGCGCCAAACCTGCCGCAGCTGGCATGGCCACCAGCGTTTGAAGACCTTGAGCCAGTAGAAACACTCGTTTTAATTCTACAGGGTCGTCTTGCAGTTTCGAAAAGGCAGGAAACAAGACGCGATTAAATGGTGCAAGAAGTTCGTTGGTGGGCATCGCAGCAATATCACTGCCCAAAGAATAAGCACCGAGAGTTGCTGAAGGCGCCCAATGCCCCACCATAATCTTATGCAAATTTGTCTGAAAGTATTGCCCAATATTTTTTAATAACATCCAATTAGATACCATAAATATTTCACTAAACTTGTTAATAGAAAGTGATGGGCGCATTGGTCTAAAAAAATAACTTAATATTACTCCAGAAATTGCAGTTGATATAGATCCTATAACTAAAGCCCAATATGATTTAAAAATATAAGCAAAAAATATAGTAACAATAAACCCAAATATCCTATTAATTGAGAGAAAATAAAATTCTTGATTGAATCTCATTTCTTTTTGCAAAGCTATAAGCCCAATATTCTGAAATGAATTTATAAAAGGGATAAAAGACAAAATAACTAAAACCAATTTAGATCTTTCATCTTGAAAATAATCAGAAATAAACGGGCTAAAAATAAGCAAAAGAAAAGTAATTAATGAAGACTGAATTAATTTTATAGTCCATGCTGTATTATAATGATCTTGTGTAACATTTTTATTTTGAATTAACGCAACATGCACCCCCAGGTCCAAAAAAACTCTCGCCATGCCTACTGATAGTGTCACAATAGCGACTACTCCGTAGTCTTCTGGAGATAACAGCCTGGCCAAAATTATTGTACTCAGGAACCCAACAAAGCGATCAAACCAGCGAGTACTGACAGTAAAAAAAGTCCCTCTAAATATACTTTTATTATTACTCATTTTATTTTGAAACTTATTCAATACGTTGAAGATTTCTTCATCAGTATTGCACCTTCTCCAGCTCTCAAAGAAATTTCTGATATACCTTGACCTATTGCACCATCAGCATAAAGCGGATAATACACCCCATCTAAATATATAGGACTTGAATAATTGTTGAAATATTCTGAACTTGTATTGTAACCAGCTGTCCTTAATAAAATAATCGCTTTTGTATAATCACGTCTCCATATCTCTGGTCCACCACCAATCATTTCACTTTTTTTCCAGCTCAAATCATAATTACCAGAATTATGTCCAGAAGGATCGGGTTGACCTATATCTACATTCATCGCAGGAAAAAACCAACTCCATTTATATACTTCGTCTATGCTAAAGTTTTTATCTACTGATTGATGAGATACTCCGATAATTCTAATCTTTTCGCCGACGTTATGATGAAAACGAACAAGGTCATTTGTTTGAAGTGTTTGATTGTCATTTTTTTTTACTTTAAAGATATCGTCTCCGATGCGAATACGCATTCCAAAATATGGATAGGACTTAAGTTCAGAAAAATCTTCTCCCTGGATCAATACCGAGTCACCTTTGCTCGATAAATCAAGTTCGTTGATTAATTTTGTTTCTTTTAAATAACAAAACACTTCATCTGAAACGTCATAACGAAAAGCACCATGCGAATAATAACCAAAAACTGTATTGTCATTCATTCCTATATAATGCTTCGCAAGACAGGCGATAGGCCCTCTATTACCTCTATCGAAAAAAAATCCTTGTTTCGCCCAATCTATAGTATCATTGTATAAAAAAACACCTTTAATATTTTTAGTATTGTTCTCTGGTAAAAAATCATCATATGACAACAAATTTCTTTTAGAATTCTTAGATATAACTATATTTTGTGGGCTAGATGGCTGCCTGGCATAAGAATGAAATTCGTATAATGCCCAATCTCCTTTTTCAATAAAAGATCTTCTCCAAGGGTATGGGTTGGCACCGACCCAATGATTGGGAAATTTTTCTTTAATTTTATTGACAATATACTCATATCTTTTTTCTGAAAATAATTCCCAATCTCCATTTGCATCTGAAAATAACTCTGGATCAGATAAGTTTATTCCAGTCCTCAGCTTTCCATTTGCTGTATCAAACATCAAAGTGTTAATTTTATTTTTATTTTTTTCTAAATATTCAATTGCTTTAGAAGCAACATAATCCGCAGCCATTAGAGTTCCATCTTGAGAAGTATTGACAGGATGGTAAAATATATAATTTGCACCCCAATACCCTGTAGCTCGGGCTTGGTGTCTGAAACGAGCAGTTGAATTACTTGTCGGATTAGGATTGTATGCGACTAGAGTTCCAGAATTATGTATTTTTTGGTTAGATTCATCCCATCCACGACAGAGATCACCATTCATCCAATCATCGCCTTTAACTTGAACGACTTTTGGAGATTTTATAAATGATTCAAGATTAAATCTTACCCACCATTTTTTATAAATGCCTTCCTCTTGAATGTTTAGCCGAGACCAATTCGACGGAGGTACAAAACTAATAATCCCATTCGTAGACAAATTTTCAGTTTCATCATTTACGCTCAATATTTTCCAACTGGAACCATCCCAATATTCCCACTGCCCTTCATAGCCAGAACTTCCTTCAGAAAGCACAATATTTACTCGGTCAAATGGATCTTCATGTCCTATATAAAATGTGGTATCAAATTTATTTACTTTCTTAATATCATAAACATTTGACGAAATATCTTTTTCAGACATTAATACTGTATATTTATCCATATTTTTCCATTTCTTTCGACATGGATAATCAACTTTCATATGGACCAACATGTCTTCAAAATTCCAATTTTTAGATTCACTATATAATTTTACATCAGGAATTGAATCCGTATACGTCCCTATTATTTTTTGATAACCTGACACTTTGATCTTATCATTATCATTATCATTTAAATCAGTTCCTCCTCCAATCAAAAAATCAAATGTTTTCATGTTCCATTTTCGCACAGAATTTTGCAATTCTTGATCAGAAATATAACTCGTACCGTAAGGCAAAGATGCTATTTGTAACGCATATGAATTTGTATTAAATAGCAATATAATTAAAAAATAAAATATTACATTATCAATTTTCATAACTCACCGTATTGGAAATTTTTAAATTATCAAAATTTCAACACAAAATAAAATCGACACACAACGCAAACCAGTATGTTTCGGATATTCCAGAGCTCTCTTCACGTTAACAAACGCAACACGGGCTATCCGACACCCCAGACCATTTTGAAAAGTTTCAAGCACCTCCTCACCAGTCGATTTGATCGACTCCCTTGGTATTCACGCAGGAAATGGCAGAGGTACCTCCCGTTCGTATACTCAACCCGCCCCTTGCGCACCACGTGAGGACATCCGATCCGCTTCATCCTGACGTGGCCTTTATCCATATACGGAACTCCCCGTTTGTGCTCCCCCGAAGACAGTGTCGTGGCCAGATAGTACTGCTTGGAAATATCCACCGAGCCAGGCTCGTACCCCCCTCCTGGCCAGCAGAGCAGATTCACCTCCTTGGAAAGGCAGGATTCCAGTATTCTTTTCGATTCGCCCAATTCCCAGTGCAATCGCCGACGGTATTCGTCTTCGGATTCGGTAGATTCGTGCAGTCGGTTGCCAGACCTGAATTCACCGGCAAGGGCATGGAGCTTGGACTTCCAATCGGGCTGATCGAAGAATGCGGGCCCGCTGGAAGCGACATGCGCTTCCAGATGCCTGGACAGCCGTTCGTCTGGATAGAACCGCCGGATCTCCAGGGACTTTCCGTGTGCATAGACCGGGCTGCCCATTCGCGACGGACGCAATGCAGGGTCAGCGCTCAGGTACGCCCACTTCTCTTCCGGCTTTTCATTCCAGTCCATCCAGACATATGGATCCCCGGGATGGCGATAATCGACGATCTCCGGCCCGCTGAAATACCAGGTGTGCGTCATGGCGTGGGACTGAATATCCATGACACCTTCCTGCTCCATGGCTCGCATCTCGGCCCACGATAAAAAACCGTGGGGTGTCAGCTCTTCGATTCCCATCCGGCCCTCCCAGACATCATCAAGATTCGGACGCGGGTCCGGGGCGGGGTCGACGAACTCCGGGTTAACGAAGATCGTCCCCTTGAAGCCGTATTTCCTGAGAATGGGGTAGGCAAAAACCCAATTATCGAGATAGCCGTCATCGAAGTGCAGGAAGACGCAACGCTCCGGGAGTTCAGCGCCGAAGCGGACATGGGCGTAATACTCCCTGAAATCTATCGGGACGAAACCCTTGCTCCGAAGACAGCGTATATGGTCCTCGAAAAGCCCATACGGTATAGTCAAGAAGTCCCAGATCCAGTCCTTCTTCGGTATTCCCACGGAATGGTACATGACGACGGGAATGTTGTGTTGCATCACGACCTCACGTCCGAAATAAAGATACGGTGCTTGCCGCCGACGGTCTGCGGGAACGAATCGACGTAGTTCACCCGGAGCGCGACCCTGGGAACAGATAAGCCCGCGAGGTTTGTGTTGATGGCCTCGATTTTTACCCTGTCGTCCTCATCGAACGCGGTCGTGCGGATGACGTTCAGATCGATATTCACGAGATCCCGCTGGTGGAACTGAAAATTCCTGATGCCCCGTATGCCGGCCACCTGCCTGACCAGCAGTGTCCCGTGTAATACCTGCCCGCCCTCGCAGACGAACCGGTCGTAGAGACGCCCTATGCCCATCCGCATGAGAGGGAAACCTCTTCCGCATGCACAGACAGAATTCAGCGGCTGCGCATAATCTCCAATCTCATAACGCAAAAATGGCATCGCATAACTATTTAATGGCGTGACGACGACCTTCTTCGTCTCTCCTTGAGCTTCAGGATCATCTACGAACTCGACATACGATGAATGCGTCAAAAGATGCATACCACCATGCGCACACTCCGAGGCTATCCCAGGGCATTCCCTACTCCCATACTGATCATTGACTTTGCAGTGAAACGCTTTTTCCAAAATATTTCTGTGGTCATCAAGCAACTGCTCGGCAGAAGTAAGAATTCCTTTCACATTCTTCAAGCGCACATTATTATTTACTATATGATGCGCAAAATCTGAAATGACTGATGGGTATCCGTAAATGAACGCATTACTTGATCTTCGTATTGCTGCAATCCACGAGTTAAAAATATCTTCATTATATTTGTATGCATTCAGAATGACGCTAGTTGACAGAATCTCTCTGATTTTTCCAAACACAGACCTCTTTTTGGAGAAGTCTCTCGGATTCCCCCAGATGGAAAACACACGCTCGCCTTCGCGCCATCCCGCCATCTTCAAACCTAGCATCAGATTCGCGCACATCTGCTCGTAGACGCCCATCTCCTGGAAGAACTGCAGTGGTTCGCCGGTCGAGCCACCTGTGGAGTTGCCATGCAGCGCGTTAACATCGAAACGTGAAGAAATCAGCGCATTCCGGTTGCGCTTGATGATGTCTTTTGTCAGGCAGGGCAGCTTCGCATAATCGGCGCGGGACTTGATCTCGTCGGGGTGCGCACCCGCGTGCATGAACATTTCACGATAGTACGGGACCGTTTTGTAGGCATGCTGCAGCAGCGCCCTCAGTCTATCGAACTGGTCGGCCTCGAGTTCCTCTCGCGAATGCCACTGAAGGCCCTCGTACTCCTTCAGATACGCATACCGTCTGGAGCCCCGAACCCTCGCTGCAAATCTCTGCACAAGGCTACGCACGCGCACCTCCGACTGATGCAAAAAGACGAATGTAGTTGTCGACCATTGCCTGATCGCTGAAATTTTCGCAGGCTTTGCGCCCGGCACACTTCCCCAGTCGAGAACGACCTTCCGGGTCCCGTACAAGGGCAAGCATCGCGGCGGCCAAGGCGGCAGAGTCTTCGGGCGGAACGACGATCCCGTCCACGCCGTCGTCAATAATCTCCCTGACGCCGCCGACGTCCGTGGCCACCACCGGTCTGCCACAAGCCATGGCCTCGATGACGGAAACAGGAAAACCCTCCCGGCGCGAAGGCAAGACAAAGATGTCCATACCTGCGAGCAACTGCGGGATGTTGCTGCGCTTGCCCGTCATCTCGACGGCATCCTCCAGCCCGAGAGTGGACACCAGAGACTCGACCTCCTGCCTCAATTCACCGTCGCCCACGAGCTTCAGGCGGACGTCCGGCACTTCCTCGTGAACCGTGGCGAAGGCGCGCAGCAGGTTCCCGTGATCTTTGGCTTCGGTCAGCCTGGCCACGGTTCCGATGACCACGCCGTCGTTGTGCCGGATGCGCTCATAAGCGGAATGCGCGAACCGGGACAGGTCGATCCCGTTGGGTATCACCTCGATCCGGTCAGGCCTGAGGCCGACGACATCGATCATGAAGGCACGCAAGTTTTCCGACACGCAGACCATCTTTCCGAACAGACGGCCATGTAGATTGGCCATGCGTCGCAGCCTCGCGTGCTTGCTCAGGGAGTGCTTGGCGTGTTCGGTGTAGACTACCGCAACACCGGCCAGCAATGCGGCGGGCATGACGTACTGAAGGAGATAGGCACCATGCACCTGCGCCACGGCAACCCCTTCCAGGCGGAAAAGACGGTAAAGCTCCGCCACCGTCCGCACTTTGCCCAACCGGCGCGCATCCAACGAAAAAGCGCTGACGCCCCGCTGCGAAGCGACATCGGACAGCGGCCCCATGGAACCGAACATGCCGCACAGACTCACGGAAAAACGCTTATCCTCGCGCAGCAGCGAGGAGACGTTGAGGGCCAGGCTTTCAGCGCCTCCGAATTCGAGGGCGAAAATGACCTGCATGACATGCGTTGTGGCTGAACTCATGATTCCTTCCTGTTCGCGATCGAGGCCTGTCGCACGGTTAGAAAAGCTTTCTTATCAGACGGGCCGGGTTGCCGGCGTGGACTTCGTAGTCTCCCGTTTTCTTCACGACAACGCTGCCCGCGCCGATAATGTTCTGTCTCCCGATGTCCGCCATAACCACCGAAGCCTGCCCGATCCAACTGTTCTCACCAACGGTGATCTGCTCGAAGACGCCGCCTGACTGCCATAAAATAGGCACGTCTTTCTGGAACGAGGCGTGCTGACGTCTCCCGCTCAAAATATGAGAGTTGGGGCTGACGGCGACATTGTTTCCAATTTTTGCATTCCCAATGATGCAGTATGTCGAAATAAAGACATCATCATTTATTTCTGCACTCGGCTGACTAAAATATGATCCATAATCAACATACAACCGTCTCCCGCATTTTTTCAAAGTGAGGCGATAAAAAGCCGATCTCAGATAGCCGCCAACTTTTCCGGGCAAAAGTGAGAGAAGTTGTCCGGTCGTGGTGAACACGCCCCTGCTGTTGGTGACGCGATACGGCACCGCGAACGGGAAGGCGATCGCAAGAAAAACATAACCCACATATTTCTTCACATTTTGCCTTAACATCTGTCACTTTTCCCATGCATCGGATACTTCCCAGCGTCCACTTCCCGATGTGCCTTGAAATAGGACTCGTATCGCTCCGGCCCGACAATTTCCTTGAGTTCTTCTGGGATGGGGAGCTTCCTTTCCACTTTCCACGGGTTCCCGCTAACCAGACAGAAAGGCGGGACCGTCTTGTTCAGATGCGTTCCCAGCTTAGCCACCACCCCATCTCCGACAACTGTACCAGGATAAATCGCAGTTTCCAAAGTGAGCCAACAAAAATCTCCGACGATCACCGGACGGATGGTTTCAGATGTGGGACAGCCTCCTGCGCTTTGCATCCTTGCCATCATGTCATCGATCTGATGTCCGGGATTGTCTGCTATGAAGGGGGAAACGATCATGCAATACTTTCCTATCGTAACTTTCCTTCCCACACGAAATTTGACTAGCGGTCCAATATAAGTATTGTCCCCTATGTGCAGTTCTGGCTTGTCCAGCACCTTGAGACCTACGAAAGCGACATTGTCGAACATCGTCACGTTAGATCCGATATGTATCTGCAGGTCTCCCAAAATTTTCGAACTTCCGTTGCCGGCATAGTGCATTTTAAAATTCGCCCCAACAGAGACGCACTGTGACTTGAACATTGGTTCGTAATAAACGACTCGCCAGAACTCGTGCCACAAGGTAGTCCGCAGCACCCACTCTCGATAGAGAAAACCATGCAGGGTCTTGTCCATGGGAAAGGATATCCCGCGAACCACTTTGGCAACGGTATACAACCGCTCGTAAAATGGCGTTTCACGCCGCCGAATTTTTACGGATAATTCGTGCCAACTCAATGCCATCTCTGTATCTCCCAACTTTAAGCTTGCACGCCCGTTGCAGTGCGAACATTTAACACCTCTTGATATAGGTCGAGAATCCTCCGGGTGCGTAGGGCTGGGCTAAATTCATCCATAACACGCTGTTTCCCGGCTTGGCCATGCGAGTCGAGGAGAGCACGGCTCTGCAGCAGTGAGCACATGGCCGAAGCCAGTTGATCGGAATTCTTAGGCTCAACAATAAGACCTGTGACCCCGTCCATGACAACTTCGGGAATCCCTCCCACGCGCGTTGCCACCAGTGCTTTTCCGAAAAGCATGGCCTCAAGGGCCACGTTAGGCATACCCTCGCTCAAGGATGGCATTACCACCAGATCCATGGCACGGTAGTACTCCGCCACATCCTTGACGTGCCCAGTAAAATGAATGGCTCCGGCCAGCCCGAGGGCAGCCCCCTCTGCCTCGAGAGCTTGACGGTCCTGCCCGTCACCAACCAGGATTCCAACCAACTGTGGAAAACGCGCACGGGCCAACGCCAGGGCCTGCAAAAAATACGTCTGCCCTTTTTCCGGACTAAACCTTCCGACCACCCCCGCCACAAGGGCCTGCGGAGGGATGTCGAGGGCGGCCCTCACGTTACGCCCCGAATTTTCGATATTTATTTCAGCGGGATCGACAGCGTTGGGAATCACCCGGATCTTATCCGCAGACACGAAAGCCAGCCTTCGACTGATAGAATCAGAAACTGCCACTATCCTCGTGGCAAAAGGCACCAGTGTCTTTTCGAGGCAGTGGTACATTCGCATCTTCATGTTTTCAGAGGTCCAACCATGTACGAAAGCTATCCAGGGGAGACCCGTACGCCAATGCAGCGCCGCACACAGCACATGACTTTTGTATCCGTGCGACTGAAGCAAGTTGCATCGCTCATTGCGCACGATCTGCAAGGATTGACTGATCAAACACGGATCAAAAGTGAGCTTTTGGCGTAGAGGAACGACCCTGACTCCCGCGTTTTCGATGGCATGGGTAAACTCAGTCTTGCCATTGTGGCCAACCACATAAGTAATGCATAAGGGATGACAAAACTCCAACCCGTCGTTCCTAAAAAACTGCACAAGGCCCTTACCCGGTCCCCCCAGTATAGTTGAAGCCATCGCGATAAAAACCCTGGGTTTCATGCAACGCTCCTTTTCTGAAGCAGGAGAGAATCGATCCATCTGGATAGAATTTCGGCCTTCATCACCCACGCCTCGCGTTCGATCCAATCTGACTGATGCTGTTTCCTGCCTGTCTGCAAAGCACCCATGATCGCTGCGTCAAATTCCTCCGCTCCCGCAGCCATGTACAAAATTTCCCTGAACTCCATCACTCCCGGCAGCGGGGTGGTCACGACCGGAATATCCAGAGCCAAGTATTCCTTCAGCTTGAGCGGGCTGATTCCCGCCGTGCTCACGTCGACGACATAGGGGAGAATGGCCACATCGAAGGCGGCGGCATGACCCGGAAGCTCTTCATAGGAAACCGCCGGGACGTGCCGGAAATTTCCAAACCGAGTCAATTCCACGAGGGGCACCTGAGCATTACCGATAAAGACGAAAGTCCACTCTGGTCGCCGCTCGACGAGGCTCGAAACAAGACCCCAATCCATGCGGTTATCGAGCAGGCCAAAAAAACCGATCACCGGAGAGGTCATGGGGCCATCGACCGCCGCCCTAACAGCAACCGTCCTTGCCCGTCGAAAATGCTCCAGATCAACACCATGGGTTAAAAGCCGCGTTTGACCTTTACGCGCCGGACGTGTTCGCACCAAATGATCCGAAACCGCGACAACCAACTCCGCCTGATCAAGCAGTTTTTCTTCCAAGGACTGCACAAACTCCGGAATGTTCATGTCCGGCCAATTGGCGAAGTCGTCTACACAATAGTAGACCACGGCGCTCTCGCCGAGGCTTCCGACAAATTCGGACGCAAGGGGCTGCGTTGTGAGCAACACCGGATCGCGCATTCCCCATTCCCGCATGGCGGCTTGGACCGAGCGAGTCACGCTCCACCGGTTGAAGGCCCGCGCCACAGAAACTGTGCTGAAAGGGATCATCACGGGTGCAATCACCCGCAAGCCTTCCGGCAAGCTCTGCTCACTGCCCGATGCCGGCACAGTCCAGGACACGATCTTTTCAACGGCTCTCTTCACGTCGTACGTTGTCAAGCGCGGCAACCGCATGCCTATGGTGTTGACCCAGAGGATCCTGTTTTGAGGCAGAAAATGCTGCATGATGTGCTGACAGCTGAAGGGATGGCGCCCCCAGTCGTCGGAAAAGACGATAAAATCCCTGCCACTCAAGACTGCAGCCATGTCCTCACCTAGTCTTTTTTTCGAAGCTTTACGCATAAGGTTTCCGCAACGACAATTTAGGACGACTCTTGTCTGCCACAATTTCTCGGTTTACAGGTGCCTGCATCCTGAATGATAACGCGCACAAGGCCGTGATCAGCGCCAGAAAATAGAACAAGACCGATGAATAAGCTTGAGATAGGAAGATAGAAGAGATGCAATACGCATAAAAACCGACCTCCAGCCCGGAAACTGTGGCTAGCAAGAACGGAGATCTTTCAAAAGGACTAGGTGTAATCTGAAGCTTTCGCGCTACAACAATGCTTTTGGCGAGCATCATCAGGTATACTATTAAGCCCGGCAATCCCAACTCCACCCCAATCTGCAAATAAGAATTATGTGCTGTGCTCCATTTCCATCCGCCTTGACCTTTATGAAGAAGCCCTTCGGCAACTTGATATTGTCCCATTCCCGCACCAATCAGCGGATTGTCGATTATCATGCCAAGCCCTCGCTTCCATAGTTCGATGCGCCCCCCCCCGGCCTGGTAGTTGTAGTCGCTCTCGTCGACAATCGTTCCCATTCTCTGCCAGTATTCAGGGCCTGCGAAACTCAGGGCCGTAAACACGACAAAAATGGAAAGGAGGAGGATCTTCAGCTTTTTCTGCCGTTCTTTGAGCAGGATAACCACAAATATGGAAGCAAGGCTGACAAAACCGCCCCGGGAGGCCGTACTTATGACCACGACGATCATCAAAGCCATCATCAAGTAACAACAGACCATGCGAAACTTGCCGCCGCTCCGGGAAAGATAAAAGGCGAGAGGTATGAAGCAATTCATTAAGTATGCGATATCGTTAGGATCATATGTACTCGAAATCTGCAAGCGCCCTCCGGCATGCCCCAACATGCCCAAAGTGCCGAGCAAAAACACGGAAAGCAGCCCCGCAAAGACAATTCCCCTGATGTCCCGTTCATCTTTCATGACAAGCAGGAGAACGAAAAAGGCAAATATATTATTTAAATAGCTATTTGAAATAAAATTCCAACTTCCTCCTGGCCAGACGCTGAAGGGCACAGTCAACAAGGCCAACACCAAGATCACGAACAAAAGCCTTGGCTGGGGCAGGATACGCATCTTGAATCTAAGATCAGCAAGGTCGAGGGTGGCCAACAGAATCAATGCGTTCATGACCAGGGCAACGAGCCCTAAACGCAAAGGGGCCAATACAGGAAACAGTTCTTGCACGCGTCCAACAAACACCAAGATTAACAGGCCGGCAGCCAGGACAGGCATTCGCACTCCGGGAGATTGTCGAGTGTAGAGGCCTGCGGACGCACTGAGCTGTGACATCCGTGGAGCGGCCTGTGTTATTATATTATGCTGCATTGATCCCATCCAATATGCCGGCGAGCAGTGAAGTCTGGTTGCGTCGTTCAAAAATGCTAACGTCACAGACATACTCAGTCCTACTCAAATAGCCTTCATACAATCGAGCAAGAGCGTGTCTGATGCCTTCGATATCGCCCGGCTCCACGGCTATCCCACATCCCGAAGACGCGATCAGCGCCGCCGTGGCACCAGCTTCTGTCAAGGCCAAAACAGGACGGCCAGCAGCCATGTACTCGTATGTCTTGGCCGGAATTTGATAGGGCTGGTCCGGAGCAAGCAGCAAGAGCACGCTGGACTGACACATAATCTGGAGAGCCCGTGCATAATCGACCTTGGCAGATATCGAAACCACGTCCCCAAGTTCGTTATTCTCGATCATCGCGCGGACAGGCGATCCAGAGGCGTTCTCCGTGTCGCCGACGAAATGAACTTCCACATCCGCGGACGATAACCCCTTCTCATCCATGAACAGCGCCAGGGCGCGCAGAAAATTTTCAGGATTGCGCTGCATGTAGAAGGTTCCCAAGTAAGAGATGGAAAAAGCGCGGCTTTCCTCTCTTCGCATTGAGGGGAAATCAGCCAAATCATACCCATTGTGAACCACATGGACGCTATCAGGAGATAGAAAGTTATTCTCGCTTAGCAAAGCAGACCGAAAAAAGTCGTTTGTAGTGACCACTGCAGCCGCATGCCGCAAAATGCGGGTCTGAAGCTTAAACTCAACGTCCAATAACCTCTGCGGCTTGAAGAAATCCGTATTGTATCCATGCCTGAGAAGCCACGGATCCCTGAAATCGATGACCAGCTTCGCCCCGGTCAGCCGGGACAGCAGATAGGCCAGCAAGATTGAACTGCGCGGAGGAGCCGATACCACAATGCGCTGGATGTCGTGCGCCCTGATCAGGGCCAGTCCTTTTTTAAGAGCCGGAAAAAGCCAGTAGAGTTTGTCATCTGGAAACCAGTTGAGATAGAACAACCAACGCTTCAAGCCAGAGTGCCTAAAAGTCGTGGTCATTCCTGGTTTGCCACCGGACGAAGTTGAGGCTGATGGTGTTTTCTTGTTGGCGCGAAGCCCATCGCGCAAGTCGATAAGTAACTGCAAAGGAGTTCGCCAGAAAGAAGTCCGCTCAACGACAGCCGCCTCTATATCTTTCAAACGATCATTGTCGATGGAAGGATAATGGCATTCTTTCACTGTCAGGACAAAAGGCTTCCAGCCATGCTCTGGAAGGTATTTGACGAACTTCTGAGTGCGTAAGGTCCCCACGGAAGAATCCGGAGGAAAATGATAAGATACGAAAACAACGTTTTTATTCATAATGTAGACTATTTAATTACAATTTAGCAACATGCGATCTATCCACAAAAGAATGAACTTTTTTATACGTATTATAAGCAAGCGGCAGAGCAAAAACTTCCGCAAAACGAAAAATTTTATATAAAATCGGACGTAAAACATAGTCATAATATCCATCAAGGACTACAAATTCGGGACAAAATTTCTTTTTAAATTCATAAACACCATAACCCGGATCATTCAAGCTCGGATTGCGACCTGTCGCCGTCCCTCGAAAATCATATCTCTTACATCCATTTTCTAAAGCTGACGTAATCATATCCCACTGTACTGCACGACTTGCTCGGAAATTATAACCATTTTCATCCGTCGCAGCATACATTAACCATGATTTTTTACCGAATCGCAAGCTCATACCGCAAGCAATGCGCTCACCATCAATTTCAGCAAAAGAAATATCTGCCATTTTATTATTACAAAATACTGTAAAAAGCTTTTGAAAAAAAGGTTTCGCGTGACATGCAATACCTTTTTGCAGTGACATAGAAACCATCAACCTATAAAAATCATCAACATCATCAATACCGCCTTTCACGAAAACAACCCCCCGCTTTGCGGGATAGTTGATTTGGTTCCTTTGCTTAGTACCAAAAGCATCAAATACTTGAGCAGTCCCACCGGATGTATCAAGCCAAAAAACGTACTTAGGACAATTCCAAAATGACCATTCTTCAGGCAATCTACGAAGGCCACGAAAGACGTCGGTCCCAATTTCACCCTCCCTGACATATGGATCCATTCGTAAAGTTATTCCGTTCGGATAGTAGCTCTTAACAGCACAAAGCAAAGAGTCCATAACTTCTAAATCATTCATATCTAAAACGGGCCCACGCGGAGCGTACAAAAGACATTCCTTTCCAAGTACACCACGGGTAAGAACCTGCATCGCACCACATGGAGCACCATCTCGCAGAGCAAAAAAACGCATCGGACGCCAACCTTGCTGCTCCTTAAAAACACCCCACGCCCACGATTGCATAAAATGACCATAGGTATGATCACTTACATATTCATCCCAGTTTTGTTGATCGCGTTCTTCGCAAATTATAACTTTAAGACTCATCATCACACTTCCAAGGATATCGAGTTTTCTCCTCCATTTCTATCCAATATTGCTTTTTCGGCGCAAGCTTCAAAAGCGCTTCATCTAGCAGCAGGATTTGCTTGGCTGGTATTCCAGCCACAATAATTCTGGGAGCAACATCACGATGCACAACTGCACCAGGAGCGACCACCGCTTCTTCACCAATGTGGACACCAGGCAATATGATCGCCCCCGGACAAATTGATGCCTTTTTATCAATAATCACTCTTGAATATTTATTTGGCATACCTTCTAAGTACGGCACATATACACCATCATGACTAACTATAATTACACCGACCCCAATCCGAGCTCCATCTTTAATATTTATTAACCATGGTCTCGACTCTTCTAAAAATGCACCCTGGCATATATAAACTTTTCTTCCAATCTTTGTACCACGTAATTTATGAAAAAAAATACGCCAAGAGTTGAATGGGGCCCACATTGCAAGAACATGCAGAAAAGAAGTTGCACGAGAACTCCATCGAATTATCCTGTAAAATTCTTTTAGATAATACCAAATTTTTAACTTATTTTTATTTGATTTCATTTTTAGCAAATATATTATTTACATAATTGATTTATAATAAATAATGAAATATTTAATTTGTTCTTGGTTCCCATTTTACAAAAGTTTCCCCTATAATTAATTTATACAAACCAATCAATGCAGCCCAGTGCAAAACAAAAAACACCCAAGCGACTCTTGCAATACCATCTTTCCCTTTTGATCCCAGCCAAGCAAAAGAAACCAGCCAGAAGAGACTGACAAAAGAAAGCGTGGGAAAGAAATTAAAAAGATTAAAAAAGGCACTCAGACCCAAAGCACCGAGCATAGGCAGAGTAATCCATCGTAAAATTTTATGAGAAGCCATTTGCCATGCATAACCATATTGTCCGTCTCGAATTATTCCACCTAAATGACGCAAACACACATGCCATGATTGAGCCATGATCCGGGTCTGACGTTTCAATTCCGCATCTCCATCATCTTCACAGGCCTCGACCACGAGAGCCAAAGGTTCGCTCACAGCCTTCAAGCCTTTTGAGACCACTTGGATCGGATGTAGCAGATCATTGATAAATTCAGGTTTAAGCGGCTCAAAAACATCCCGACGCAGGGCATAGATCGCTCCATCCGCTCCAACAATGGAAAAAAGCCTGCTCTCGCCTTCCTTGATCCATTCTTCATAGCGGCGATAAACGCCGCCCAATGTTTCGTTTCCTTCGGAATCCACGTAAATGCTGCGGCCACTGACCAAGCCGACTGTGGCGTCGGCAAAGGGAGCCACCAGTTTTCGGATACTTGCAGGACGAAACATGGAATTCGCGTCCGTAAAAACGAGAATTTCGCCTGTGGCTTCTGCAGCACCCCGATTCAAGGCCAAGGTTTTCCCGCCACGCTCTTCTTGAATGAAAAGACGCACCCGAGTTATTGCGAAGGAGCGAACAATCTCCTCTGTCTGATCAGTACACCCATCGGAAATCACGATCAGTTCAATACGGTCTTCCGGGTAGTCCAGTGCCAGGAAATTTTCTATCTTCTGCCGAATGACCGGCTCTTCGTTGTACACGGACAAGAGCACGCTGATGCGTGGGACAACGCCCTCGTCACGCAAAATTCTCTTGCCCCACACGGCTGCGGCAACTCGAACCAGAACAGGATATCCGGCAAACGCATACGCAAGAGCAGCGAAGGAAAGCCAGAACAGCGTGCTCATGCCGCGACCTCCTTGAAGCCTGCGCACTTCTCCAGAGGCAGTTCCCCGAAAATCCGCACGATGGCCTTTATGTCGTTGTCGCGCACGTGGCCGTGGGTCGGCAGGGTCAGGAGGTTTTCGGCCAGCATCTCGGCCGTCGGATACTCCCCGGCGGACGTTATATAACGCGCGAGCTTCGGGATGTGGTGCAAGGCCAGGGGATAGGAGCGGATCACGCCCAGGGCTTTCGCTCGAGACGCGAAATCCCCTGGCCAGGCACCTGAAACAGGCAGGACGGGCAGGCGCAGATACACGGGATAGGTTCCATCGGCAGCCTGAATGACACGCACGCCGGGCGCTTCCCGCAAGGTTTCTCTCAGGGAGGCGGCAGTGCTGCGGCGCCCTTCGTTCAGGGCGTCCAGCCGGTCAAAAACACTGCGAGCCATGCCGATCCGAAACGCGTCCAGACCTTCAAGGCTGAAATCAGGATCGAAAACCGAGCGTCCGATCCCCAGAAACGGCAGGGAGGCCGGCAGCCAGTAGGCCCGGGGATGGAGCATGACCATGAGCGCCAGCGCCAGCGCCAAGTTCCGGGCGGTCCGAATTCTGCCGACCGCCGCGAAAAGCGCGGGCATCGCTCCAAAAGCGTCCGCCAGGTCCTCGCGGTCGGTCAGAATGATTCCCCCGTCCACGGCGGTGATGTTCTTGCCCCGGCTCAGGCTGAAAAGCCCCACGTCGCCCATGGTTCCGGCCAACTCCGCTCCAACCCGAGCGCCCATGGCCTGCGCGGCGTCATCCAGAAGAACCGCGCCATGGGCACGACACAATTCACGCAGAGGGCGAAGATCCAGCGGATATCCGAAAAGATGGCAGGCCACGACGCACAATGTCTTGCGGTTCAAGGCTTTTTCCAGGCTGACCATATCCGGGGCCAGGGTCCAGGGGTGCAGATCGTAAAGGCCGACCTTGAGCCCCGCATTGACCACGGCCGAGGGCACGGAAAAGGAAGTGAATGCTGGCAGCAGCACCTCGTCCCGCTGCGGGCAAAGCGTGCGCATGGCACGCAGCGAGGCCGAGAGTCCGGCCCGGCCGGAGGTCGTAAAAAAAACATGCCGCGCTCCGAACCGCCGTTTCACCTCACGCCGCAGGGATTCCGCGCCCTGGCCGGTCATCCACGCCCTGACCCCGGCCGCGATATCGGCGGGACGCAGCGGCGAGGCGCTGGGCGGCAGCATACGCAAGTAGGGGCCGTTCATGGGATGTCCCGTACGATCAACGGACCGAGGGTGCGGGTCATGGCCAGGGGCAGACGCCGCCACAGGCTGATGGCCATGGAAAACCTGGGGTTGCTGTTGCTCAGGTTCGGCAGCTTCGCCCCCGAGGACAAGAGGTAGTGCCATTGCAGTATTTCGGGCCGCGCCCCCCATTGTTCCTTGAATTTGAACGTCCCGGAGCAAAGGGAGGACCGGCCGAGGTCAAACCGGCGCAGCCCCAGGCGCAGGCCATGGCGAATGGCCTCCCAGTACATGAGATTGTTGGGGCAAAGAGAGTTGTAGTCCCGGATGGACGAGGCCCAGGGAATTTCCAGAGTCTCCCCGTGCCAATAGAGCAGCCCGGCGGCGATGGGCTCGCCCTGCCTTCTGATCAATACGATCCGGGTCACGCCGGGCAGACCGGCCAGGATGTTGGCAAAAAACGAGCGCGCATACACGGGAGTGCCCAGATCCCTCATGTTGCGCACGAACACGGTGTAAAAATCGTCCAGCAGTTCTTCCTCGCCCCAGACCGTCTCCAGGCCGGCTTTTTGCGCCTTGCGGATCTGATTGCGGACCTTGGCGTTGAAACCCGTCCACATCGCCTCTTCGCTTTGGGCCAGGGCAAGCACCATGGCCACCTTGTGCCTTCTGGCGGGCAGATCCGGGTTCACGGTCTGGGTGTGCCTGAGCTCCACGTGACGCGCCTTGAGCCGGGAACGCAATTCCCCGGCGGCTTCCAGCAGGGCCTGGCTTGAAGCCTGGTCCCGGCAGAGCAGTCCGCCATAGGTTACAAAGGGCAGGGAAACCAGAAAATTACCGAAAACGCCGCGCATGTGCACCAGCGGTAAAACACCGCTTATGGCGCCGTTTGTCCTGGCAGCCAGAAAATAGGTTTCATGCCCGAAACTGCGCTCCAGAATAGCCCGCCATGCATGGTTGTAATACCCTGCCGCACAGGGCATCGATTCAACGAAGCGATCCCAGTCCGCTGCCGCGCCCTGAAAGGTTTCCGTGCGTACGCTCATGGCAGGGGAACCTCCGGGCGGGTCGCGCTCGTGCTCTCATCGCCGTTTCCCCCGTCCAGCCCCAGCACCCTGGCCATGGTGTCGAAACGCAGCTCGCCAAGGAGGCTGCGGACCTTTTCTTCCGTCGTGTCGAGGTTGAGATAATGCCGGAAACGGGACCTCATCCGGGCCTTGATCCGCGGCTGATCTGGGTCCATCTCCCACGGATGGAAATAGAGAACCACGGGCTGCTTTTCCGCAGTGTTGACGCTGCGCATCCCCCACAGCACGACCCCCGCAGGGAGAAGGCGCAGATAGCCGCCTCCGGCGATGGGCAGGGTGATCCTGCGACCCGCGAAGTTCACCGACAGGGTGGTCAGGGGAAATTCGCGGATGCTGCCGCCAGGACGAACGATATCGTAGGGAAATCGCCGGGAGCCCGGAATGCCGTAATTGTCGTGGACAATGGGGAAGATGCTCGAATCATAGGCAAAGCCTTCCTCGATGAGGATGTCCAGAGCCCACATGGAGTTATTGGTGATGGAATAGCTTGGGGCTCGGTAACCCAGAACAGGAACGCCGGTCAGGTCTTCGAGCAGGGCCTTGCACCTGCGCACATCGGCGCGGAAGGCGTGAGGTTCCAGATTGTAGATGAGTTCGTGGCCATAGCCGTGGCAGGCCACTTCGTGACCGCCGTTTGCGATGGCCTGCACCACGCCCGGAAAATGTTCCGCCACCCAGCCAAGGACGAAGAATGTGCCCGACAGGGAGAATTCATCGAGCAAATCCAGCACCCGCCGGGTGTTGTTCTCGACCCGGGAGGGATAGACCACCCAATCCTGCCGCTTCACAACGCCTTCAAAGGCCGTGACTTGAAAATAGTCTTCCACATCTATGGTCAAGGCGTTTTTCATACATCCCCGTCCAACGTTACAGGGTCCGTCGCGCCGCCGCTGCCATCGTCGTCCCGGCATCTTCCCGCACGGCGACCTAGAATGTCATCGTGAGCTGCACTCCGACCCGGTTCACCCGGTATTCTTCCTCCACGTCATCCGAGGAGGAATCCTTGAACCGATACCAGCAGGCGAGTCCCACCCGTTCGCTCAAGGCATATTTGAGGCCCACGTTTGCGTACCATCGCCGCGTGTCGTCATCCGACCGATTCTGAAAATCGTGGGACAGCCCCATGGAGGCGGTCAGTCGCTCGCTCAGCTCATGGGCCAGGCTCATTCCCAGCACCGTCCTGCGCACCTCCTCTCCGTCCTCGCCGTCATCGTTCCTGTCTTCGTACTCTTCCAGGGTGGAGAACACGCTGGCCGTGGTTCTGGACCAAGTCTTGGTCAGCCGCACGGTGCCGAACCTGCGCTCATAGGTTTCGCCCGTGTCCGGATCGTCCTCGAAGGACACTCCCGTGTTCATATGCAGGAGCACGGACCCGAAATCATGATCCAGACCCGCATCCCAGAACAGGCTTGTGGAGCTGGTATCGCGGTCCCGGTACCGGGTATGCTGGGGCCCTGCCTTCAGGTACACGATGCCGTTTTCGGCGTACGCATAACGGCCGCCGAGATAGATGATATTGCGGTCCAGCGTCTCTTCTTCCCAGAGTTCCTGGGTGTACGAATAGCCACTGAGCAAGGCCGTCTGCGCGGTCAGTTCGTATTCCGCGTCCACGAATCCGCGATGAATGTTCTTGGAGTCCCGATCTTCCTCGTCGTACCAGATGTTGCTGTAGGCGTACCCGACCTTGGCCTGACCGCGCTCTCCGAAGCGCGGGGTGATGTAGGGAGAAAAAGTGAAGATGTTCTGCTGCAGCTGGTCGATGGTCGAGTCCTCTTCCACGGCTTCGCCGCGCGTCCGGTCCTGATTGACCAATCGGTATGTGTCGCGGACGTCCAGAAAGAAAAATCCTTCCCAGACATCCAGCAGGCCATGGAGCATGGCGTCGTGGTTGAATTCCTGATCCCGGGTCCCGGAAGCGTAATGGTTCCACGTTCCCCTGTAGCTCGTCTCCAGCAGCGTGCGCGCGCCCTCGTGTCTATAGCTCAAACCGGGCCGGACGGAGGTCACGAAATCGTCTTCGCCGTGGCGCTCCTCTTTTACGTTGTCGTTGTACTCTTCGCTCACGCTTAAGGATGCCTTCCACTCGGGGTCTGCCCAGGCAGGAGACACGGCGATCATCAGAAGAAAGGCTGCCATCAGGTAATTTTTCATGGTGCGGTCTCACGTTGAAGTTCGGAATTAAAATGGCCGGTTACGTCCCCCAGGCCGGTTCCAATCAGTTCCCCCACAAGTAATTCCAGATGCTTCTCATGGCCCCGTTGCGTTTCTTCACGTCGACCTCGGCCGGCAGGGGATCGAGCTGCTGCACGATCTCACTGCGCAGTTGCTGCTGCATCGACCGCAGCTCCCGGACCTTGGTCTCCAGGGACTTTTCCAGCCTGTCCACCCGTTCCTGCATGTCGAGCATGGCCGCATGGTCCCAGACGGGCATGAATTCCAGTTCCTCGATGCGTTTGTTCATGGACCCGATGACGCTCAATATCCTGGACTGCGCTGTCGTATTCCGGGCCACGTCATAGGTGTCCCGTTTCTCTTCGGGCGCTGCGATCGCCGCAGCGGCCTCCGTTTTTTTCGGCGGCTCGGGATTCCAGTACTGAGCCTCGAAGGACAAATCCGCTGCCAGTTCGTGAATCACGCCTCCCTCGATGTTCCGGGTCTGGGAGGAAAAGGCGTCGATCATGATGTAATCGCACAGGATGTTGACAAGCCGGGGGATACCGCGGCTGTATGTCGCGATGGCCTCCACGGCGTCATCGTCAAAGACCAGGGCGGTCTTGTTGCCGGCCTTCTCCAGACGGAAGAGGATGTACTCGCGGACCTCCGCGGCGCTCAGAGGCTGCAGGTGACAGTTGATCTGGATGCGCTGTCGCAGCTGCAAAAGGTCCGGCCGGGCCAGGATGTCGCGCAACTCCGGCTGGCCGACGAGAATGATCTGCAGGAGCTTGTCCCGATCCGTCTCCAGGTTGGAGAGCATGCGCACCTCTTCGAGGATTTCGGCGGACAGGTTCTGGGCTTCGTCGATGATCAGCACGGCCTGGCGGCGCTGGGCATACTGCTCGATGAGAAAATCGTTCAGTTCCCGCAGCAGCGTGGCCTTGTCCCGCCCGTCCGTATCCAACCCGAAATCACCGTTGATCTGCATGAGGAGTTGCAGAGAATCGACACGAGTGTTGAACACCTTGGCCAGGACGCTGTTCCGCAGCTGCGACCGGATCATGTTGCGGATCAGGGTAGTCTTCCCGGACCCCACTTCACCGGTGAGCAGAATGAACCCCGCCCGCTCCTTGATCCCATGCGTCAGATAGGTCAGCGCCCGCTTGTGAGCCCGACTCGGATACAAAAAGTCGGGATTGGGAAGTAGATCGAAGGGTTTTTCACGCAACCCGAAGAATGCTGTGTACACGGGACAGGCTACTCCGCGTAATAGTAGGACGACTTGCTTTGCAGATACGCCCCGTTGTAAACTAGTCCCAGAACCTTCTGATCCAGGGCTTCGATGGCCTCCTCAATCTGATCCAGGCTTGGCATCCCCTCCTTCACGACCAGAATCACGCCGTCGACGATGCTCGCGATGGACCGCGTCTCGGCAAAGGGCAGCACCGGCGGGGTATCGACGATGATGTAACGGTCTCCGTAACGTATCTTCATTTCCCGAAACAGGCTGCGCATGGCGTCGGAAGAGAACAGCTCCACCGGATTGGGGGTGGGTGTGCCCGCAGGCAGGACCGAGAGTTTGCCGATCCCCGTCTTGACCAGCAGTTCACCCACGTCCAGCCCCTCGCGCATGCAATCCGAAAGGCCCTTGCCCGAACCAAGGCCCAGATACTTATGCACGGAAGGCCGCCGAAGATCGGCATCGACGAGCAGGACCGTATGATCATACTCACCCGCAAGGCTGGCGGCCAGATTGACTGCGGTCATGCTCTTGCCCTCGCCCGCGATGGAACTGGTCACGGCAATGAGGTTGTCGAAACGCTCGCGCTTGGTCATCTTGACCAGCGCTTCCTTCAGCTTGCGATACTCCTCCGCCATGGGCGACAAAGGCGCGTTGATGACCACCATGGTCTCCTCGGGCAAGCGAAACCCGCCGACACTGGTCGGCTCGCCCATGGGCGCCCGGGCAATGCCGGACACTTCGGCCCTGTTTCCCTTGCTGTGCAATCCGGATTGCATTCCAGCCGCTTTGGCCAGTGCTTCCTCGATTCTGCTCATTGGTTTTAACTATCCTCTCGTATTCAGGTTTTGGGGCTACAGCCACGGGCCGAGCGCACGGCCAAACAGTGCGTCGAGGGGTGATTTGCCCAGGGCCTCCATGACGCCAATGGTCACCAGCAGGAGAAAGTAGAGCGCCGCGCCGGACAGGAAAATACGGTCCCTCCTCACGCGCTTCCTCTCCTCGTTTGGTTTGGAAATCGCCGGCAGAACGGCCAGCACCCGCTGGTTGAGAACCCGCAGATCGGCCAGGCTCTCCACCGACCCGCGCATGATGTATGGCACCATGATTACGCCTATGCCGATCCCGATTCCGGCCAGGGCTGACAAAAACATGATCGGAATGCGCTTGGGACTGATTGCGGTTTCAGGCACGACAGCCGGATCCACAACCCGGAAGTTCATGGACTTGTTTTCCATCTCCATCTGCTTGGAGACCTCTGACTGACCATAGCGGGTCACGAGCTGACTGTAGATCAGGGTTTCGTTCTCCTTCTTGCGCAAGAGCTCGTTCAGCCCCGTGCGTAGCGTGGGAATCCGGCGCAGAAACTCTGTCTTTTCATCGATGGTCGCAAGCTGGGCCTTCTCTTGAAGCGTGGCGGCATCGATCTCGGCCTGGATCAGAGTTTTGGTTATGCCCCCCGAACCCCCGGTCATGCCGCCCGAAGGACTGTTTTTCATCGCCCTGATCTGTCCCTGCAGCCGCACCACCTTTGGATGCTGGTCCGTATAGGCCGTCAAAAGCGTCGCCAATTGGCGCTCCATATCGACCAGATGCGTGGAGCGGCCCGTTCCGGAAGGCACGAGCTGCAACTTGGTCTCAAGCTCTAGCCTGCGAGCCCGAATGGCCTCCAGCTTTCTCTCGGCGTCAGCGATCTCGAAACGGATGCTGGTCTCGTCTGTCGCCAACTGGAGGCCATGCTCGGCCTTGTACTGATTGATCTCGTCCTCCACCGCGTCGAGGCGCTTCTTGAAGCTCTCTATCTGCTCGGATAAAAAGCGGGTCGCTTCCAGGGATTCATCCCGTTTGGAGGCCGTATTCGACTCGATGTAGACTTGAGTGATGGTATTGACGAAATCACGGGCATAACGCGGGTCGCTGTCCTGAAAGGAGATGAAGAAGATCCCCCGCTTTTCGTCCAGCCTGATGAAAATCCGCTCCCGCAAATCCTTTATGTATGCTTCCCGATCCATATCCGAAGCAAACTCGACATCCTTATCCAGAATGCGCATCACCTTGGAAAGCGTTTCCCGACTCAGCATGGCCACGCCCAACACCTTGATCTTGGCCTCCATGGACGGAGTGGTGGCAATGCCCTTGACCAATTCGCTGATGACGCTCTGCTCGATGAAAACCGTGGACTGCGCTTCGTATTTCCTGGGCAGGACATAACTGATTACAACCCCTAGGGTCATGACCAGCAGAGCCACGGCCACCACGATGCGCTTACGTTGCAGCAAGATCCGCGCATACCTTTCAAATTGCTGATACAGTTCATGATTCATGTGTGGCTCCGCTCCTGCGGCTTAAAAGAAACTTTCCGCGGCAATGATGTAATCCCCGCGACGCAAGACTACATTCTGGGACAGATCGCGACCCTCGGCCAAATCCTGGGCATGGACCGGAATCCGCTTCTCGGCCCCGTCCTCCCGCCGAACTACGACCGTATCGTTCTTCTTGGCGAATTTGTTGAATCCTCCGCACGCCAGCAGGGCATCGAGCACCGTCATTCCGTCCCTGTAAGGCAAGGCCTGCGGCATGTTCACGGCACCGACGACATAGACATAGGGTTCAGGCAGAGCCGGAAAGACAATTATATCGTTGTGGTGCAGAACAAGGTCCTGCTTTAAGTCCCCGTTGCGCAGCAAAAGATCGAAATCCCGATCCATCCGGGCTCCGTCGCGCATTACATGGGCGCCGTGCAGGTCGGCCCGGGCCAAATCCATGCCCGCCAAGAGATGCAGAAGCGAGGTCTTCTGCTTCAGGGGATAAACGCCCGTGACGACGCCTCCGCCGATGATGTAAACCTTGCTGTTCTCGATTCCGACCATGGACACTGTGACCATAGGCTTCTTGACCAGGGCCGAGAGACGGCTGGCGATCTCCTTCTGCAGGGCCTCAGGGGTCAAACCCTCGGCCATGATCTCTCCGGCTCCGGGAAGAGAGATGCGGCCGTCGGGACGCACAAGGGCGGGAACCGTAAGCTCCGGCTCGCCCCACACGAAGACATGCACGCTATCTCCCGCGCCGATGATGTACTCGCCGGCCAAGCCTGTCCCGCCAAGAAGCATCGCGCCGAAAATCAGCACCGCAACCTTGGCCATGAAACATTTCTTCCACATGACGGATCCAATCCCGGTATCAGACGACATCTCTACCTCCCTTTTCCAAGCAATACGACTTTAAATGTTTTAATAACAATGTATAAATCAAGTATTATTGAGATATTCTTTATGTAGTACATATCATAACGAAGTTTCTCAATTGCATCCTCAATGGTTGAACCGTACGGATAAAGCACTTGTGCCCACCCCGTCAGCCCTGGTTTCACATAATGTCGCTCCGAATAGTACGGAATCACTTCCTTCAGCTCACTCACGAACTCAGGGCGTTCCGGTCTGGGACCGACCAGGCTCATGTCGCCTTTGAGGATGTTGATCAGCTGCGGAATCTCGTCCAGGCGGGAACGGCGTAGAAAGTTTCCGACCTTGGTTATGCGCGGATCATCCACCTGGGACCAGACGGCTCCGGTCCCTGCTTCGGCGTCCTCGCGCATGGTGCGGAATTTCATGAGCACGAAGGGCCTGTCGCTCCTGCCGACCCTGACCTGCCTGAACAGCATGGGGCCGGGAGAGTCCAATTTGATGGCCAGCGCGATGAACGGCACGAACGGCATAAAACAGATCAGGCCGACGCTGGCGGCGCTCAGGTCAAAGATGCGCTTGCACAGGCGCAGCATCCAATTCACCTTGAACCCATGACTGAAGATGAACCAGCTGGGTGAGATATTTTCGATGAGCAGCTTGTGCGTCGCGCTTTCATAGAAGGAGGGAGCGTCCACGACCTCGATCCCGGCCATCTTGCAGTTCAAAAGCTCTTCCACCGGGAAAAAGCCCCGCCGCTCGGCCAGGGCGACCACGACCTTGTCGGCCCCGAAATTCTGGGCCAAACGCAACAATCTGCCGATCCTGTCAGGAGCCGTTTCATGCCCGGCCTCTTCGTCTGCCGGGGGGAAAACCGTCGATGTGCAGCTGACCCTGCCAAGCATGACATAGCTCTCCCGATTGGCGTGCATGAATTCCTCCATCTGCACGGCCAGCGGGCCGTCTCCGACGATAAGCACGCGCTTGAGCACTCCCGGGATGACCCTGCGGTACTTGGCGAACAGAAACTCGGCGGACTTGAGTCCGGCAAAGACGCCAAGCCCAAGCACGACAAGACGGATCTCGCTTCCGAGCACACCCGACGACCTGTCCACGACATAAAGCATCGCCATGGTCAGCGAAGTCGCCACGGCTTGGTAATACAAAGCCCTCGGCGCCTTCGGTTTACGGCCAGTGAACCAGAAGACCGACCAGACTCCGACCGAGGGCAGAAGCGTAATGGCCAGAACACTGCTGGCTCCGCGCACGAACTCAAAGTCCCCGGAAAGCGATGCGACGGACGGTGCCAGGATGGCCAGAGACGCACTCAGGGCCAGCAACGCCCAAATGATGTCGTGGGCAAGATTTCGAAATATAATCGGCGACATGCGTCCTCCCTACTTCCCGCTCAAGGCGTGCAGAAGCTTTTCGGCGTCCTCGCGTTCAGCAAAATCGGTCGAAGCCAAGGCCGCTTCAAGCGTTGCTCTGGCTTCGGCCGTACGGCCCAGTTCGGCCTCGGCCAGACCCTGATGAAAAAGGATCCCGGGATTGCCCGGAGCGAGAGTCAATGCCCGCGCGAGTACGCCCAGGGCTTCCTCTGGACGATTGTTACGGATCAGGGCGTAGCCAAGAGTATCGATGATGGCGGGATCGTTGTTCGCAAGAACAAAGGCCGCCATGGCCAGATTCACGGCCTGGGCGCTTTTCGCCTCGTCATCGGCCCAGATCATGGCCAGATTATTCAAGGCCGGGACATGGTCGTGCCGGGCCTGCACGGCCTGGAGATACATCCTGGCCGCGTCGTCGTTCCTGCCAAGCAGTTGCAAGGCCATGCCCTTCCCGGTCAGGGCCTGGGCGCTGGTGGGGGAATGCGTCAAAACCCGATCAAAGGTGGCGAGCGCCTTCTTGGTCTGCCGGCCACGCAGCTGAAACTCGCCCAGCACGACGCCGACCTGATCGTCGGTGGGTTCAAGCGCCCATGCACTGATCAGCACTTTTTCGGCTTCAGCCCGGTTCTGGCGCATCTCAAGAATGCTGGCCAACGGCAGGCAAGACTGCCCCTTGTCCGGCTTCAACTGCATCAGACGCCGGGCGCTCTCCTCGGCCTTGTCCAGATCTCCGGCGGCCATCCACGCTCTCATCCTCTCCACCGTCCCGGAATAGGGGTCGAGCTGCTCAAGCTGGGCATACAAGGCCATGGCCTTGTCCATTTCCTTGCGTGCGACATGCAGCTTGGCCAGGCCCTGAACAATGACCATATTTTTGGGTTGCCGCGTTCGTTCCTGGTCCAGAACCGCCAGGGCCTCGTCGCTTTTTCCGTTTCGCTGCAGGAAACTCGAAAGCATCAGGATCGCCCCGGTGTCCTTGGTGGAGCGAGCCTTTTCGAGCCGGATCCGGGCTTCGTCGAGCTTCCCCTGTTTCTCAAGGACCGCCGCCGAGGCGATCAGGGCTCGCACATCGTTCGGAGCGAAGCCCAGAGCCAAGTCATATTGCGTCACGGCTTCATCAAGCTTATTTCGGGCAAGTTTGGCGATGGCTCCATGAAAATAGGTCTGTAGGAAAGCGGGATCCGCGCCACGTGCCTTGGCCAGATATTCCTCAGCCCCCTCGGCGTCCCTGCGCCCCAATGAGGCCTTGGCCAGGGCGTTATAGAGCACGGCGTCGTTCCGGCTCCCGTTCAGGCCCTCGGTCAGCACGGCCATGGCCTCGTCCGTGCGGCCATTTCTGAAATAATACGAGTGCAGAGCCATGCGCGCATCGACGCCCTCGGGCGATATTTTGATCGCGCTCACCAACTCGTCCTCTCCACTGCGATCTCCCAGGGAGAGCTTTAGCAGCCCCGCCTTGAGCAGCAGTCCATAATGGGATGGCGCCAACCCCATCGCCAGTCTGAATTCGGCCAGCGCCTCATGGGCCTTGCCCTGCATCAAAAGGGCGTCGCCTTTCAGGACATGGCCGCGAAAATCCTCCGGACTGCCTTCGATCAGCTTTTCAGCCGCGCCCATCGCTTCCGGACCACGGCCCTGGCGCAGAAATATCTCGCCCTGCATGATCCTGGCCTGCACGAAGCCAGGACTGTAATCGAGCACAGTCTGGAATTGGGTCACCGCCAGTTCCAGATTGTCGAGGCTGTAATAGACAAGACCAAGCAGGTAGTATGTTTCCAGATCCGGCTTGATGCGCAGGGATTTGCCGAGGTACGTCGCGGCCTCGTCGAATTTACCCTCACGGAAGAGATACAGCCCCATGAGCCGATGCCCTTCGGCGCTGTCGGGATACTCACTCAGCATGGCCTCGGCCGAAGCCCTGGCCTTCTCCCCTTCGCCTTTGTTCATGAGGAGGCTGCCTTGCTTGTAGCGGGCGAATAAATCGGAGGGGTAGATGGAAGAGATGCGGGAATACGCATCAAGCATGGCTTCGGGATCCTTTTCCTGAGCCTCAAGCTGCGCCAGCGCGTGCAGCCCTGATCTGTTGTCGGGATCTTGAGCCAGCAGGTTGTCGAGCATTTTGCGAGCCTCGGCCCTATCCCCCTGAATCATGAAGATCTGGACAAGACCCAGCTTGGCCGAAATCCGGTCGGGCTCGACGGCCAGAGCCTTTTCCAGGTGTCCCTTGGCACTGGCGGGATCCCCGGAAATGGTGGCTGAAATGGCGAGCTGCTCCAAGGCGGCGGCATCATCCGGATGTTCCTGCAAATAGGCCATGATCAAGGGCACGGCCACGGCAGGCTTGTTCTGAAAATTGGCGATCCGGCCCAGCTGATAATTTACTCGGCCGTCATAGGGGTTCTGCAGCAGAACTTTCTGAAATTCCCGCTCGGCCTGCTCCATCTTGCCGGTTTCGATATAAGCCAAACCGAGATTGTATCGCGCCGCGACAAAATTGGGGTCCTTCTCCAAGGCGTTCTTGTAATGGACGATAGCCCCGTTATAGTTGCCCTGCTTGAAAAGCACCTCTCCTTCGGCGTTGAGGGATTCGCTGGTATGTCCCTTGCAGCCAGCAAGCGCGACACAGAGCATGAGCGCAACCGCGAATACAGTACATCTGATCATTCTTCCTCCGTCGAACAAACCTTTTGAAGAGCGGGGCGTTCCTTATGCTGAATAATGCGCCGTGGTCAGTCTTGGGTAGCCGTCCAGGGCGAGCCGCCCGTGCTCGGGCGTCAGGCCCCGAAAAACTTCTCCGATGCGCAGGAACGCGCGGCCGCTCATCCTTCAAAGCGCCGCGAACATCACGCTCCGCCCGCCTCGCCGACGCCGTTGATGTCCTTAGGGATACACACCCAGGCCGCCTCATCAGAGGCAGGGCCGACAGACGCTCATCACGCCCGTCGCCCCCCTAGAGCAAGTTCAATGCCCGGAGGAGAAAAACCTGTTCAAATTTTAATTATTACATTAATTCAAAATGATAAGGAATAAAAAGAGGCCTCGACAGAAGCGCGTGAACACGCAAAAGTGTTGCGCGCAGCAGAAGTGTTGCATCAACATGTAACAGACATCAAATTTCCATTTCTATCTTCATTAGCTGCGCAACAGCTCAAACCAAAACCGTCTTCAAGTGTTAAAAATATCTCGACTTACTGTCGAAAAAATTTACACTTAATCAAAATTATCCGAAATAATTCGCAGCACATCCCTTGATCAATACTGTTGCATCACTTTTTTTTATCTCTTCCAACATATCATTGACACTTCGGACAATATCCCTGAAAAAACATGGGAGATGGAGGTGGCGGCCTCAAACAATCAAAAATCCGTGAGTGTCGATCATGCATATCCGCACCCTGTTCCCGAAATGTTTCCTTGTCTGCTCGATCCTGCTCTGGGGCTTTGCCAACCCGGCGCTTCCGGCCCACGCCCAGCCTTCGGGCCGGGAACTGGCCCAGCTGGTCCATGACCGCTACGTGGGTGACGACTCCGTCTCCCGGCAAACCATGGAACTCGCTCCGGCCTCGGGACAAAAGCGCGTCCGCCAGCTGAACATTTCCGTTCTGGAAAAAAACGGCGCACGATCCACCTTGCTCCGGTTCATATCCCCTGCGGATATCCAGGGCACAGGCTTTCTGGCCGTCGAGGACGGACAGGGAGGGACGGCCCAGTTCCTCTATCTGCCCGCCCTGAACAGAACGCGACGCATCGTGGCGGGCCAGAAGGGACGCAGCTTCGTGAATACCGACTTCACCTACGAGGACATGGAGCGCAGACCCGTTGACGACTCCGACCACGTCATCGCCGGCGACGAATCACTGAACAACGTACAGTGTTGGATCATGGAGAGCCGCCCCAAGGCCGGCACGGACTCGCAGTACAGCATGGTCCGGACCTGGGTGGCCCAGGATATGCTCCTGCCGTTACGGGTGGATTTTTTCACTGGCGGCGACAATCCGACCAAACGCTACCTCGTGCTCCAACTGGAAAACATACAGGACATCTGGACAGAGACCAAAGTGGTCATGGAAGATCTCCATTCCGGTCATAAGACAATCATGGAAACTCAAGGCATTCAATACAACACCGGGATATCGGATAGCACATTCACACAACAGTCTCTTGAGCGCTGGTAATACATAAATAAAGTTCAAATTTATCGACTTTATACAATAAGAATTATGATTATTTATTTCTCAAGACACTGCTAAAAAGTATCGAAATAACATGAGTGTCATCCACTCGACGGTTGAAATCCATCCTTTTCGTACATCTAAAAAACATGGAGCACATTCTTCGAGGGGATGACGAATTTTTGCAGTGAATTCATTTCTAAAAAAATCACGAACGTATTCAATTGCATTTCGTGGAGATTTAAAAAGTATGAAATTTCGACAAAAAAGTCCGCCATCTCTTTACAAATATATGAAACGACAACCTGAATCGCGCTTACCAAATTTTCTGCACGCCATCCTGCTGCTCCTGTCGCTCCTGCTCCCTTTTCCAGCCCTTGCAAATGAGCCTGTCTTGGTTTCCACTTTTGATCCGAGCCCGAAAGATGCATCGCAAACCCTGGTCATCACCCTGTCCGCCGCTCCTCGAAACGTGCACTCTTTTGTCCTGGAAGATTCCAAACGCCTGGTGATCGACATCACCGAGGCAAGACTCCTTGAACCGGCCACCAACATGCCCGTGCAGCACCCATTGGTTCTGCGCGTTCGCGCGGCCCAGTTCAACCCGACAACCGCGCGCGTGGTCCTGGACTTGAAACAAGACGTGACACACCGCATCGACACGCCCGCCTCCGGCACGGAAAACGCAGCCCACAAAATCGTGGTCAGCCTGGCCCCGATGAATCCGGCAGCGCCACCCCAAAAGCCCACTCATCCCACTCCGCCACCGCAAGTCGTCAGGCCCGACATCCAAAAGATTCACCCGGCGTATACCGTGGCCCTGGCGGACACAGTCGGCAGTGCCGAGAATAAAACCCTCATCTTCGGAGAATCCACAGCCCCAAGCGAGGACCAGGAAGAGCCTTCGCCCTGGGGGCGGCTCAACTTTTCGGGGTTCCTCCTGGCAAAAATAGCGCAGGAACTGCATGAATCGGGCGCCCCCGAGCAGGCGCGCAACTTCCGCAACACGGTCAGGCTCGAAGGAAAATGGACTCCGCCTCTGCCCGGCAACGACCCTGCGGCCGTCCCCGGCGCATCAAGCACCTTTATTTTGGCCTCACTGCAGTCCGACTACCTCTGGTTCGGCCCCGAACATTCAACGGACGACTATGACCTGGATCTGTACGAAGGCTACATCTCCCACGCCACTCCGGGCTGGGACCTGCGCCTGGGCAGACAGATCGTGCGATGGGGAAAGACGGACCAGATCAGTCCGGCGGACAACGTCAACCCGCAGGATATGCGGGAATTCTTCGTCCCGGAACTGGAAGACCGCAAGATTCCCAACTGGATGGCCAGAATCCGCCTGTTCCCCGGCGACTTCACCCTGGAAGGCATCTTCATTCCCTTTTTCGAGGAAAACGAATTCGACTTCTCCGGAACCACCTGGGCCCTCCTGGGCGCCCAGCCGACCGACCTCAGGATCGATGAATCCAAACCCGGCAAGGGTCTGGACAACTCCGACCTGGGCCTGCGCGCCTCCACTTCCCTGGCGGGCTGGGACGTGGCGCTGAGCTACCTGCACGCCATCGAAAAATCGCCCCGTCTGCGCTTTGACCCGACCAATCCGGCGGGTCCGACCCTGCACGCCGACTACCACCGGCAAAATATCTGGGCCGTGGAATTCGAAACAACGGCCGACAAATTCGGATTTCGGGGCGAGGGTGCATATTTCGACAAACAATCCATACACACTGCGTCCCTCGATTCCGTGGCCAAACCGGTGCTCCATTATGCCCTCGGGATGGATTATCTGGGCGAACAGGACTGGTACGCGAACGTACAGCTCTCGCATCAGCACGTCTTTGAGTACGAGTCCCGCATACTGCTCCTTCGACGCGACAATTTTTATCTCAACGGCGAAATCAATCGCGAGTTCTGGCGAGGAAACGTGATGTTGAGGCTGCGCTACGCCCTGGATTTGAGCGATGGAGGCTCATTCCTGACACCGGAGGCCATCCTCAGCTATTATGAAAATCTTGAGCTGACCCTGGGAGCAAACGTCTTTACAGGCCCGGAAGATACCTTGTTCGGACGCTACAGGGACAACGATCAGATATTTTGTAAAATAAAATATTATTTTTAGAAAAATCACACTTCACCCGCATCCAGATCATCGATGACACGCAGTCCACTCAACTAAAAAGATTGCAACGGATATAATCGCCGAAAAAAAACGGCGCTATTCTGTGTTTAACTGAACCAGAAATAGCGCCGCTCTTACGATCAAGATTCAAAAAAAATACATGGATATACAATGAAATTATCAAAGCATCGATGGATCAACATCGCAAGCACACTAGGTCATGAACAAAAATATATCCACAGAGAAAAGGATATCGATTACGTATTCAAGATAGCTGAATACGCAAGCGAGCTTCTTGAATCATACAATCTTATGTATCACAAATATGTAAATGCTGGATATTCAAAGGAAAATAGCAAAGAAATATTATTTACAAAATTTCATTTACTCCCAAGAACGACAGTTCTTTTGGCAAAATCGGAAAATACAATAATATCCACAGCAACGCTGGTTCCCGACTCCAAGCAATTTGGCCTGCCAATGGACGAATTGTACCGCGTGGAACTGGATTATCTGCGCAGACAAGGCCGAAATGTGACGGAAGTATGCTCGCTGGCCTCAAACACACAGAGGTTCTCGCGAAGCGGCATTCAGAACTTCACCAGACTGCTTTTCCTGTATTGCGTGTTTTTGGATGTCGATGACGTCTGCGTGATGGTCAATCCGAAACATGTCCCCATTTACAAGAGGCTCTGCGAGCTCGAGATCTTCGGGGAGGAAAAGCACTATGCCCGGGTCAATGCCCCCGCCGTGGCGCTTCGCGCGGATGTCGCCGCCGTCAGGAGGCGGCTCGACAGCAAGGGGCTCATGACCTCGTACCGAAACGCAATCGATGCCCATTATCTGTCCCAACGCATCGCGCTCTGCGGCCGGATCACCGACATTCTCGAAGGCCGAAGCCTGCCCCGGTCCCGCCCGAACCCCCTGGATACCAGTCTGCTCAATCACATCCTGTCCGACACCATCGACCTGCGGGATCTGTCCCTGGAATGCAAAATCCTGCTCCGAAACTCATACCCGGGCCTGCGGATCTGAATCTCTCAAGACGGGTTCAGGCATGGCATATGCAACGAACATTTACGTCTCTTCAAGAGACGCCGACAGGAGGACCATAACACCAGACGAGCCGCTTTTTCGCAGCCAGGGCCATGACGCGAACCGCGTCGGCTTTTTCTCTTTTCTTTCGTGCTCGCGAACATGGAGAACCCATGACCGATCTCTCCGAAAACACGCGTCAGGATCGCCGAAGATCCGTCAGACTCCGTCGCTCCGCCATGCTGAGAGCCAAACTCGATGAAATTGACCGACCGAACATCAAGATCGCGGAAACCCGCGACGAGTGGTCTCAGTCCTTCGCCCTCGTCTACAGAGAGTACCTCGCCTCGGGATACATCAAGCAGCCACATCCCTCGGGCATGCACCTTAGCGTCTACAATCTCCTGCCGACGACGTGCGCCTTCATTTTCAGAACCTATGTCACTGTAATATCCACATTGACCCAGATCTTCGACAGCGAGCTCTTCGGCCTGCCCATGGACGCCCTGTATCGGCCTGAACTTGATGCGCTGCGTTCCCAGGGCAGAAAGATCACCGAGCTCTCGGCCTTGGCAACGCCCAGGGAGACACGCTGGTGCAATCTCATGGTCTTCCTGTCAAAGACGATGTTTGAATACTCAATGATGAACAACATTGACGACATATGCATCATGGTCAACCCGAAGCATGTCAATTTTTACAAGACAATGTTCCTGTTTGAAGATTTCGGAGAAGAGCGTTTTTACCCGGGAGTTGGCGCTCCGGCAGTCGCCTTGCGCATCAACATGGAACATATTGAAGACAAGGCATCGGAAAAATACAAGGACTTTGACGTGGATGACAATATCCATGAGTTCTTCTACAAAATGAAAAGCACCTTGGTGGAATTGAACAACGGGTGGACGTTCTATGACAAAAGGCCTCCCATGAGCGAAGAGGACGCACGGTTCTTTTTCAACACCCGGCAGGAAATCATCGCAAATCTGTCCGTGCCCCAAATGGAGCATCTGACGCGGCTCTATCCATTCCTCAAAAGCATTCCCGCATCCAGCATGCGCACGGATCATCCATGAAGCACATAGCCAGCCTGGTCACCCGATTCCCCATACTCTGCCTCGTGTTGTCCCTGTGCCTGGCCGCCCCGTTCCTGATCCAGCTCCCACGCATCCAGACCGTAGACAATGTGGATTATTTCACCGTTGAGGGCGATCCGGACGTCGCCTTTTACCAAAGCATCAAGGACACCTTCGGAGAAGACGAATTCTTCGTGATCGCCTTTTCAAGTCCCGAGCTGTTCACGTCCCCCGTCTTACGCATGATCGCGGCCCTCACGCAGGAACTCGAAACCATCCCCGAAGTCCGGGAGGTGCAAAGCCTGGCCAATGTGGACTACATCCACGGCGAAGAGGAATATTTCGAAGTTCGCCCATTTCTGGAGCGCATCCCCGAAGACGCTCCGGGAATGGCCGCCCTGCGGGAACAGGCGCTGGGCAACCCGCTCTATGTCGGCAACCTCGTTTCTGCCGACGGGGAAACCACGGCTTTGGTGGTCTTTCCCACGGCGCACGAGGCCGGGGACGGAAGCTTTCGCAAGAGGCTCATCAAACAGACCGAAACAGTGCTCGCCAAACATGAAGAGCTTGCCGGCCGGTTTCATCTGGCCGGCTGGACCATGACCAACTTCAGCCTCAGCCAGTACATGAAGTCGGATGTGGCCGTGTTCATCCCGGTGACCTACCTATTCATCACCCTGACCATCTGGCTCTTTTTCCGCAACGTGCGCCTGACCCTGCTGGCCCTGGCCAACATCTCCGTATGCACGGGGACGACCATGGGATGCTTCCCCCTGCTCGGCATTACGCTGAACAACGTGACCACCATCGTCCCGCCGCTCGTCATGGCTCTTGCATTGGCAGATTCGGTGCACATCTTCGCCCATTTGGACAAAAAGCTGCTGGGTCAGGTCCGATCTCCCGCCAAAGCCATGGAACACATTCTGCACCGGGTCATAACCCCCTGCTTTCTGACCAGCCTGACCACGGCCGTGGGTTTCGCCTCCCTGGCCGTAAGCGACATCCCTCCGATCAAGGAATTCGGTTACGTGGCTTCGCTGGGCATGATTTTCGAATTCCTGTTTTCCTTCATGCTGTTGCCCCCGCTCATGCTCATGTGCAGGCCGGACACCATATACACCCACCAGCGCAAGGACATCGGCATGGGCGCCTTTCTGGGCCGCCTCTCCACGGTGGTGCAGACCCACGCCCGTCCCATAACCATCTTCATCACGATCCTGATCCTGGGCGCTTTGTGGGCAGCCTCGACGATCCGGGTCGAGACCAATCTGCTGGAGTACTTCAAGCCTTCAAGTCCCCTGCGCCAGGAGCTTTCCTACATCGAACCCCGGCTGAGCGGGGTCGGCACGGTGGACATTTCCGTCAAGGCCGGCGAGCGGGACGCCTTGCGCGACCCGGCCAAGCTGGCCGTGATCGACAGGCTGCAAACCTTCGCCCTGACGCTGCCGGGTGTCGACCGCACCATGTCCTTCGTGGACTTCCTGAAGGACATGAACATGTCCTTTCACAACGAGGATCCGGATTTCTACGTCATCCCTGAAAGCCGGGAACTGGTGTCCCAGTACCTGCTGCTCTACGACTCCGACGACATGGATGAATTCATCACCTCGGAATACGATCAGGCCCGCATCCTGATCCGCATCTCCGAGCACAGCTCCGCGGGCCAGGCCGAACTCATACACGCCCTGCGCGCCTTCATCGACCAACACGAACACGACGGCTTGCAAATCCGGGTCACCGGCCGGGCCGTACAGGACGTGAACACCATCGACGCCCTGGTCCGGGGACAGGTGGAAAGTCTGGCCCTGGCCGCCACCGTGATCACGTTCATCATGTTCCTGGCCCTGCGCTCGTTTGTCGCAGGGGCCCTAAGCCTGATCCCGAACGCGTTTCCGATCATCATCAACTTCGGGATCATGGGTCTGCTCGGCATCCCCCTGAACACCTCCACGGCCCTGATCTCCGTGGTCGCCCTAGGCATCGCCGTGGACGACACCATCCATTTCCTGACCGAGTACAACCGAAAGCGCGCCGAGAGCCTGCCCATGCGGGAGGCTCTGCAACGAGCCATCCTGGAAAAAGGTACGGCCATCTGCGCTTCATCGCTGATCCTGGTCATCGGCTTCGGCGTGCTTCTCTTCAGCAGCTTCGTGCCCACCATGAGCTTCGGGGGTCTGAGCGCCGTGATCATGATCACGGCCGTGGTAGGCGACCTGATCGTTCTGCCGGCGGCCATGCTTTCCTTTGACGGCAAGAGCGAATGACACGGCAGGAACAAGCCGGGCAGCAAACACGCCGGAGACGCCCCGGGGCCAGGGGGCATCTCCTTAAGGAAAAAGAGGATCAAGCATGAAACGAGATGAACACCTGGCAACCTTGCAGGCCCTCGGAATTTCCAGCGAGGAAGCCTATCGCGAGGAAGCCTTTTCCCGCAACATCGGGCTGTTTTCACCGGGCGAGCAGGAGCGACTGGCCGAGGCCAGGGTCGCCATTCCGGGCATGGGCGGCGTGGGCGGAGTGCATTTGATCAATCTGGTGCGCACCGGAATCGGCCGTTTCAACCTGGCCGACTTCGACCAGTACGAACCGGTCAACGTGAACCGCCAGTACGGGGCCAGGGTGCCATCCTTCGGCCGCCCCAAACTTGAGGTCATGATCGACGAGGCGCACGGCATCAATCCGTTCCTGGACATCACGCCCTATCCCTCGGGACTGACCGCAGACAACATGGAAGCCTTTCTAACAGGCGTGGACGTGGTCCTGGACGGACTGGACTTCTTTCAGTTCGAAATCCGCCGCAGCCTGTTCAACATGGCCCGCTCCATGGGCGTGCCCGTGATCACGGCCGGGCCGCTGGGATACAGCTCGGCCCTCCTGGTCTTCACCCCGCACGGCATGGGCTTTGACGACTATTTCGATGTGGGCGGGGAACTGCCGGAGGAACAGAAATATCTGCGTTTCGCCATGGGGCTGGCCCCAAGGCCCACACATATCGGATACATGGACCTGTCCAGGGTGGATCTCAAGGGTGGCAAAGGCCCGTCCCTGAACATCGCCTGCCAGTTGTGCTCGTCCCTTGCCGCCACCGAGGCCGTGCGCATCATTCTTGGCAAGCCGGGACTCAAGCCCGCGCCCTGCTTCCTGCAGTTCGACCCCTTCCGGCAGGTGCTCCGTAAAGGGCGCCTGAGCCGGGGCAACCGCACCTTCAGCCAGCGCGCCAAACTCTGGTACGTGCAAAACGTACTGATCAAGGCCACTGACACGGGCCGGGTGCGCATTCCGGACCAACCCGTGGTCAGCGTCTCACATTTTGACTCCCTGCCCCAGGATGTCGGCACCTATCTGCTGCAGGCCGCAATTCAAGCTCCCTCCGGGGACAATGCCCAGCCCTGGAGATTTCGCCTGACGGGCAATGACATCCACGTTTTCCTCAATCCGGAAACCGACATGTCGTTTTTCAACGTCCGCCAGATCGCCTCCATCATCGCCTGCGGAGCGGCACTGGAGAATATCCGCATCGCCGCCGCAAGCATGGGCCTCTATGCAAGCACGCAGATCCTGCCTGATGCCGCGCAGGAAAACCTGATGGGCACAGCGCGCATACAGCCGGGCGATCAGGCACCGGAACCGCTGGCCCGGCACATCTGGACGCGCTGCACCAACCGACGTCCCTACGACAAGCGCCCCCTGCCGGACTGGGTGCAGGCAGATCTCAAGGCCCGCATCGCGGACATTCCCGAAGCCGGATTGCATCTGCTCACCGGTCGCGCTCAGCTCAGGAAACTCGCCAAGGTGATCTACCTGGCCGACAGAATCCGCACCGAGCACCAGGGCCTGCACGAGCATTTCACCTCCATGATCCGTTTCAACGACCAGGAAGCACGGCAACGCCGCGATGGCCTGCCCCTCAAGAACCTGGAGGCCGGATTGCCCGGAGAGGCATTCCTGCGCCTGACCAAACCGTGGCCCGCAATGCGCGTCGCCAACGCCCTGGGACTGGGTCGGTTGGTGGCCCTGCACTCGGCCCAGGGCATCCTGGCCAGCGGGGCTGCCGGAATGGTCGTGGTCGATGGATTGGAACCAGGAGACTTTCTGCGCGGCGGTCAGGCCCTGCAACGCATCTGGCTGGCATTGGAGCACCATGGCCTACAGATGCAGCCCATGACCGCACTCACCCTCTTCCGGCTGCGCTGGATCTGGGAAGGGCCGACAAGTTTTTCCGAAAGGCACCAAAAATCACTGGAGCGGGTCTGGCAGGATTTGAAGGATCTGTTCGGAAACGTGGACTTTGAAAATCAGGGTCCGGTCATGCTCTTTCGCACAGGCTACGGCCCGGGAATCCGGCACCGCACCCTTCGGCGGGAGGCGGAAGACTTTGTGATCGAATGACCGGCCGTTGCGTCCAGGCAGGGACGATCTCATGGCATACAAAAAGGCCGGGAAGCATCTGCTCCCCGGCCTTCATACTGTTATGACGATTGATCAGTTCTTCTTGTTGCGGCGTACCGCGATGCCAAGGCCAAGCAGGCCAGCGCCCAGAAGAAGCATGGTGGCAGGTTCCGGAACAGGCGAGGCCATTATACGCAGGTTGAACTGAGCCGAATTTTGGCCGTCTTCAGTTGCGAGCCATCCAAAATATTCTCCTTCTCCATATATGGCTGCTACGTAATCATGGTAAGCGCCTTCCAGCAGGCCAAAACCCTCACTGTTGAACTCGAAAGTATACTTATATTCTTCATAGATAAAAGAGCCTTGTGTCAGGCCTGGGTCGGTGAGGATAAAAATATCCATTGGCGTTACATCATTGTTCGGAGTTTCAAAGAACAGAAACTCCAAAAATGCTGTGTCCACAGGCTGTACGGGTCCGGCAGGTATGAAAGGCGTAAACTGAATGCTGGCCGCGACCTTTCCATATGCAAGAGTTGGGTAGTCTGAACTAAGAATGTAGTTATGATGTACAATTGAAACAACATCTACAGACGGTCCATAAGTCTCCAAAGGAATTCCGGTCATCAGGTCGATACCGGATACAGGAGCGATAAGCTCAAGTGAGCTCTGAAATTGACCTGGATTACTCCCGGGGACGGTGGATGGCACGCCCCAGTACAGGGTCCTCAAATCAGCACTCACACCCATTTCGTCCTGGTTGGCCTCATCGTTAAGCCAATCAACAAAAATAGCGTCATTGGTATACGCCCACTGAGTCACCAAGGCAGCAGAGGCCAATGTCGCCGTGAAAAAAAACGCCACAGCTAAAAGACATGTTACAAGTAGATTCTTCCTCATGGTAATCCTCCCAATGTTAAAATAACTGTCTTGTGGTGACAGGTTATTAGCATGGTCCATGCCAATATTTTGAGACATTATTTCAGATATTTGTATAAAAATATATCAATTGGAACTCAAAAAAATGTAAACTGCTCCGACATTCTTCCAGTTTAAATTTACACACGAGCAATTCCCCTAACTCCAAAGTTACCCTGAACGTTGATTACGCCCGAAAAAAAGGCTCCCACTTCAAGACCAAGCGAATATTCTTGTTGATTATCAAATGGATACATAAAAAAACTCGGAGCATCTCTTCGATACTCCGAGTCTCTTTCGCGTCAAGGACGGTATATTCTATTTGCGCAGCTTGCCGCCCGCGAACGCCAGGGCGACCATGCCGAATCCGAGCAGGGCCACGGTGGCCGGTTCAGGGACTGGAGGCGGAGGAGGATTGTCGCTTCTATAACCCAGGATGAAGAAATCCTCAAAACCATCGCTCAAAAGCTGATACTGGAATGTAGCCGTGAAGAATAGGCCCTGACCAATAAACTGGGACAGGTCCATCGTTGGGGCATATACGAGAAAGTCCACATTGTTTGTTCCGGTTGTATCGAACGAGTATTCCGTACCCATGAATTCCACAGTCTTCGTGTTCGGAACTTCAACAAGAGCCTCTTCATCAAACTCACCATTGTTGAGACCGTCGAAGGCCCATTCTGCAAGCCCGAATGCGTCAGGCGCATAAGGAAAAATAGTTCCAAATTCATCGGTGATCGCAACGTATCCGTTGCCAAGCATGTTTGGCTGGTTTCCTATCTGATTAATATCGAATGCGAAAACAGGTATATTTGATCCCTCGAATTCGCTTTGAAGAAAATTATACAACAAATCCACGGAAACGACCCAACTAATATTCAAATCAGTGTTAAATTCCGTAGTCGAACCATCATTTGGAAATGCCAAAGGATCAGGAAAACTATATCCACCCCTGATGTTTACATTATCTCCAGCAGCCTTTTCAGCACTCTCACTGTCACCCCACCAGATTTTGAGTTCATCTTTAAGCGAACCTTGATTTGATGGATAGATCGAATAGCCAGGATAAAGTTGCTTCAATATGCTTGTTGAGTAGGAATAATATTCGTCGTACGGGATCGCATTGGGAAAGACAGGTTCCGGCAACCAAACACTTGCCCATGACGGCGAAGCCAATAAAAACATCAGCACTGTTGTGCAAAGACTGCCCTTGACAAGCGATTTCATAATCAGTCCCTCCGGTTGTTTTTCTCTGTGACGCCCCTTGGCTATAAATCTCTTCAAGCAGGAAAAATGCCAATATGCACTACCCTTTAATCATTCATCTTATTGTAAACACACGCCAAACAATGTAAGATAATCCGACAACGAGTTGTTTTACTTTCCAGCTTTCGACCAACGTTTGCCCCAATGAAACGCTGCAATACAACCATCAGATTCGACAAACAGCAGCAAAATCGTTTTCAACTCACAACGGAACGTTGCATACAGGCACACATTTAGCTTAACAGCCAACCAATGAACGACAAAGCTTGGCCGCGCATAGTGCCTTTTGCCCTTTTCATGGTCATCATCGGCCTTGAGGAAGGATTGCGTTTCATGGACGGCAAAGCCTGGATCAGCATCCAGGAATCGACCTTCGCCCTGCTTTACCCGCTCAGGCCTCTGGTCGCCGTCATCGCGCTCTTCCTGTGTCGACGGGCCTACACGGAACTGTGCTGGGCCGATCTGAAGAGACGCGGCCAGACTTTGGGGAGCATCGCGCTGGGCCTTGCGGTCTTTGTGTTATGGATCAACATGGACTGGACCTTCGGAGCGCTGAGCGAACCTCCGGGCTTCAATCCCGGCGTCTTTTCGAACCCGAACCTGCGCCTGGCCATGACCGGCATCCGCATCGGCAGCGCCGTGCTCATCGTCCCGATCATGGAGGAAATCTTCTGGCGATCCTTCATCTTGCGCTACGTCATCAACCCCGAATTCGCCAAGGTTCCGCTCGGCACGTTCACCTGGATTTCGTTTCTGGCCAGCGCAGTGCTCTTCGGCTTGGCCCACCATTTCATCCTCGCCGGAATCATGGCCGGCATGGCCTATTCCTGGCTGCTCTACAGAACCAGGAGCCTGGCGCAATGCGTCCTGGCCCACGCAGTGACCAACCTGGCACTGGCCGCTTTTGTACTGAACACGGAAAAATGGTGGTTTTGGTAAATCGCGAGGAAACGGAACCGGTCTGATTGGCCGGCTATCCATGAGAGACTTACTCGACTTTCGGGGTTAGCCATTAACAGCTAACAACCTTTGTTCATTGAAAATATAGTCGAAATCGTGCCCCAAACTACGCATTCCTTCTTGAAAACCCTCAAGCAGTATGCGTTCAGCCTGGCTCTGGTTGTCGCCAAGTTTCTTCAGGTTTTCCAGGGTAATGCCTAGGATTTGGCACAGCGCCTTGACGAGAGTGCAGTCCTCGGCCTCTTCGCAACAATGATGGAATAGCAGGCCAAGGGTTCTTGGGTCGTCAGTCCTGCGTTTCTCGATGCTCAGGAAGATGTATCTGGTCATCACGATGGTCGTGTGTAGAAGAGCGCGGAGCGTTCAAGTCGGATTTCCCTTACGCAGAAAATCCGCTCGTCATGACGTGTTCGCGGAAATCAATCCTGACCTACGCATTGTTCATGCCCCCTGGTCCAATCCGATCGTGTCCGTCAAAAAACTCCATCATAAGCTCGCTTGAGCGTGTCAATCTCGAGCTTCTTCATCTGAAGCATAGCCTCCATGGCTCTTTGGGATTTTTCAGAAGTGCCGTCACCCAGCATTTCAAACATGACAATGGGCACAACCTGCCACGAAACTCCGTACTGATCCTTGAGCCAGCCGCATTGTTGCGCAGTATCGTCACCGTTCGCGGTCAGCTTTTCCCAAAAATAATCCACTTCCTCCTGCGTCTCGCACTTGATCTGAAACGAAATGGCCTCGTTGAATCGGAACATCGGGCCACCATTGAGCGCGGTAAAATGTTGGCCGCTGAGTTCAAACTCCACGGTCATGACAGATCCCGCCGCTCTGCCGTGGATCTCATGTCCCGCTTCACCGTATCGGGTCACGCTCATGATTTTTGAATTTTTGAAAATGGATGTGTAAAATTCAGCAGCCTCTTGCGCTTGATGATCAAACCACAAGCAGGGCGCAATTTTTTGCATGGTGTTCATTATATAACTCCAATCAATGTCCACGGGCGGGCAATACGACTTCTCAAAAAGGTCTGTAAGAGCATTGAAGTCAATGCGTTCCGATGGACTGGGCTTGAATCGTGATGAAACGTCATGTCATGGTTGTGACCGGTGAATTGTGAGCCACAACCATGCATTGATCATGTGATGATTGACTATTGCATTGAATGCAAGCCAATTAAATTTCCTTCCGTATCGTATACCAAGGAAATATGCCCATATTCTCCGATGGACATTTTTGATTCTTTAACCTTTCCTCCATTTTTTTCAACACGACTTTCTTCCACTGAGCAATCTTCACAAGCAAAATATATAATTATACTGTTTCCTCCGGACTTGCCATCGTCCATTTTGACCAATGCGCCAGACGAACCTTCCTCATTCATATGCATCGGAAAGCTGTAATATTCAGGTTCTCCAGTATTGAGTCTTTCAAGCTTGACTTCAAAGACAGCCTCATAAAATTTTTTGGCTCGATTCATGTCTTGAACATATATCTCGAACCATCGTACAGGATTAAGCGCCATGGATTCCTCCTTTTGTTGCTTTGATTTCAGGGAGCGTTATGGCTCCGGCGTGCACACATCATACTGACAACTATTCAAAATATATGAAAAAAAAGTTAATTAAATCCTGTCTTTCTTTTGTATACACACGTCACAACGTATTTGAACAATTTTTTTGATCTCGACTTCGGGGTTAGCCATTAGCAGCTAACAACCTTTGTGCATTGAAAATATAATCGAAATTGCGCCCCAAACTACGCATTCCGTCTCGGAAAGCATCAAGCAGTATGCGTTCAGCCTGATTCTGAGCTTCGCCAAGTTTCTTCAGGTTTTCCAGGGTGATGCCTAGAATATGGGACAGAGCTTTGACTAAAGTGCAGTCCTCGGCCTCTTCGCAACAACGGCGGAACAGCAGGCCAAGGGTTCTTGGATCTTCCGTCCTGCGTTTCTCGATGCTCAGGAAGATGTATCTGGTCATTACGATGGTAGTGTGGGCGATGAGGGCATCGAAATCCCGGCTTTGGCAGCCTTTCTCCAGTTCCAGGTGCTGCTTTGCCGTGCGGAAGAATACCTCGATGTCCCATCGCTTGCCGTAAATGCGGACTACGTCTTCATCGGCAAGGGTGACGTTCGTGGTAAGCAAGGCAAGCCAGTCTCTCTTGTGCTTGTTGCGTACGAAGACGAGTTTGGCCTCGAGGCCATCCTTGAACCCAACATGGGCGTTGGCAAGGATCTTGGCCCTGCCTCGGCGTTTGCGGATCTGGCTGTAAATCTGCGTCACGTCCATCTTCTGTCCTTCGAAGATGTAGTGGATCTTGGAAGTGCGCTTGACCATGCAGATGACGGGGATGTGCTTGCACACATCGGAGATCAGGGTGGGCATGGCGAACCAACTGTTCATGAGCAGGAACTTGGCCTTGATGCCGACCTTCAGTGCACGCACAATCATGGGTTCAACCAGTTCTGTCGATTTGGTCACAGTCTCCTGACGCCGCCGCGCACCGCATGATCTTTTATCAAGGTCTTTGGAAACTTCCTGGTATCGTTGCTTTTTGTTCGCGGAAGAGCGCAGCGCAAAGTCCAGAGGTAAAAGGGCTGATCCATCGGACCAGGCCAGCGTGAGCAACTTGAAGCCTTTGAGGAATCGCCCGGTCGTATGGATGAACGGAAGAACAAAGATATTCAGAAGAATAGTCAAAGCGGATATCCTCTTGCTTTCTTGATACTTGAATTTCGCGCTATGGTTGCAATTCTGAACTGACTGAAAAAACGAATCGATTCTGCTCTCACACTCGGTTTTAATGAGTTGCAGATCTATGGCATTATTTGCAGTTTGCATGCGGGGATCCCTTTTTTTGTGTCCTGTTGTGTGAAAACAAAAGAACTACTACATAAGGAGGATCCCCTCAATCAAAATATTCAATTATTCTCGATAGATTTCTGTTTCAGCGACTTTACTAACAACCCCGAAAGTCGAGAGACTTATTGAAACGGCACAAAGCTCGCCGCAAAAAGTGGTCGCCAAAAACATGAATCCAGCACCAACGCCGCAACCATCATGTCAATGAGATTCCGCCATAGAGAAGGCCGATGACCACCCCGAAATTAAAGGCAAAGACCCAACGAGTGCCAAAGCGGTGGATCTTGTACAGGGAAACGGCCACGCTCGTGATGCAGACAAACGCAACGACCATCCAGCCAAGGCTCGATCCGCCCCATTCAACAATCCTTTTGGCCACAAATATCTGGCCAAAGCCGAGCAGCATCCCGTGAGCCAGGGAAACAACGCCCACTCGACTCAGGAAATCGTCCAAAGCCTGCATGCCCTGACAAACAAGAATTGCGGCAATCGCCAGCAATATCTCCATCAGCCAACTCTCCCCCTTGGACGCGCGGCCAACTGAAACAGCCTGATCCGCATGCAGCCATACAACAGCCACGATGAAAGCTACAGGTGCCTTGGTGCATTTCTAACTCGACGTAATCTTTAATGATATATCAGTATATAATATGAGTAAAAATCAATCTTGGATAAAAATATATTAGCTAAGAATGCAAATGAAATATTTACTTTAATGATGCCACTGCAAAAAGTCTTTGCTCACCCAAGAATGTATTCCCGCCTTCGCTGGAATGCCATCCAATTTCGTTCGCGACTTTTTGCAGTATCGTCGTTAATTATGCATCTCGACTTCTGGAGATTCAATGGGAACAGCGAGCTCAATCCCCACAGAATACATGCCCATGAGCGAAGATTCATCTGGCTGCCCCCACCGAACGAGACCCTGATAGCTATCGCTTAAATCATATCCATCCACTTCTCTTCCTGGACTTGCTATGATTGACAATGTCTCACCAACATTGAATGAACAATCCGTCTCTATGAGAAATCCATATCTGCTCATGTTGAGGATGCGCCCCATCACGATTGCATCATTTTTCTTTCCACATATGATTCCACAAGGAAACATACAGGCGTGACGCTTCCACTTTCTTATTTTTTGATCTTGCGTCGACATGGTTTATCCTGCCTTGTTTTTTCGTATTTTCAAAAAACACACACGCAGCCGTGATTGAAAACATTGAGAACAAATGCATTTTACAATCATATTTAGCAACGAACGTACCAGCAGGGCAATCGGCATCGACATGGACACGCAGCGTACCCCATGACAAAAATATGCATCTCTGAATTACTTCCATGATGAAAATATCCCCGAGATGTAAGATTTCACAAACAAACCTGTCGGAAAATATTACATGCAGGCATCCTTTTTTCGTTTCGTTCGCCCCCGCAATCGTTCCTAACTGTTTGTCCCTGCCTGCATTGAAGCCCGAAGATGGTACTCGTCGCGCCCGGAGCTTCGAAAATACCGCCGGGCTTTCGAAAAAGCGCACAGCCTCCGTCAAACTTGGCCCGAAGCAAGCGGCGACCAGAATAGCCACTCTTTGGCATAAAACATGAATCATCCAAGAACACGAAAAGCCATCCCGGGGATAAGCGAGGACACATCATTGCAGCGGAGCACCCGCAGGAGGTCGCAAGCGACGCGCGGCACTCACCTCGCGGCGGCAACCCGACTCGCGAAAAGGACTCGAAATTCGGCAAACACTCGTGATATACTCGCAACACCAGTAAATGGCGGAAAAACTGCCTCTCCTTGCTAAAGATGGCGCAACCCCGTCATTTATCATGGTGTTAGGCGACAAATCCACGAGTTGAGCATACCCCTCCCTGACAAGCCACCAGGGGGGGGGATTTTTTTGGGGGGGGATTACGAGGGATTTCTTTGAGTAGCGAGTGCCGCGAAGGCTTCGGTGGTCATTGGCCGACCCAAGTAGTATCCTTGTCCTTCGGCACAATGATGTTTTTTGAAGAAAGCATGCTGCGTCTGCGTTTCAATGCCTTCGGCCACGATTTGATGATTAAAGCCCCACGCCATCGCCAAAAGGGCGGTTGCCACTGCCTTGCCCGACTTGGCCTCGATATTGTGCACAAAGGACTTGTCGATCTTGACTGTATCGATTGGAAATTCCCGCAAAAAACTCAGACTGGCACGCCCTGTCCCAAAATTGTCCACGGCAATCCGCACACCGAGATTTTTGAGTTCCTGCAAGGCCGGCAAAGTGTGCGGGGGATTTCGCGACAGGCTGTCCTCGCCCATTTCAATCTGCAGGTATCGCGGGTCCAGTCCTGTTTCCTCCAATATGGCGCGGACCTTGGACAAAAACCTTCTGTCGCTGAATTCGGCCGCCGAGACATTGACCGCGATCCGGCCCAAGCCCAGGCCGCACTGCAACCAGGCCCGCGCCTGCCTGCAAGCTTCACGGAGCACCCATTCCCCGATTGGCAAAATAAGACCGCTGCTCTCGGCAATTGTGATGAATTGCGCCGGAAAGTTGAGCCCTTGCCCGGAACGCTCCCAGCGCAGCAAGACCTCGGCACCTGTGATGGCGCCGGACTCAAGATGTACGGTCGGTTGGTAATGCAGAATGAATTCATCGTGCTCAAGCGCACGCTCAAGCGCCCGCTCGTCTGACTTGCGCACGACCGAATTGGAATTCATGCTCGCGGAGAATATCTGATAGCTGTTGCGGCCGCTGCTTTTGGCCTGATACATCGCGATGTCCGCCTTGCGCATCAGCATCTCGGCGTCAACGCCGTCATCCGGGTACATGCTGATGCCAATGCTAAGCCCGATCCGGACCTCCTGCCCGGAAATGAGGTGGGACTCCCCGACACTCTGGATCAGTTTTTCGGCGGTAAGGACCGCGCTTCGCACATCATCGACTTCCGGGAGCAGAACCACGAATTCGTCGCCACCATGCCGACTGACCGTATCCGAAAGGCGGACACTGGCCTGCAGACGTTTGGCGACGGATTGCAGCAATTGATCACCGCAGGCATGTCCCATCGAGTCGTTGATGCGCTTGAAGTGGTCAAGATCCAGAAACATCAGCGCCACCTTGTTGCCATGACGCTTTGCAAGCAAAATCGACTGGTTCAGCCGATCTTTCAAAAGTCCCCGGCTCGGCAATCCCGTGAGCAGGTCATGTTCGGCCATGTAGGACAAATGCTCTGCGATTCTCTCGGTCGCCTCGTTCATTATTTTTGCGTTGACCGATGCCACGACCAGTTTTTCGTTTGCTTCCCGTAATGTACTTTCCATTTCCGAACAGAATTCGAACTTGACCTTTTCGGCATTCTTGCGCGCCCGCAAAGCCTTCTTGACGACCTTCAGCACTTCTTCCCGCCTGTCGCAAAACGCTCCGCCATGCCCGACCGGTTTTTCTTTTTGCGCCTCCCTTTCGCCAATCTCCTGCTTGCATCCGGAAAGTGTTTTCGGCGCCTTGCAGCTCGACAACAGGGCAAACGCACGCCTCTTGAGAGGTCTCCTGGGCGCGAGGCGTCTGTAATCCAAACCAGCTTTCCTCAACATGGCCGACTCCGCTCATTCGCGACGAAATGCAGCGTCATCGCCTGACGCCTTCTCAAAATCGCGACGTGTTCGAAAAATCGGGAGCCAAGGAACGAAGCAAGCCCAGAAAGAACGACGACAAGGCGGGCGGCATCTATTTTTCGGCTCATGATGTCTTCTCCTGCTCCGTCACCACAAAATCAACCTCCCACACCGGATCCAGAAGGCGTCTGGTCAGAGAATTTCCAATCAGGGTGGCGAGCAATTCGGTGAACGTTATCAGCAAAGAACTGCCCGCTTGCGCCGCCACGACCGATTCGCGCCCGGCCATGAGTTCCGTCATTCGCGCGGGAAAGGAATCGTTGTCCAGCTGTCCGTCCAAGCTGGCCAGCCAAGGAAAAACCACACTCGTCAGCAGCAGCGCCCTTTTCAGAATGGCGTCGAGACCATTGTCGCCGATCACGGGCGTCACCTGAGCGGACATCAGGTGCCAGATCTCGGAAGTCGCCTGGGCGATAGCCAGCGAGTCGGGAAGATCTCCGGCACGCCGCCTCAAGGTTCTGCGTATCGCTTCGCGACAGAGGTCGCGGTCCGTGATCGGCATGGAATGGCTCCTGAAAACAGGTCGTTGTCTTTCTTTGTAAAATTGCACGGCTCATCAGTTCAAGATTGAGGTTTTCGCATGGTGGCACCCTGAATACGGAACCCGCCCGCACCCGCATCAGACGCGACTGCGCAGGACGGAAACCAGCACCAGGGTCAATACTGAAATCCCAAGCACCCAAAGCAGAGCCCACCCGTACCCGCCCGGCACCTTTCCCCGCGCGGCAATCCGCCACTTCTCATCTTGCCGCAAAGAATCAAATTTCAGCGAATGCAACCTTTCAATCTCCCCGGACCTGAAAATGTTATTAAGGATAACATGCCGTTTATTGACTCTGCGCAATAACATCTGTTCTCCATAATCGGATATTTGCAGGAGTTGATCATGAGATCGAATACGAAAAACGCCTGAGCGATTCCTCGCTTTGCAGCAACAGTGACACGATTGATTAAGCAACGATCGCGCCAAGACGATGGGCAAGGAATCCTGGAAAAAAATCATTTTAAAAGGGGCCGCGGTGGAGGAGCAACGCAAGAAAAAAAGAACACGGGCTTGGATTTTACATCCTGCCCCTTGTTCACGTGTTGGCCATGGCGACTGGATTCGAACCGCCAGCCTTGGTTCTAAAATCGGGGGATCCTGCCCTATTTCGCCTTGGCATCGATGTGAACACCGGTGCCTACAGAGGGCATGCTTCCGGACACCAGACACATCATGTCCCCACGCCATACCTGAGGATCGGCGCCCTTGCCTTGCAGAAATCCGACAGAGAAGCTCCGTAGAGCGCGTCAAGAGAGAGGTGAATTATTCCTGTCAGGATGGCACATTGATGGAGATGAGCAGATTTGCAAGGTGCGGTTCGGAAAGCTGTAATGAGGATCTCCTAACTGGAGACCTTCATTCCCAATCCGCTTGGCGTCACTGCTTCCTGGAGGGGTCGGACAGCCCCGGGACTTCGCAGATTTGGGTTTCGATACGATTCCGGCCAAGGGTTTTGGCCCTGTAGCAGGCCGCGTCGGCCACGGAGAGCAGTTCATCGACGCTAACCCTGCTTTCCGGCATGGCGGTAACCCCTATGCTCACGGTAAAGGCAAGTTCCTTGTCTCCATGAACAAAGTGCCCTCCCTCGATGACGGTTCTGATTTGCCCGAGCACGGTGCGCGCGGTCTCCAGACTGGTGTCGGGGAGGAGAATTGCGAATTCCTCGCCGCCGATCCTGCCGATGGTGTCCGAGACGCGCAGCCGGGATCTCAGCGCGTCCGCCAGGTATTTGAGCGCGGCGTCGCCTGCGGCGTGTCCGTAAGTGTCATTGATGTGCTTGAAATTGTCCGCATCCATGAGCGCAAGGCAAAGGGGCCGCCGGAGCCGGGCTGCCTGGGCGATTTCGGATTCGGCCCGGTCCATGAAGCAGCGCCGGTTCCAGAGGCCGGTCAGCTCGTCTGTCGCGGCCAGCAATTTGAGCTTCTCTTCGGCCATGATCTGCATGGTCACGTCCTTGAAGCTCCACAACCGGCCCGTGACATGGCTGCCTTCGAGCAAGGGGCGAGCGGTTTGCTCAAGTATGATGCCTGCCTTCAGGTGGAGGAGCACACTGTCGGGTGAATGGTCTTTCTTCAGGACGTCGTCGGTGGATTCGGGCAGGACCGAGCTTTCGACGTGTCCGATGAGCACGTCGTTCAGATCTTCGCCGGCGAGTGCGCCCCCAAGATTCCACAGTTCGAGGAAGCGCCGGTTGTAGTGCATGATCCCGCCCTGGTCATCCAGCACCAGCAATCCGTCGCTGGTGGTTTCAAGGATCAGCCGCAGTTCCGCGGCCTTGCGACCCAGGGAGGATTCGGTCATGCCTTCGATGCTGTCGGCGATGGAGGCCAACTCAGCGTTGGAAAAACCGGACGGCTTCAGCCCTGCGGCCTTTCCCTCCGTGATGTCCGCGATCCGCTGCTTGAGGGTCATGAGGGGCGTGACGAATCGCGACTCGTAAATCTTGAGCTGCAATAAACCGAGAAGCAAAGTCACCAGGGCCGTCGCCGAAACCGTCAGGACGATCCTGCGCCGGATGGGCTCCATGACCTCGTTCCGGTCCACGGCGGATATGATGATCCAGTCGTTTATCTTGAGTTTGGTGAAGTACGCCATCCGGGTTCCGGATCCGGGCAAGTCGTACTCGATGTGGCCTGCGTCACCTTTGAACAGCTTCAACGCCCCGGGCACGATGGTGTCCATGTTCTGGTTGATGTAAACGTTCTTCTCGTTGTGGACCAGCAACAGCCCCCCGGTGTTTATGACAAAATTCGACTGGCTGTCGAAGGACTTGATGCTGTTCAGCAAGCCGTCCATCCTGGACAGGGTGCTGTCCACCGACACGACGCCGCGCAGTCCCGTCTTGTCGAAAAAGGCCGAGGAAATGGCGACAAGCCATTCCTGATCAACAGCATCGCGGTAGGGCTGGCCGATGTTCATTTCAGGCCAGGCCTTGACCGCCGCAGCATACCATGGCCGGATTCGAGGGTCATAGTCCGTCGGCGGGACATAGGTGTTGATCAGCATTTCGCCGTCTTCATAGCCGGCGTAGCAGTATTTCACATTGGGATTGGATAATCTCACGAACCGGAAGTAGGTCAGGGCGCGTTCCCTGGATTCCTCACCTCCGGCGTCACCGAGGATGACATCGGGACTGGCGGCCATGATCCGCACCGCCGCCGCCAGGCCTTCCAGATGAGCTTCGACATATGCCGATATCTGTCTGTTCGCTCCCGATATGCGGTCATGAGCTGCGGTCAGACCCGACCGGTAGATTCCCGCAGACAGCATGGAGACGACAACAATGGCGATGGTTGCCAGACAGAACAGGCCGACTAGGAACATTTCCCGGCGGATTGTCTGCGTTCCGCCGTAGGGCGCATTTCGGGCCGGAGTGCTCAAACATATCTCCTGGGCATGTTCTTGAAAGGTTGGTTTGGTCCGTGCGCGTCCAATTCGAGCAGAGCGGAGACGATCCGGCCGGATCAAACTGCCGGATCAAATTGCGAATTTACCGGGGAAGGCCGGAAGTGTCCATTGCACCGATCGTGCGAACACCCGGCGCGGCCCGATTCTGGCCCAGGGTTACCGCACGCCTCCTGACCGCCACCTGCCATTTCTCCGAAAACCAGACCATTCCGGAACTCCCGGACCACCACGAATTGAGGGCCTGGATCAAGAATCGCCGCCCATGTCCGGCGGCGAATGTCTGCGCATCGACACGCTGGAAACATTATGGACCGGTCTGGCCGCGTGGGGACAGGAGGCCATGGCCCAGGACAGCGGTATCGAGCTCTTCCTGCAAAGCCGCGCCCCTGGCTGGAACGTCGTTGGTCGCGTCACCTTTCACCTGGCCGAAAATCCGCGCGATCCAGGCCCACCCGTCGCCTTCATGGCCAGCTTCACCACCGGCGTCGGTCCCGACGGCCAGGTCCGTCACCTGCCGTTGCGCAAAGCCCTGGGACTGCATGCCGGCAAGCGGAACAAACCGACCCGGGTCAAGCTGCTGCCCCCATCCAGAATGCGTCCACGCACTGCGACTAGGCCCGGCTCATGGTCGAAAACGGTAACATCTACCGGCCCATGGCCTGGCCGACAGGCCGCGCCGACATGCAAATTGACATCGGTTTCAATCCGTCGGACCGTTTCATTACCGACTTCATCGACACCATGCTCGGTGCCGCCTGAACACCTACCCTTGCGTCAGGATGCTACTCGGTCCTGATCGCACAGATTTCCGACTGCCCCGCCACCAACAAACTATGCACCCAGCGCCAACTCAATTGGCACACGCATGATTTCGAAAAGAAAAAAACTCAAAAAATAGGACCTTTGCAAATAGTGCAATGTGGATCGGCATTTGCTAAACACAAGCAGGACATAATCATTTACGGTTGTTAACAGACAAAAAACGAGAGGCGCACATGGACATCATGCACAACGCACAGGCCATCATGGACTACATCAACACGGCCATCAGCGGAGACGGACTCAAGCTCGATGAAAACGGAGTGGCATCCCTCACCATTGAAGAGGACATCGTCTGCCTCTTCTGTGTGCTTGAGGCTGAAAAAATGCTGGTCGCCACCCTCTACCTCGGCCGCATAAATCAGTCAGATTCCAACCTGCTGTATGAGATGATGTGCGGGAATTACATGGGGGCCTACACCGCCGGCGGCACCCTGGGCATTGACTCGGAAGAGGGCCTGGTCGCCCTGCACCAGCATTTCCCCCTGCCTGTGGACGAGCCAGCCTGGATCGAGGAACCTCTGTCCGCCCTCATCGGTGCGGCCCGTTACTGGCGGGACAAGCTCTCCGCATCTGTATCAGGAGTTGGCGAGACAGCCCATGTGTCCGCGGCCGAAGCGATGCTTCGCGTTTGATCCATCGGCCAAACCGGCGAGAACAGAAAGGAGCTTAGTATGTCACATTTTGTCGTTGGATCCCAGCCCCAACCCATCAATCAGGGCCTTGATCAAATACCGCAACCCGGCCAGGGCGTGCCGCAAACCACGCATGCCCCCCAAGGCGTTCAGCCGGCCCAGATCGCCCAGATACAGCAGCAGGGACGCCAGGTCACCGGACAGCAGCCCTTGAGATCCCTTGGCCCCACCATTTCAACCTCGACCCAGGCGCTCCAGCAAGCAACCGCGCAATGGCAGCGCACCTTGCCCCCGCAGGGCAGCATGCCGAAAACCATTGGCGTGACCATGCCCCCCAGCGGACAGACCGTCCAGCTTGACGGCAAGATGGTTGAGCATGAAATAAATGCCCTGCCCGGAAATCAACGCCAGGATGCTGTGCGCGACATGCCGCGCGTCCTGCAGGAACGGGTCGACAGCGGGCACCGGGTCTGGGAAGGTGTGAGCAACGGAACGCTCCATGGACCGGCCAGCCTCGAAGACGTGCGTGACCTCATGACCTTTCTCCTGGCCAAGGGTATGGAGAAAGGCGACGGTTTCAGCGAAGGCGCATTCAATATTTCCGACCCCGACCATCGCCTGCGCGATTTTCTCGATTCCAGCCCCGAAGTCTATCAGCGGCCGTCATCGCACATTGAGGGTTTCCAGCAGGCCCCCGGAGGCAGCCATCGCGGCATAGACGTGCGCGGCAACGTGACGCTGCCCTACGGCAAGGCCACCCTGCTCTACGGCGGCATCAACGCCGGAGTACAAGGCATGGGCGAAAATCGTCTCTTTCTCAAGACCGAGGAGCACGGCTGCCGCCTGTCCTCGCGCTGGACACCCAACCGCGATCCGAACATGCACCCTGACAGACCCGCGCGTTTTGGTGACATCGGCCAGTTCCTGGGCCATGCCACGGGTTTTTTCCGCACCGTGCTGCGCGGCATTTCCGGGGGACGCCTGTTTCCCAACGCCAAGGACTCTCGCAAGGAACGCATGCCCGGCGACGTGAGCAAGGATTTCAAGGCCATCCTGAAAGGCCTGGACAGGTCGGGGAAAGCAGAAATCGCCGGCATCCTGCGCCAGAACGACCCCCTGGCCACGTCCCAGGGCATTCGGGTCATGGTCGCCAATCTGAACGAAGCCCTGGCAAGACAGGATCTGGACCAGCCCACGCGCGAAGCCATGCAGCACCTGAGCAGCAAGCTGAGCACGCGTTTCGATCACCTCGACGTGCGCATCGGCAACGAAGTCGTACTCAGCCAGGATGAACTGGCCGGACCAGCCCCGCAACAGGCCGTCAACGGAGCCATGCGCGCGGCGGTGAATTCCCTGCTGACAATACCCGATCGGGCTCATTTCACTCCGGACAAGGTCGAGTCCTTTGTCCAGCAGCTCGGCAAGATCGGAACTCGACTGGATCGGGCCGGAGGCGGAGATGAAACCAGCGCCATGATCAGAACGGCTCTGGAGCAGGTTACAGCGAATCTCACTCCCGACCAGCGTACGCAATTGCAGGATATTCTGACCGCACCTCAATGCCGGGAAGCCATGGCCGCAATCAACGACGTCATGGCCTTCGGTGGAGAGAATCTCGGCCCCATGAACCCAACCGCCCGCAACTCCGCCTCGCAGATCGCTCACAAAATCAGCCACGCCTATCTGGGACTGTGCAGCCAAGCAGGGTTGCCCGATGAAGCTCTTCCCCGAGCGCCCCGGCAGGCCATGGATCTGATCAAGCCAATCCTGGTCAGGGCCGGCAGCGACGCGTTTCTGAGCACCGCGCAAACAAGCGCGAACCAGGAACATGCCCGGCAAATCCAGCAAGGTGGGCAACAAGTCGGGTTGATGCGCCTTGATACAATACGCCCACTCATTGGCCGGGGTGTTGTCGCCCTGGGCGACCACATGCAGAGCATTGCGCGCGGCCAGGTCGATCATGAGCAAATCAGCCGATTCTTCGCCACGGAACTGGGCCATGACGTCCGCACGCCACAAAAAGGAGAGCCGGCCGGACTGGGTGAACAGTTCGTGAAGGATTTTTTCCGAAACGGCATCTCGGTCAACGGCCAACACTTCGGAGGTCAGGGCAGCGGCATTTCCGAAACTGCCAAGCGTGAGGCACTCCAAGCCTTCATCGACGCGGCCGGAGGGTTGCCCTCGGCCCAGCAGATCGCCCGCGTCGCCCACCAGGGTCTCATGGGCATGATGAGCCAGGCTTGCATGAGGGATCCGGGGCTGAATCCGCTGTTCATGGACTTCAGCATGCATGGAGGCACTGTGCAAAACGCGGTTTCTCCGAACACAGGTCAGCCAGCATCGATGATGCTTTCCGTGATAACCCATGGCGACAGCGTGGCCGTGCACTGCGAAACCAATACGCAAAAAGTCAACGACGTTGACGGAAATGATCAGGTTGGGAGCAACCTGTCCCTCAACTTCACGATTCAGGGTGCCGGCAGCGACGATCCTGTGGTCAGACTCGACGACTGGGACGCACTGTTCAGCTCCTGTCCGAACTGACCAGGTCCATCAAACTCCTCGGAAAGTCCCGGCAAGCCGGGACTTTCCGATTTTATCGAGGAAAGTGGCTTGATCCCCGGACCCAGGTTGCCGTAGACAGCTCCGTAGTCAGGACGCACTCCATAGGCCCGTTCGCTCGAACACATTTCGCTCATGTCAAATGCAACCCAGGAAACAGACATGCCCCTGCCCTTTCTGTCCAAGCCACCAGTGTCTGTCGCCACGAGTCAAAAGTCACCTTGGCCGCGACTTTTCGGATTTGCCGCTGTCCTGCTGCTGAGCGCCACCTGCATCCTGATGACAGGATACTTCGCACGCGCGTGGGCCGAGCAGTCCGCCGACGCATCCTCCAATCCCCATAAAAAATGGCGCGTCGCCTATGTCGAGGGAGGACCCTACACCGACTACCAGCAGATCTTCGCCGGCACGGTGCGCGGCCTGGCCAAGCTGGGGCTCATCGAAAACGGCGACGTCCCCGTACCGGAAAACTCAGAAAGCACGCAGGAAATGTGGACCTGGCTCTGCGCCAACGCTGGCGGCGGCAGAATGGAATTCCTGCCCGACGGCTACTACAGCTCCAACTGGGACGAAAAGCTGCGCGTGTCCAACAAGGCCGACATCATGCGCCGCATCCACGAACGCGGCGATGTGGATATCATCTTGGCTTTTGGAACATGGGCCGGACAGGACATGGCCACAGACGAACACTCGGTGCCGACCTTCTCCATGTCCGTGACCGACGCCGTGGATGCCGGGATCGTCGCTTCGGCTGAAGATTCGGGCCTGGACCACGTGCACGCCCAGGTCGAACCGGGGCGCTATGAACGGCAGGTGGCCATTTTTCACGACGTGTTCAAGTTCCGGCGCATGGGCGTGGTCTACGAGGATACCCCCGACGGCCGCAGCTCCAGCGGCATTCCCGCCGTGGAGAAGGCCGCGCGGGAACTGGGCATCGAACTTGTGCCCTGCACCACCACGCTGAACCTCCCGGATCTGGACCAGTCCTTTGAAAACCTGCGGAGCTGCGTGGAAAGCCTGAGCACCCGGTGCGACGCCATCTATCTGACCGTCAACACGGGCATGCAGGGCCACCGCATAAGAGAACTGCTGCAACCCATCATCGCCGCCGGCATCCCCTCCTTTTCCCAGAGCGGACCCGGGGAAACCAAACTTGGAGTGCTCATGAGCCTGGCCCAGACGGACTTCGACGACGTGGGGCTCTTTGAGGCCAACGCCGTGGCCAAGGTCCTTGACGGCGCCAAGCCGCGCGATGTGAACCAAATCTTCGAAGGGCCGCTTGGTCTGGCCATCAATCTGAAGATGGCCATGCTCATCGGCTGGAATCCGCCCTTCGAAATTCTGGCCGCCGTCGACGAAATCCATCAGCAGATCCCCGACCTGGCCCGATGAGCACAGCCCCAGGTCCCAAACCCGTCTCCATCGCACAAAACCGGAGCCGGCTGCCGTTTTTGCTCGGCGGCCTGACCGCGCTGCTTTGCGCCCAGATACTCTACGGCGTGCTGGTCCTCTCGGCCTTGCACAAACAGTACGCCAAACCCATGCTGGCCGTGCAGGCCCTGACCTGCGAGGAACTGGGGCACCGCCTCGGGCTCATGACCCGCCTGGGCAAGACCCCGGAGCGCGTCGAGCGTCTCGGTCAGATTCTGGCCGCCTACAAAGACACGGCCTCGGACACCCTGGTCGTCCTGGGGGCCGATGGTCGCGTGCTGGAAGGATGGGGGCTCCCCAAAAACAGCATTTTCCACCTCCCAGCAGAGTCTGGCACCGTGCGGGGAAACATCGTCGAGTTCTCCAAAGACGGAAACCTCTGGCTGGCCAGCCCACTCAAAGATCGGGAAGGTCGCGCCGTGGGCCACGTGGTCCTGGGCATGGACGACCAGCGGCGCTCGGAACAAGTCTGGCAAGTGCTGCGGGACAACGTTCGCCTTTTGGGCGGCATCACCGCCGCAGCGGCCCTGCTCCTGACCGTTCTGGCCCTGACGGTCCGCACCGCGCCGTTGCCGGGAGGCTCCTTCCCGAAGAAACGCGTCTACGCGAGCCTCGTCCTGCCTCTGGTGGCGGGGCAACTCCTTTTCGCCGCAGCCATGCTGCCCCCCCTGCGGGACATGAACGAGAGCCACATGGACACCGTGGCGGGACAGCTGGGACGGCATCTGGGCGGTGAAATCGATCACCTGCTGGACCTGGGACTGGGCCTGAACCAACTTCCCCCGGTCACACAGCACATGGCTGGCCTGCAGCAATTTCTGCCCGAAGCCCAGGGCCTGGCCATTCTCGACGCGGACGGGACCCGCCTCCACGCTGCCGATGCCAAAGGCGCCCTGGATGACGCAGACTGGCAACGCGTGAAAGAAAAATCCCTGACCACCGACGTTCCCTTCAAGGCGGGCGTCGTGCGTGTACTCATGTCCTCGGAAGCCGTGGCCGCGAACATCCGGGCCATCACCCTGGACACCCTGACCATGACCGTGGTCGCCATTCTCTTCCTGATGGAACTGGTCAACCTTCTGGTCATGCGCGAAGAGCGTCTAAGACTCAATGACCCAAGGCCCCTGTCCACCTCGGCCGGGTTCATGCGTCCCATCATCTTCGTCTGCATGTTCGCCATCGACCTGTCTTTGTCCTTCGTGCCCCTGCGCCTCGGGGAACTCAGCCCGGATCTGCTGGGCTTGCCCCCAGACGTGGTCATGAGCCTGCCCGTCTCTTTTGAGATGTTCATGGTCGGGCTGGCCATCATGCTCGGCGGTTTCTGGAGCGAGCGTTCGGGCTGGCGGCCTTTGCTGCTCACAGGAGTGTCCGTGGTCACTCTGGGCAATCTGGCCAGCGGCCTGAGCGCGGATCCCTTTCTCTATATCGCCTCGCGCGGCTTGGCCGGGGCCGGATACGGTCTGCTCAATCTCTCCGCCCAACTCTTTGTCCTGGCCCACTCCCGCCCGGACCAGCGGGCCGGCAACCTGGCCGCGGTCTTCGCCGGGCTCTTTGCCGGAGCCCTGTGCGGCAGCGCCAGCGGCGGCCTCATCGCAGACCGCCTGGGATATGCGGGAGCCTTCCAGGTTGCGGCCGCTCTCATGCTTCTGACCGGCCTCGTCCTGTGGCGCACCCTGCCCCGGGAGCACGCTCCCCAGCGCAAGGGCCCTGCCCTCGCACATTCCATGCCGGGACTGCGCGAGACCCTCTCCTTCATCACCGACCCGCGCATGGCCGCGCTGCTGTTCCTCAACATCGTACCCGGCGCGTTCGTCACCGTGTGCCTCTTCCAGTTCTTCGTGCCCGTGTCCCTGAACCAGGGCGGGGCCAGTCCGGCCGACATCGGCCGCGTGACCATGATCTTCCCCCTGGTCATCGTCTATCTCGGCCCCCTCTTCGGTCGCATCGTGGACCGTTCGGACCGCAAATACCGTCACCTGGCCCTGGCCGGGCTCGTAGCGGCGGTGAGCGTAGGGGCTCTCATGGCCCTGGACGGCATCGCCGCAGCGACCCTCGCGGTCACGCTGCTCGGCCTGTCCAACGCCATCCTTTCCAACGCCCAGGGCGCTTACGCCTTGGAACTGCCCGCCACGGAGCGCTACGGCGCAGCCCGGGCCATGGGCATATACAACGTCGTCGAACGGCTCGGACAGGTCTTGGGACCCGTGAGCCTCGGAATCATCATCGCCGTCTGGGGCCGCAACGCGGGTCTGGGCGTCATGGCCATTGGACTGGCCGCCATGAGCCTGGCCTTCGCCGTCACCAGCAGTCGCCAGCCATCGAAAATCGCGGAACTGACCACACAATCATGAACGAACTGATCTCCCTCCCCCTGCTCGCCCCGCTGTGGGCCAGGCTTCCGCACCTGCCCCCCCTGCTGCGCCAGTGGGGCGATGCCCCGCTGGGGCGCATCGCCGCTGGCTTTACTGACAACCCGCCCGGCCAGGCTGGGCAGCAAACCGTCTCCAGTGCCCTGCTCGCGGCGGCGCGATCCATGACCGCCCCAGTGCTTGGCGACGCGGCTGCAGGAGCTCTGGCCCATCGGCTTTCAGCCAACTCGTCGATACTGGCCGCCAATTACCACGGAGTGGAGTGCTTTCCGGAGATGGTCCAGGCCATCCATTTCTTCGCCCTGGGGGATCTCGTGTCCGAGCCGCTGGAAGCAGATTTCGGACCGGTCGTTCCTGTCCTGTCCTGCTCCAGCGTTTCCCTGCAGAGCCAGACCTACCCGCGGGGACTCATGCTCTCGCGCCGGGACGCCGAGGGCATAGCACACGTACACCTGCCCTTCTTTTCCAGTGCCCTGCAGGACGTGATGGCCAGCCGTTCACCCGCCCTGACGATGAAGCAGCTGCGCACCATGCGCGCCCTGTGGCTGCATAAAGGGCGACCTCCGTTGCTGCGCTGGGAGCGTGAAGCCGTGGATGCCATCATGGACGGGCACGTACTGCGCCCCGACGTGCTGGACCAGCCGACGTTCGGCGCGCAGGTCACACGCGTGAACGCATCGCTGTGCACGGAGCGCTACAGTCAGGCCCGGCACGTACAGGTGATCTATCTTGAGATGGAAGCCCTGGTAGCAGAGCTGCTCGGACGAGATATGGAGGATGAGGGGTCGGTCATGCACCGGATTCTTTTCGACCCGCAGGTTCGCGCCCTGGTTCTCGACACGCTGGCCGGGGTGCGCGGATGCTGGCGAACCGAGGCCATCAACGGTTTGGCCCTTGGGCGCACGGGCAAGGCCGGCACTGTTTTCTTCTGGATGGCCGACGAAAAAGGCCGACGCTGTCCCTTGCGGCTGTGCGTGACGCCTTCGGGCAAAGCCGGCCTCGGATTCGGGGACACGTGCATTCCCCTGCGGCCCGCGGCCCTGCGCGACGCCCTGGCTGCCGGAACCATCGTGCCGAGCCTTTTCACTTCGTACATGAGCCTGACCCTGGACCATGGGCTGCGCTGCTTCGGCGGAATCTTCCTGGCGGAATACCTCCCGACCATGATCCGGGGCGTGGCGTCGGCCATGAAAGCAGTCGGGTCGCCACTGCGCGTCCACCTCCCAGACCGGTGTCTGGCGGCTCTACCCCTGACCGTACAGATCGAGGACATGGAACTCCGCCCGGCAGGCAGCGTGGAACTGGCCGCCGCCGGAGGCTTGACCCGAGCGCATCTGAACCGCATCGGGCAACTGACCCTGGCCGATGTCCTGCCCCTGAGTCTGGCCACGTGGTACCGGGACTACGTCCCCGTGGGGGAACGCACCCCGGACTGGGAATACGCCCTTGCACACCTTGCCTCACGCTGGAACGGCGTGACAGTGAAGCCGCTGTCCTCCTGATCGTCTCTGAGAATCCTCAGCTCTTGCGGGTAAAACAGAGCATGGTGATGTCGTCGGACTGGGCGGCATTCCCGCGATGGGCCTCAATGGCCTCGTACACATGCCGCAGGATCTTTTCCGGGGTGTCGCCTCCGTGCGCTGCGAGCAATGCTTCGACACGATCCTCCCCGAACAGACGCCGCTCCTCATCCATGGCCTCGGACACTCCGTCGGAGTACAACAAACAGGTCTCCCCCGCGCCCAGCACAGTCCGGTGCAGCTCATAGGGGAGGCCGCTCATGGCGCCCACCACGGGCCCGCTCATGCCCTCGATGGCACGCACGGACCCGTCCGGACCAGTGACCAGAGGCTGGCAGTGCCCGCCGTTGGCGTATTCCAGCTCACCCGTGGCCGGGTCGAAGATACCGATAAAAAGAGTCACGAACATACAGCCGGGATTGTTCTCGCTCAATCTGTCGTTGATGCGGGTCATGACCTCGGCCGGGTCCGAAATCTGGGCCAGGGCGAAACGGACCAGAGTCACGGTCATGGACATGAACAGGGCCGCCGGAACGCCTTTGTCGGATACGTCGCCGATGATGATGGCTTGCCGGCCGTCCGCCACCTGAAAATAATCGAACAGATCCCCGCCGACCTCCTTGGCAGGTTCCAGGAACGAGGCCACCAGGCAGTCCGGATGGGCGGGAGCATCTGCGGCCGGCAGGATACCCATCTGGATGTCCCGGGCGGCGTTCAACTCGCCCTCCATGCGCTGCTTGACCGTGGTTGTTTCCATAAGAGTGCGGATGTTCTGATCCAGGGCTCGCCCCATGTCTCCGAAAGCTGCGGCCAGGGTGCCTACCTCGTCGCGCTGGCCCACGGGCAACTCCCGCGCCAGGGCGAGAAGGGGTGAATCCCCGGCATCGCGGTCAGAAGTGGCCTGGGTCAGATCTATGCCGGCCAGGGCCTGGGCCTGGCCGGTCAGGGTGCGCAAAGGCTTGATGAGCCGGGCCGTGACCAATAGCATGCCCAATACGCTCAGTACCGCCGAACCCAAGGCGAAGGCGACCATTCGACGCAACAGAATCCTGGCCGGAGCCTCCATCTCGTCCCGGGGCACGGCGGCCACGATGTACCAGTCCAGAGCCTTGAAATAGGCGATGCGAAAGACCCGGGAACCGGCTCCAGCCCCCTGGTCCGAAAAATCCACAAACCCCTTCTCCCGGGCCAGCTCCAGGCCCTCGCGGGGGATGAACCCCTCTTCGCGCCCCTGGGGATTGCCCTTGAATGCAAGAATCCGGCTCTCTCCCGAGATCAGGGCCAAAAAGCCGTTCTCGTGCAACTCCAGGGAATCGAACTTCTCCTGGGTGCTGTCGGCGATCTGCCGCTCCGTGGCGGCCGCCTCCTTTTGCATATCCGAAAGCTGCATGGCCAGGGCGATGACGGCCTCGCGCTCGGGCACGGGGAGAAAATAGACGAGCAAAGGACCGGGAGCGCCCGGCAGCACGCCCACCAAATCCTGATCCAGGCCGAAAACCGCGAACATGCCGTCGGCAGGCAACCGCTCATGACGCATCATGGTCGCGATGGGGCGGCCCTTGAGATCCGTACGCTCGGGATCCATGGCCAATTCCCGGATCAGGGGACTGCCGAGGATGCGCGCCCCCGACGCCTCGAACAGGTCGAGGTGCAGACCGAAACCAAGCAAGGGACGTGCCCAACTACCGATAACCCGTTCCCCCGCCCCGTCGGGCAAGCCTTCCATGTCGAGCCAGGTGGTCCGGGTCAGGATGGCCATCTGCCGCAACTGGTTCTTGTGCTGCATCACGCCCAGAATGTTATTGGCCAGCAAGCTCAAGTAGCGGGAGCCGATGTTGTCTTCGACCAGGAGCACTGCGTTGCCGAAGGATTCCCGCTCGCGCCTCAGGCTCATGTCGTTGATCTCGCGGAAGGTCAGCAGGATGATAGGCACCGCCGCCAGGGCGATGGCCGCCACTACCAGCGAAAAAAGCTTGGTGCGCAGGGACAGGATCATGGCTACTCCGTCATCCCGATGCGTTGCAGTTTCTTGCGCAGACCCTCGCGGGTGATGCCTAGCAGTTCAGCGGCCCTGGTCTTGTTGCCCGCGCAGCGGTTCAGGGCCTCGGAGACCACCCAGCGCTCGACGAGGTGCAGGTTGAGGTCCGTCGCGCCTTTTCCGTGCGGTCCGTGGTCCGAAGCCGGATCGTTGCCACTGAAGGCCAGTGCGTCGCGGTCAGGATTTCTCGCTGCGGAAATGTTTGCCGCGAACGCGGGCACGGCAACACGGCGGGGAACCGTAGCCGTGATGCGTGGTGACAGATCCGCCGCTTCAACACGGTCGCCCACGGTGAGGGAAGCGGCCCGCTCCATCTCATTGCCCAGCTCGCGCACATTGCCGGGCCAGGAATAGGCCAGCAACGCTTCCCGGGCTCCAGGGGCCAGAATCAGGCGGAGACGGCCCATACGCGCGCAATGCTCCTCCAGGAAATGCTGGGCCAGGAGCAGCATGTCGTCGCCGCGCTCGCACAACGGAGGCAGACGAATCTCCGCCACGCTGATCCGGTAGTACAGATCCGACCTGAAACGCCCCTCCCGAACAGCCTCCTCCAGGCTGACGTTGGTCGCCGCGATGACCTTGATATCCACGGGGAGCGGTTTGTTGCGCCCCACGCGTTGCACCTCCTGCTCCTCCAGCACGCGCAGAAATTTTGCCTGATGCGCCAGACTCATCTCGCCCACCTCGTCCAGGAAAAGCGTGCCGCCGCTGGCCTCTTCCACCAGGCCGCGCCTGAACCCCACGCCCGAAGCCGCGCCTTTCTCGATGCCGAACATCTCGCTTTCGAAGAGATTTTCGGGGATGGCCGAACAGTTCACGGCCACGAAGGGTCCCTCGCGACGCGAAGAATTATAGTGCACCATCTTGGCGACGACCTCCTTGCCTGCACCCGTAGGGCCAAGGATCACGGTGTTGATGGGCCGCCTGGCGATGGACAGGGCCAGCTCCACGACACGGCGCATGGCCTCGGAACTGCCGATGATCCGCCGGGGCTGGTAGGCGTCCTGCACGGTCTGCATGAGGTGCCGGTTGCGCTGGTCCAGCAGGACACGAATCTCCTCAAGTTCCGCGTTTCGGGTCTTGAGTTCGGCGATGAGTTCGTCGCGATGAAATTCCCGGCCCTCGACCTTGACGAGCATCATGCCGAAGGCCTCGGCCAGGCGGACATAGTCCTCGGGGCCTGCCCCGGGACGGGTCAGGTCGAAGAGCTGCTCCTCGCTGGCCGGGCGACCCCAAGCCAAGTCGTCGCAAAGGGAAATGAGCGTATTCAGAAACTTTTTCTCGTAAGTCATGAGTAATACCTTGAGTTATCTGCCGCGCGCACCGTCGGCTCCGAGACTCTGCACCCAGCGCAGCACCTCGGCCACGGGCCCGATAAGATCCTTGGGGATGTAGGCGTTTTCCGTGCCCGTCTCAAAGAGGGCGTGAGCCAGGGGAACGTTCTGCATGATCGGAATGCCCTCTTCCTGGGCGATCTCTATCATGCGCCGGGCCAGCAGGCCCTCACCCTTGGCCAGAATGATCGGCAGGGGTGTCTTGTCCTTCTCGTAATCGAGGGCCACGGCAAAATGTGTCGGGTTGGTCACGAGCACTTTGGCCTTGCGCACGTTGCCCAGCGTGTTCTGCGCCAGCATCTCCTGCTGCAGCTGCTTGCGCTTGCCCTTGATCATTGGATCGCCCTCCATCTCTTTGTACTCACGCTTGACCTCGTCTTTGCTCATCATGTGCTGCTTGTTGTACTGCCAGCGCTGGAAGAGGTAGTCCACGGCGGCGATAACGCAGAACGCACCGGCCGCGGCGAAGAGCAGGTCGTGCATGGCCTCCCCCAGCACCGCCCACAGGTGCCCGACGTTGCCGTTGGGGATGGTGAAGAGGGTCTTCAGGTGCGCGGACATTATCAACCAGACCACCCAGGACAGGACCACGACTTTGAGTATGTTCTTGAGGAACTCCACGGCGTTCTTGATGGAAAAAACCTTCTGGAACCACTTGGAGGGACTTATGTTCTCAAGCTTGGGCATGGCGCCCTTGAAGGCGAAAAGGACACCGACCTGTGCCAGGTTGGACACGATGGAGGTAACCATGACCAGGCCTACGATGGGCAGGACCAGTTTCAGAAAGCACGCCACCGTGACGTCGGCGGCCAGGGGCAGAGCCTGCTCGAAGGGTAGGCTCATGACGATCATGGGCACCTCCGTCATGGTCGAGAGAGTCTCGTAGATGGAGTCGCTCATGGCCGAAAGATAAACGGCGATGGCGAGCACGGACATGGCCGCCGGCACGTCCTGGCTCTTGCAGACGTCGCCCTTCTCCCGCGCCTCGCGCAGGCGCTTTGCCGTGGGTTGTTCGGTCTTCTCACTCATGGAACAGAATCCGCAGCATTGCCAGGTCGTTGCCGATGGTGGCGAAAAGCCCTCCGATCTGGGACATGAGAAGCCCGAAGGACACGAACAGGAGAAAGGCCGCCAGGGCGCTCTTGATGGGCATGCCCAGAATATACACGTTGAGCTGCGCCGCGAAGCGGTTGATGAGGCCCAGGGACATGTCCGTGAGCAGGCAGGCGGCCACGATAGGAGCCGAGAGCAGAATCATGGTGCTCATGAGCCAGGCCACGCGGCCGGCGAAGAACAGGGGCACATCCGCGCCGCGCTCGAACAGGCCGGCGGGCAGCAATGAAGCCACTGGCCAGACCTCGTAGCTGGAGTAGACCAAAGAGAGGAAGGCCAGGAAGGCGCCGCCGGAAAAGAACAGGTATACCGCGCACTGGAAAAGCAGGGAACCCAGCGGGGAGGTCTCCTCCCCGGACAGGGGATCAGCGCCCGAGGCCATGGACGCACCGCGCTGGTTGTCAATGAAGAAGCCCGCGCATTGCACGGCCCAGAACAGCATCCCGGCTAGAAAACCCAGCAGGAAACCGAGCAGACTCTCCTTGAGCAAAACAAGGGTCAATTGTCCCATGACGGCCATGGTCATGACTTGAGGCACATCAAGCTGATCAAGAACCATGGGATGGATGAACATATAGCAGGCAAAGGCCACGGCCACACGAATCTGACCGGTGACAATGGTGCCGCCCAGGAACGGAACCGTCTGTATGATCATGAACAGACGCGGCATGCCCAGAAGCACGGCCAGCAGATGGTCCATGACGCGGAGCTCCTGAAAGAGGGCTTCCAGATTCATCCGCCCCCCCCTTTACTCATTACGACAAGTAGAAATTGTTAAATATTTCAGTAGCATATCGCAAAATTTGACCGCTCAGCCAGCCACCCATCACGAACAGGGTCGCGATGACCGCGATGAGCTTGACGCCAAAAGACAGGGTCTGCTCCTGAAGCTGGGTGATGGCCTGGATCAGGCTGAAGATGATGCCCACCACCGAGGCAACCACGATGGGCGGCAACGAGAGCATGAGCACCAGGTACAGGGCCTGCACGGCATAGTTAATGGCAGTGACTTCCATCACCTCTCCTTTGGAAGTTGACGACGGCCCCCTGGCCTTGCCCTACAGGCGTATCCTGTTCACGGGCTGGACCGAAATCTCCGGCGTGATCTCCTGGTACGACACCACGGCCAGGCCATAGTGTTCCCCCTCGATGAGCCGACGCACATACCGGCGAATGTCCATGGAGACCACCAGAACGGGCTTCTGGGTGCTGGTCTTGTATCTGCCGGCGGCCTCGCCCACGGCCTTCATGAAGCGCTGGGTGGTCTCCGGGTCCAGGGCCAGGAACGCGCCCGCCGATGTCTGCCGGATGGCTTTGCGGATAGTCTCCTCCACAGAGGGCTCCATGAGAATGGCCGGCAGCATGTTCTGCCCCTTGGAGTACATATAGCTGATCTGGCGTTTGAGGGCCGTGCGCACGTACTCGGCGAGCATGACCGCGTCCTTCTCCTTTGGGCTCCATTCCACCAGTGCCTCCAGGATGCCGCGCAGGTCGCGGATGGAGACCTGTTCCTGCACCAGGCGCTGGAATATCTCGGCGATGCGCTGGGTGGGCATGAGGCGCGTGGCCTCGCGCACCAGATCCGGGGCGCGTTCCTCCATACGGTCCAGGAGGTACTTGGTCTCCTGCAGGCCCAGGAAGGAGGAAGCGTGGCGCGACAGGATCAGGGACAGGTGGTAGGCCAGAATACGCGGATGGCTCATGCAGGAGATGCCCACGCGGGCCAGGCTCGGACTCTGGGCCGCAGGCACCCAAAGAGGATCCACGTCGGGCAGGAAACGCTCGCCCTCCTTCACGTCCACGCCAAGCATCCGCAGATTTTCGCGCGTATCCCGGACCAGAACCATGCCCCTTTCCAGCTTCCCCCGCGACATGGGGATCTCGTTGACGTGCAGGGAATAGCTCAGATCCTCCAGGCCGGGGTTGGGGCGAATGTTGATGCCCGGAAAGGGCACGCCCAGGTCAAAATACAGGGCCCGGCGCAGGGTCGCCAGCTCCTCGTTGAGGGAGTCGTAGTCAAGGCTGTCCCCCATGTCCTCGGAGATGTCGAGGATGATGGGCACTGTCGGCGCAAACTCGTCGCGCTGCCCGCCCGGCAAGGGCTTGCCCGACTTTTTGGGCGTGGCCGAAGGCTTGAGCGACCTGGTCAGCTCGGCCCGGGCGTCATGGGTCTGAGGCAGCAGGCTGATGCGACGCAGCACGTAGCCAAGCCCCCCCAGGCACGCGGCCAGGGCGAAGAGCTGTGGCTTGGGAAATCCGGGAATAAGAGCAAAAAGGAATACCAGACCTCCAGCCATAAGCAGGGCCTTGGGCTGGTTGAAGAACTGCTCGCCGATCTGGGTACCGACGTTGACCTCGGAATCGCCGGTGCGGGTGATGAGGACGCCGGCCGAGATGGACACCAGCAGGGACGGAATCTGGGAGACCAGACCGTCGCCGATGGTCAGGATGCCATAGACGTGCAACGCCTCTCCGGCCGTCATTCCATTTTGGGAAATGCCGATAATGGTTCCGCCGACGATGTTGACCACGGCTATGATCATGCCTGCGATGCTGTCGCCCTTGACGAACTTCATGGCTCCGTCCATGGCGCCGTACATCTGGCTTTCCTGGCTCACGCGCTGGCGACGGGACTGGGCCTCGGCCATATCGATGACCCCGGCGCGCATGTCCGCATCAATGGACATCTGCTTGCCCGGCATGGCGTCCAGGGTGAAACGGGCCCCGACCTCGGCCACTCGCTCGGCGCCCTTGGCGATGACCAGGAACTGCACGATGGTCAAAATGAGAAAGACCACGGCGCCGACCACGAAATTTCCGCCCAGGGCGAAGTCGCCGAAGGTGAAGATGATCTCGCCCGCGTCGGCCTGAAGGAGGATGAGGCGAGTGGTGGTGATGTTGAGTCCCACCCGAAACAGGGTGGTGAAAAGCAGCATGGTCGGAAAGACTGAAAAATCCAAGGCCGTACGTACGTACATCGACATCATGAGCATGATGAAGGACAAGGCCATGTTCATACCGATGAAGGCGTCCACCAAGGGCGTGGGCAGGGGCAAAATCATGAGCCCCACCACGATGACCAGCAAGGCGACGATGGACAGGTCGTTGTGCCTTGTGATCATGCCTACGGCCGAGCGGGCTATGGCGAATGCGTTCATGCTCTGGTCCCGCTTTTATCTGATCGGGCCGACTTTGCCTCCCCGTCGGACTGGCCGCCGTCAAGGCGTCCACCCAGTCCGATGAAGGCGTCCACCGCCTGTCTGGCCTCCTCGCGCCGATCCTGTCGCCACAGGGCCCGGGCACGCAGCAGGTGCAGAGCTGCCTCGCGGGAGGAGAGGACGCGGCCGTCCATGGCCTTGTGCAGGTTGTCCAGGGCCGCTCCCGGATCGTCGCGCTCCAGGTCCACCATCGCCATGCTGGCATGGGCCAAGCGGTCAAGGACATCCAGGGCCGGCGTGCCGGAACTCCCGGCCCGTTCCCCGGACACGGCGATGAGGGCGGCGAAAAGGCGGCCCGCCCGCTCCAGTTCGCCCATGCGCAAATACATGTATCCAAGAATGAGCAGGGTCTCGCGGTGCTGTCGCTGCAGATTCACGCTAGCCTCCGATCATCAGACCGGTGTAGGCCTGCAGAAGGTCCCGGTTTTCCAGCAACAGGCGTAGATCCGTGTTCAGGAAATCCCGCACTTCAGGATTCTGACTGTCCTTCAGGGCCTCGAAGCTTTCGCTCAGGTTGGCGGCGAAAACCTCGGGCCGCAGCAACTCGCCGTCGCCCACGTCCGGACACAGCGCCTGTTCCACGAGCCTGGCGGCGTTGAGGGGCGAATAGAGTTCCTCAAGGCCAGCCTCGCGCAGCACGCTGGCTGCCAGCGGCCTGGCCTGGGGCAGCTGTCCGTCGGCGGAAAGTCCCGGGTCCATGATGTCCTGGATGCCCAGGGACGGATCGAGCAGATTGTTGATGGATGAAACCATGAAAACTCCGTTGATCTGAAATCGATGACAGCGTTCCCGCAGGCGGAACGCACTTCTCTGCTACCTGCGCTCCATGACGAATTCCGTGCAGCGATGGTTGCCGCCAGGCTCAATCACGTAGCGTTGATGAAACCTCAGCGGCAAAGCCGGGTCGGAGTCTATGTCGACCGTGACGGTGTTATCCTCACGCTGAACAGCTGTCACTGAAAAATCCCCGTGTTCGCTGAGCTGAACTCCGGGAAAAGTCGTGCTCATCACGCGCGCCACGACCAGGCCTGCCTGACTGAAGGCCTGAAGGGTCCGGGCCATTTGTGCGGACGATACGGTCATGCTGCGGACGTGGGCAACGAGAGCCGTGAACATAGGATGGGTCGGCACGTTTTCCGCATCCGGAATATTAAAGGGCTGGGTCTGCATACCTCGTCCGTCGGCGGACTCCATGCGCATGACGGTATTCTGCCCTCGCCGTCTGAAATCCGTGACCAGACCGTAGGCGTTATCGGGCCTATAATCCCGGAGACTGGACATGCCCAGGTCAAGACCAATGTCATCCTGGGTCAGGCGCGCCCCTGGCCGGGTCAGATCCATGAGCTTGGGAAAAGGCAGGCCCCTGGTGAAGGCGTCCAGTACAGAATTCTGGCGCAGCGCCGGATCCATGTCCGGGCAGGAGATGCCCAGAGCCCGGTCGTATGTCGAAAGCACGTGGCCGAGCAAACGTCTGCCCAAGTCGTTTTCCTTGAGAGTCCACGGCGCGGAGTGCCCGGTCACGGCCTTCCAAATCTGGAAGGCGGACAGCGGTTGGCCGCCGCTCGCGCGCTGGGCCGCGAGGAGCGAGCGGGCATTACCCTGCATCAGGAATGGAGTCAAAAAGCGCAATTCCTGCGGCATCGAAACCTCAAGACGACCGGCAATACCGCGCAGCGTTTCCATCTGGGCCGCGTTCAGATTCGGCACCACCCGGCCAAGAGAGATATCCAACTCCGAAAAGGTGTTCCTCCGCAGCTTATTGATGTTGACCATGACCTCGCCGCCGATGTCGCCGACTTCGGATACCGTATGTTGAAAGAAAAAAGGTTCACGTTCGACCCGGATACCCAGGCGGCTTCCGGCTATCATGCGCAGTTCTTCCATAATCCGCGTGGCAGCGAACATCGTCGGCCTGGCCGAATCATCGACCTCCCTGCAATAATTGAAGGCACCGGAAACCTGTTGCCCCAAACCGCCGTCCAGGCTGTCGAACATTCGACCCAATTCCTCCCGGCCAAGCTCCGAGAAGCCCACGGTCATCATGAGCATGCCGCTCAGGGCGTCCTCGCTGCCGGAAACCGGATGCTCGGCAAGGTGGCGTGCAAGCGGCATGAACGAGGTGGCCAGTTCGATAACACCCTGCGAAAAACTCTTGTCCGTGTTCTCATCCAAACACAGAAATTTTACCCCCGAAGCCTTGTCCCGAGCCAATTCGGCCAGGCGAACGATCAGATCGACATCGCGCAGCCCCGTAGTCATGGCCATGTCTTTCATCACCGCCTTTTCCCGGGCGCTGAACGCACCTTTTTCCGGCCACCGTCCCTGGGGTTCGGGCAGGGCGTCGATGCCGTCCAGAACCGTTTTCAGGGCGACCAGGGAATCGGCTATGGAATTCATGACCACTTCCCTGAGCGACGCCGGATCAATGGGCCCAGGATGCGTCTCCATCCATTCAGCGCAGGCATCACGAGCGGGGAGGAACATGCTCCCGGCACTAATCCGGTCCGAATCGACGCCCGAGAGATCTGCGGTGCGCGCCGCCTCGTCGAAGGCGGTGTAGAACATGACGGGATTTTCCTCGATGTTGCCACTGCCGCGCGGAAAAAATTCGTCGAACACGGCCTCGAAGGTTTCGCTCCGCGCCTTTGACATCCCATCCTCTTGACGGGACCGGACCACCCCGTCCAACCGAGCACGCACGTCCTCGGACATGTCGGGAATATCCACCCCGTGGGCGCGCACGAAAAGGCGCGTGGCGTCGGACAGCTCCTCGCTGGGGATCTCGCGTTGAAAGCTCTGTTCCAGAAGGTTACCCGTACGTTCGCGGTAATCCTTTCCGGGGATTTGCATATCCACCAGCACATCTTCGGGAACAAGACGAAGCATGACCATCATATGCGACTCAAGGGTACGGTAGGCTCCCAGGGAAGTCAGGTGGAGATCCTGCACCCCCGCACCTTGCAGAGACCCGTCGCCGCAAGACAAGCTCACAGTGGTCAATTCCGACGCCAGAGGGCCGAATTTTTCCATGGCCGCCCTCAGAACATCCTTGTGCTGCCCTGGCTCCACACCCCGCCGGGCGAGAAGAAGCTGGATCGCCCCTGACTGAACATGCAAAAAATCATCGGACCCGAAGGTACCGGTCACGCCGTGGGTACACGATTCCACGACGTGGCTGTGCCGCTCAACTCGCTGCAGAAAATCCGCAGGCAAGTCACCGCCCAGCAGTGGATCAAGCATGGCGTCCTCTTCGAGCAGAACATTGATGAACCTGGGCAGGGTCTCCGGCGACAGGGCCTTGGGCTCCAGCTCCAGGGGCGGATTGGTGGACATGACCACGAACTCTCGCACCTCGGGCAGCTTCTTTTCCATGAAGGCTCGCAGCGCGCCTTCCAGGGCGCTCTTCGCCTGCTCTTTGGTGGGAATGGCCGGCGGCTGAACCATGACATCCAAGACCTTGCTGGCCTCGGACAGCACCTGCGGGTGATGCGCCAGGGGAGAGCCGAGATTTTCCGGAACGCCCAGTTCGGTCATGAGTTCCCGTCCCACGATGGAGCCCAGATCATTGAGCTGGAAAGAACGCACCGCGTCGCAGCGTCCTTCGGCCGAGCCAACATCTTTGCCCTCCATCCGGATGGCGGCGAAGAGCGTGTTCACATCTCCCCGATTCGCGGCTCCGGAATCCACGGCCTGAATCAAGGTCTGCAATACGGCGCGGACATCCGGGGCGTTTTCGAGTTCCCGTAGGTTCGTTCCTCCTGCCTGCAACTCCTGCAACACATCCAGATCCTTGCCTAGAGAATCGTCCAGCACGGCCATGATCCCTTCGAGGCGCAAGGCGTGGGCGTCAAGATCGTGTCCGTCAAAGGCGCGATCCAGTCCGTGGGCCAGAGCTCCCGTTTTCTCCAGAATAGCGCGCACCGTGTCGGCGCCGTCTCCCAAGCCCCTGTCCCGGCAGAGCTTGGCCACATGCTGCCCCACAACTTCGGCCTGGAGAAAATCCCGCAGCAGTTCACCGGGCAGGGCTTGGCCGTCCAGAGCCTGGGCGCCCAGGGCATGTGTCATGCAGAACTGGCCAAAAGAAGTCCCGAATCCTTCGGGAATCACGCCTTCACCGGCCAACCGCTGGCCGATAGCGATGGCCTGGCCCAAATCGAGGGACAACTGGCGGTCCACCTGCTCCCTGACCATGGATATGTGCCGGGTGCGCAGGGGTTTTCCTTCCTGCCGGCTGGCATCGAGCACTTCTTTGGCGATATCGATATACTTACTGTAAACCGGGTCGCGGCGAATGGTGTCAAGAAAGGCCCTGGCCGTCGTATCGTTCTCCCTGGCCCTGGCGTGCCCCCGGAAAAAGGAAAAAGCCGACGTCTTGGCCAGTTTTTCGTCCTGGCGCACATAAACTTTCTGATCGCTCTGCGTTGCCCCGACTTCGGTCTGACGGAAAAAATTATCAATGCTCAGTGCCATGAATCCCCCTGATGGTCGTGAACCTGTTTGAACTACGCGAGCCGCAGACTCACACCCGAATCATGGTTGTTTCCGCCGCCTTGACCTCGTCGGCCTGATCGTCCTCGGTCCCACTTTCCAATTCACGCAGGAAGGTCTCGATCCGGCCCCCGACCTGAGATTCGATTTCATCGTTCCATTCCCGCAAACGCCTGGTCCACTCGTCCGCCAAGGCGACAAATCCCTCGATCCTGGCCACAAAGCCGGCCCCGTCCAGAGCATCCACTCCAAAAGCAAGCTCCAGAAAAGCCAGACCCGTCCGTTCATCGAGACTGATGGCCGCGCCATGGGTCTCGGAGAGCAGAAAATTCGCTCCGAGCAAGCGGGCGTGAATCCGTCCGCCCAGGCCTGTCGGATACCCGATCTCCATGTGCAGCAAAAAGGATGAATCCGACGGCCTGTAATGCAGCAGCACCGGCACGCCGTCGAGCATGAAGGCATAAGCCCCGTCCCCGTCCTTTTCCACTTGCTGTCCCAGGGCCTGACTCAGCGCATCTATAAAGACCTGCGTTTCCATGGCGTCTCCTCATGGCATCGAAATTTATGATATGAAAAATCAGAGAAATTATGCGATGCGCTCCTGCATCTTTCCCAGAAACGCAATGGCGTTTTCAAGCATGGCGGCCGTAACGGTGCGCTCGTCCATGCGGGTCAGGAGCACGGCATTGCCCGCATGCACTCCTCCGCAAAGGGGCATGGGATGGGCATGGCGATATCCACACAGCTCCAGCACCCGTTGCGGGGCTTTTGCGTCATGTGCCGGGATCGGGAACGCGAGGTAAACGAGAAGCTCCCCCTCGCCCCTTTCAAAATAAACGCGACCGAGGCTCTCGACATCCAGGGCGGCGACATCGCCGCCGACGAGGGCGAAGTCCGGCATGCCCATCCGGCGACCGAATTCGGCGATTTCACGATCAAGCATGGTCAACCCTCTTCCTGGGCCGCGAGAAATTCGTCCTCGCGGGCAATGGCGTTATCGACGCGCTCCTGCACGGCATCGAGCACTTTCATGCGCTCCTGGTCGCCGTCGAAGAGCTGTGACGGGAAACTTCGTGTCATGTTGAGCATTTCCTGCAGAAAAAGAACCTCGTGCTCGATGTCCGGAGCCTGCGCCCGCGCAGTGATCCGGTCGATGTGCATGGCCCCGAGGAAGCGTTCGTTGCGCAGCCCCACGATCTCACCCAAAAGGTCCATGGGCCGCAGGGACCCGTCCCGCACCCCATACACGCCATGCACGTTCTCCCAGCGCTCAAGCATCTTGTCGCACAGCGTATGGGCGCTCTGCAGCAGCCGCACCTGGCCCAGATTGGCGTGCACGCTTTCCAGATGTGTCTTGTCCATGCTGGGGATATCCGCAGCCAGGTCGTTGCCCAGGGCGCGGAACAAAAAATCCATGGCCTTGTCGAAACCGACGTCACCGTGGCGTTCGAGAACATGAGCCAGAACGTCGTTGACGGTCCCGAAATCAAGCACGGTCTGGCGATACATGCCCCGCAGGTCGTCCGAGGAGCCAAGGCCGTCGAATTCCCTGGCGGCCAGAGCGCCCTGGATGCCGGCATGGATGGCCGGCCCCTCCTGCGCCCGCAACTCGTCCATGGCGGCCCGAATGCCGTCGCACACCGACGCGTCCGCCCCTTCCTTCTCCAGCGTATCCAGTGACCCGGCCAGGGCCGCCCAGGCGTCCGACGGGTCAGGGAAGTGCTCGCGGGCCTCACGCAAGGCCTGATCCTTCCCTCCGCCCTGGCGCAACCGGCGGGTCAGTTCGTCCATGTCCCGCGTCTTGCCGGCCTCGTGCATCATCTCCTGATACATCTGCACCCGTTCGATCAGGGATTCGGAGGGCTTTTTGCGTTCCTTGCGGTCGGACAGCTCGAACTCGTCCGTCGTGTCCGCCGCGAAAGTCATCTCCTCGGCGGCGTCGGCCAGCAGGGACATGGGCGAAGCCACGGCCGCGGCCTGGCGTCCCATGAACGTCCCGGTCATGGCCGACCCGGCGGAAGCGGCTCCGGCGTCCTGGCCCTGCCGGGCAAACTGGGTGTTGATGGAAAAATCAACGCTCATGATCCTCTCCTTCTGCGATGGAAAACGGGTCTCTCCGAGTTCCTACCAATATTCGGGCCAATAGTTAAATAATGTACCACAGGAGTCGTAATGCCGCAAGAACACAGATGAATGCTTGCTTCCATCGAGAAACTGGAGTACTTTAAACAAGCAAAAAACGCCTACAAAGTTGCCGCCAACATAGAGCTCGCCTTGAAACACATTTTGCGGCGCAAACAACCACGACGTTTACAAAAAAACGCCTGAACTTTACTATAGACCAGCTCTCACGGCGTAATCATAATTTTGGCACGCCATCTGCTATTCGACAAACAAAAACAGGAGGACGACATGGCTTTTTCAGACAAGGATCTCCATGCACAAGAGCAGCAAATCCAGATATTGAAGGAAGAACTTTCCAGGCTCAACACGCAGTTCGATGCGCAGCTCAAAGGACTTGGCATATCGGAAGATGATCTGCTGGCGGCACTGGATACGGACCTGCCGCCGGAACTACAAAAAATGATGTCCGAAGCCCAGGACAAGGCCAAGCGTGAAGGCGCCGCCCGCTCCGCACAGAGCGCTCCCGCTCCGGTCACTGGCGCGAAGGCTCCCGGAACCGGACGACGCGGGGTTGTCCGACTCTGATGGCTGTGTGATATCGATCGCACTCACCTCACCCAAATATCAGCAAGGGTACTCACATGTCACAAGTCACAGGTCCTCAAAGCCTCTCCCAGATCATGGCGGATATCGACCTCGGCCCGGCTGGCGGTATCCAGATGATGTTCGCCAAGCTGCAGATGGCCCAGTCTCAGATATGTAAAAATCAAGCCAACGACTACATGAAACAGATCCAGGACATCCAGTCCGAACAGAAGGCCTGCGCCGACTTGATCGCCACTGCCCGGGACCTTCAGAACAAGGGCAAGAACGGAGAGGGCGTCGGCATCAAAAGCATCAGTGGCACGACCACGGCGGGTAAGGACTGTTACCCCATGCCACAGAAGCTCGTGGATTTCATGGACGAGCGCAATCTCAGCTACCCGAACTCGGACAAGGACTACATCCTGGGCAAGGACGAATGGGACTACACCCTCAAATCCCTGACCAACTACCAGGAACAGATCGGCAGCAAGACCCAGACTCTCATGGTCTATCTGCAGGACTTCATCGGACAGCACAATTCCTTCCTGCAGGGCGCGAACACGGCCATCAGCAACGCCAACCAGGTGCTGACCAACATCGCCCGCGGACAGTAGAATCGCCGGGATAGTCGCGAGCGCAAAACAAACACGCCGCAATCGGGTATTCGCGATCCGGCACACACAAACGCACCAAGCCCACAACCGTAGAGGACATAACCATGACAACACCAATTTCCGGGTCCCAGAGTCTTTCCCAGATCATGTCCGATATCGACCTCGGCCCGGCAGGCGGCATCCAGATGATGTTCGCCAAGCTGCAGATGGCCCAGTCTCAAATATGTAAGAATCAGGCCAACGATTATATGGCACAGATCCAGGACATCCAGGCTGAGCAGAAGGCCTGCGCGAGTATGATCGAAAAGGCCCGGGCCCTACAGAACACGGCCAAGACGGACGGTAAGGCCACGACCATGCCCGCTGATATGAAAAAATTTTTCGACGACCGGGGCCTGTCCTTTGACAAGACAGGAAACGACACGAAGCACAACAAGGATGAATGGGAGTACAACCTCAAATCCCTGACCAACTACCAGGAACAGATCGGCAGCAAGACCCAGACTCTCATGGTCTATCTGCAGGACTTCATCGGACAGCACAATTCCTTTCTGCAGGGCGCGAACACGGCCATCAGCAACGCCAACCAGGTGCTGACCAACATCGCCCGCGGGCAATAGAACAAAGCCCGGAAAAGTAACGCATTCCAACCAAAAAAACACCACCCGTCCGCAGATCCGTGCTCATGCCGGCTGCCACCCGGGCCAGAGAGACATCCATGAATACCACCCAGTCTTCCCTCGACGATCAAGAAATCCAGGCCATCGTCAAGGCGATGCAGAACGGCGCCAGCATCAGCGACGTGGCCAACATGAGCGAGGAAGTCCTCGAAGGCCTCTATTCCCTGGGCTACAACCTCTACACCTCGGGCAACTTCAGCGACGCGGAGATCATCTTTCAGTCCCTGTGCCTGTACAAACACTCGGAAGTCCGCTTCTGGATGGGCTTGGCGGGCTGCCGTCAGGCCAACGGAAACCTGCAGGGAGCCGTGGACGCGTACTCCATGGCCGGCGTGGCTTCCGGACTTTCTGACCCTTCTCCCTTCCTCTACGCTGCCAACTGCTACATCAAGATGGGTGACAAGGAGAATGCCGTGGGAGCCTTGAAAGGGCTGCTCACCATGGGCGAAGAATCGAATGCGGCCCATGCCCAGTGCAGGGACAAGGCCAAAGAGCTTCTCAAGATGCTGGAAAGCAAGGCGTAAGGGTGAAGCCATGAGCAGCGACCTCACCATCAACCGTTTTCAGACCGGAAACATAGACGCGTCCACCGCCATGCAGGAGTTGACCGGAGCCCGGCAGGTCGGAGGGACGACCCTTCCTCCGGCTGTCGGCGACATGACCCTGAACAATACGCTGGAGCAGCTCGGCCTCCCGGTGCTGTCCATCCCGGTGGGCAGCATGTCGCTGGACTCGCTGATGAACGCCATCGGAAACGAAGCCCGCAGACAGGCGTGCAAGGACGGCGTCAATAGCCTTGAACTCAAGGCCCAACAGCAAAAAGAAGTCAACGACAAACAGCTGGAACAGCTCGCCAAACAGCTTGAGGAAATGAAGAAGAAGGCCGTGCTGAACGGCTTTCTGAAAGCCTTCAAGATCATCGGCATGATCGTCGGCGCCATCGCCTCGGCAGCAACCATCGCCGCCGGAGTCATGACCGGCAACCCGCTGCTGGTCGCGGCCGGTTGTATCGGCATGGCCATGACCATCGACAGCGTCCTGTCCATGGCCACGGATGGCAAGGTCAGCATGATGGCCGGGTTCGAGAAGCTCGGCAAGGCCATGGGCATGGACGACGAGACCGCCAAATGGTTCGCCTTCGGCATGCAGATGGCCATCATGGTCGTGGCCATCGGCGTGAGTCTGGGTGCGGGCCTGGCCAGCACGTCCGCCAGTGCCGCCAATGTCAGCTCACAGGCCGCCCAGAGAGCCCTCGACGTCACCCTGACCGCGCAGAAGATCCTGAACTTCACCTCGGCCGGTCTGGGCGTTGCCCAAGGTACAACGACCATCGCCGGTGCGGTTGTCGATTACAACGTGGCCAAGACCAAAATCACCGCCAAGGAACTGGAAGCCATTCTCGAACGACTCAGAGAGTCCATCGAGATGGATCGGGCCCTCGTTGAGAACGAGATGGAACGCGCCAACGATCTCATGGCCAAGGTCACGGAAATCATAAAGGGATGCGCCGAGACTCAGGCCGCCATTTTGACGACCACTCCGGCCATGGCCTAGCCGGACGGGCCCGGCCTGCCGGACCCACCACGCCAACCCGTTTCAAACAGGCCACGAGGTAGAAACATGACCATCACGAATGTCAATCAGATCAGCGGATTCGATGCCGCGCAATATAACCAGCTCCTGGAAACGGCCAAGTCGGAATATGTTTCCAGCACCCAAATCGACCAGGCCCTGCTGGCTGCGGTCAATTCCGGAAAAACCTTTGAACAGGCCCTGAGCACGGTCAGCACGTCCCTGCCAACGCTGCCGCCCCCCATTGGCACCGGCAAGCTGTGGGACAATGGGCTGGATGGGCTGCCGTCTTTCAGCGCCAACTACCTGGCCTTGATCGGAGACGTGGCCTCCGAGCAACGCCGCAAGAGCGCGGAGCAGCGGGCCTTGCAGACGGAGACCATCATCGACACGATCAAGGATCAGGCTCAGGAGATGCGCAGCAAGGCCGTCTTCCAGCTCTGCATGGGCATCGCTTCAGGAGCGCTGAGCATCGCGCAGGGAGTCACGGCTTTCAAAATGATGTCCAGCGGAGTCTCCGCGAACGCCAAGATCACTGATGCTACGGCCCGTGGGCACGCCGACATGCTGCTCAACACCCGAGTGCAGAGTTTCAATGCCGGTGCAGGTGGCGTGACCGGCATGGTGGGCAGCATCAGCCAGGCAGTCGGAGGCTTTTACGACGCCGATATCAAGCTCATGGAAGCCGACATCGAGCGGGCCAGGGCCCAGACCGACGCCCTCAAAAGCCTTGAGGACAGCCTCAGGGAACTGATCGGCAAGATGCTCTCGACCATGGACTCCATCCAGCAGAACACCAACCAGACCAGGACCAAAATCCTCGGATAAATGCCCGCTGGCGCGCCCGGGATTCATCCCGGCGCGCCGGGGAGGACGTGCTGTCCGACAATTCCGGACCGATTTCAGAAACATGGTGCACGGGCAAACTTGTTTGACAAAATGAGGGCCTTGGCCCAAGAGTTTCACGTTCTACAAGGAGTTCACATGACCTTGCCCCAACAGGCCGCCGACGCCATCACCTCGGCCGCGGGCTGGCAACCGGCCCGACCGAGCGACGACGGCGTGTTCCGCTTCCGTCTGGAAGAAGATCTCGAAATGGATTTTTTCTCGCCCGACGGGCGCACCGGCATTTTCCGCTCCACCCTGGCCACCCTGCCGGACACGGAAACCGAGGCCGATGCGCTCCTGAAGACCTGCGCGCAGCGCGCGGTAGCCGCCTCCCGGAAACGAAAATCCATTCTCTCCATCGACACCGGCCGCCTGCAACTGCACCGCGCCGTCAGGCTCGACGGGCTTGCGCCGGACATGCTGGCCCGCGTAGCCTCTGACGAGGCCCGGGCTTTCCTGAACGACCTCGCGTGGTGGCAGGCCCAGACCGGATCAAAACCCGGACAGGCCGCCGCGCCGTCACCCTTCAGCCTGTCCGGATTCGGCGGCTCATGGTCTCCGGGACGTTGATGGGCATGGCCATTCATCTGCCTTCACGCTTTCTGCGCCGCGCGGCGGTCCTCCTGGTCCTTGCCCTGGCCGTCCTGACGGCGGCCCCGGTCCCGGCCGCCCCCAGCTCCCCCGTGCTCAACGGTATCCGTCACCGTTCCGAACCCGGACACACACGGGTTGTTCTGGATGTCAGCGCACCGGCGGACTTCACGCAGGTCCTGGAGGAAAAGGCCGGAACACGACGACTGCGAATCAGCCTGCGCGGTGCTGGCATGTCCAATGATGTCAAGCCCACGCGAGCTGTCGGCGACGGCATCGTCTCGTCCATCCAGGCCACCGCCGACCCGGACTCGGGAGTGGAAGTCTCCCTTGACCTCATGGCCATGGGCCGCCACCGCATCTTCGCCCTGACAGGCCCCGACCGGGTCGTGGTTGACCTGTACACGGCTTCGGCAGTGAAAAAGCAGCCGACGACCGCGCCGACGCTCGCCGAACTCTCGCTCGCCCCGCCCCCCGTGGCGTCCGGGCGCGGTTTCTCCAAGCCCTTCAGCTACTACGCGGACCAGCAGGAACTCGCCACGGTGCTCATGCACTTCGCCCGCGCGCAAGGGCTCGGGGCGTCCCTGTCCGCCGGGGTGACCGGCAAGATCAGCGGCCGTTTCTCCGACGTGCCCCCGGACAAGTTCTTGCAGGGCATGCGCGCCGCCTTCGGCGTGTCTTGGTATCGCATCGGCACCACCCTCCATTTTTTCAATGATGCGGAGATGACCCGCGCCTTCATCACCCCCAGGGCGCTGACGGCCGAAAGGCTTTATTCCATGCTCCAGCAATCGGCCGTATTCTCACCGCAGCTCAACCCGGTCCTGGCCCCGGACGGAAACATGATCGTCGTTTCCGGTCCGCCGGAATACATCGACCAGGTCATGAGCGCCGTGACGGCCTTCGAGGAGGCCCAGACCGGAACCGTTGTCATGCGCGTCTTCCCCCTCAAGTACGCCTGGGCCGAAGACATCACCGTGAACAGCATGGACAAGACCGTGACCATACCCGGCATCGCGAGCATCCTGCGGGCCATGCTGAACGGAACGCCCGTCTCGGCCACGCGGGTGACCCAGCAAAAAGCGACGCTGGCCACACTCTCGGGCACGGGGCTGGCCGCCCAGGGCCGAGAGTCAGAGCAGCCGGAGCAGGCCGCGCAGCCCGAGGCCACCGGCCCAGGCGCCAACATCATGGCCGACCCCAGGGTCAACGCCGTTCTGGTCCATGACGCCGAATACCGCATGCCCTACTACGCCAAGGTCATCGAAGACCTGGACAAACCCGTGGAACTCGTCGAAATCCACGCGGCCATCGTGGACATCGATACGGACTTCAAGCGCGACCTTGGCATCACCTACCAGGCTGCGGACGGTTCCGGCAAAGGCTGGGGATTCGGCGGCGAGCTGTCGTCAAGCGACGGCGCATTTTCCGCCCTGCCCGTCCCCGGCTCTCCGTCCGGCGCGGGGCTGACCCTGTCCACCATCTACACCATGGGCTCCGACTACTTCCTGGCCCGCATCCAGGCCCTGGAAGAAGAGGGCGAGGCGCGCATGCTCGGCCGCCCGTCCGTCCTCACCGTGGACAACGTGCAGGCCACCCTGGAGAACACCACCACCTACTACATCCCCATTCAGGGCAACGAAGCCTCGGACCTGTTCAAGGTCGAGGCGGGCACGGTACTGCGCGTCACCCCGCATATCATCACTGAGCAGGACGGACGGCGCACCATCAAGCTGGCCGTGAACGTCCAGGACGATCAGAACAACAACAGCGAAGCCACTTCCACCACGACCATCCCGCCCATCAAGCAGACCAAGATCAACACCCAGGCCATCGTCGGGGCCGGACAGAGCCTGCTCATCGGCGGCTACTACTACGAACAGAAGGGCAGCGCCGAAAGCGGCATCCCCATCCTCAAGGACATCCCGGGCGTAGGGAACCTGTTCAAGACCACGTCGAAAAGCAGCAAACGCATGGAACGGCTCATCCTCATAACCCCGAGGGTCATCAATCTGCAGGATATGCCCGCCATCCCGCCTCGGGTGGATGATCCGGCCATGCGCCAGAGCCCGACCCAGGCGGACTATTCAGAGCGCCCGGCACCGCCCAGACGCAGTGGCTGTTCGCATGCCGCACCGACCGACGAGGCGCTCGCGGCGCCGTTCAAAGCCGAAGCCATGCCGGCAGGAGGCGCCCAGCCATGACCCCGGCCGGTTCCATCCGCCTGCGCGTCTTTTCCGGCCCCCACCTGGGCGCGGAAATCATCCTGCCGCCCGGGGAACACCTGGTCGGCAGCGACGATTCCTGCGACATCATCCTGAGCGAGGGATTGGTGTCGCCGCGCCACGCCCTGGTGCGGATCATCCCCGTCCAAGAGGACCCACCGCAGGTGGATATCCGACCCGTGGACGACGCCGTGCTGATCGACCAGAGCTCGGCCGCTGCCGACGGCACTCCCTGGAGTCCCGGTTCACCGTGTCTGCTGGGCTCGACCATGCTGGCCTGGCTGCCGTCCAAAGACACGGCTGAAGCATGGCAGGAACTCATCGCCCGCCTCGCGAAACCCGCAGACAGCACCGACAGGCAGGCAACGCCCCCTTTGGCGCCCGACACACAGGCCGTCGAAGCCGGAACGAACCAGGCGCCAACAGAATTGGCAAACGCCGACTCCGTTGACTCCGCCGCGACGCCGCCCCGACCCCGAAACCGGATCACGGGCAAGATCATAAGCGCCCTTGTGATCCTGCTCTGCCTTGGCTCCCTGGCCGTATCCTACGAATTTTCAACCCGGCCGGCCGGCGTCAACCAGCAAGAACTCACTGAAATTCTGAAAGAAAGCGGGTTCACAAACCTCTCGGTCGAGCGCGACGGAGAGATCCTGGAGGTACGCGGGGAAGTGGCGGACGACCACGAGCGAGTCCGTTTGCTCCGACTGGCCCAAAGTCTGCAATCACCTGTTCAACTCGATGTCCACGTGCGTGCGGACCGGATCGGGGCCATCGCCTTCGCCTTCAACAGCCAAGGACTGTTCCCGGAGATCTTGAAGACCGAGGAAAACAATGGCTACCAGGTACGCGGCTACATGCGCGGCAGTCAGGTGGAAGAAGCCGCCTTCACCGCTGTGCTGGAAGATTTCCCGGCCAATACGCGTCCCCTCCTGATCCGGGACATCATCCATGCCGATGCAGTGGACGAAACCCTGCGCCCCCTGCTGAGCCGTGCGGGCATGAACTTCGTCTCGGCCGACTACCGCCCCGGGATGGTCATCTTCTCGGGGACTTTTTCCGAAGCCCAACGCAGCGTGCTGGAGTCGGTCATGTCCGAGACGCAACAAGCCCTTGGGGTTCCGGTGCCTTTCAGAATCGTTGCCGCGACGCAGGTCACGCTTACCAGGGCCGCAACTCCCGCGAACACGACATCGGCCATGCCCATGGCTGCCCAGGGCCCCGCAGCGGCAGAACCTACCGAAGCGAGCATCGAAGGACTCCAGGTGACGGGCGTGACCCTCTCACCCATGCGCTTCATCTCCGTACACACGGGTGAACGGGTTTTCGAGGGCGGGTTGCTGCCCACGGGGCACACCCTGGAAAGCATCGACGACAAGGAACTAAGGCTCCGCAAAGACGGGGTTGTAACCATTTACAGACTGCGAGGCGCCAATGAATGAAGCTTTTGTCTCGGTCCTGGACATGCTGGAGAACGATCCATCGGGTACGGGCCTAAAGCCCATCCGGGAAGACCTTCTGAACATGGACATGGACATCCGTAGAAACATGGACCGGGGTCTGGCACCGGACGAAATGACCACGGCCCGGACGTCGCGCGCCATGATCCAGGCCGCTGAGAGCATCCTGAACAAGCTCTCGTCCTGATCTGAAAAACGCAGCCTGCCGCACCGGCGGGCAAGGAAGGTACATATGGCTATTTCAGGAACCCCCGGACTGAACCTGGGCAATCTCTTCGACAAGAGTATGGAAGCCGTGAGCAAGCGCGGCGCGAACATCGAGCAGAAAATGAAGGAGCTGCAGAACAGTGAGTCTGCCAGCCCCGAGCAGATGGCCATGCTCAATTTCGAACTTGGCCAGTACAACGCCATGCTCGAATCCCTCTCCACCGTTACCAAGAGCATGAACGACATGCTCAAAAGCCTCGCCCAGCGCGCGGGCTAGGGAGAAACCCATGCTTTCCACGGAACACAGACAACGCCTCCTCGACATCGCCAACGCAGGCTGCTCCAAGGGCCTTGTAGTCGAGGCGCGGGCCATCTACGAAGGCCTTTTGACCCTGGACCCGGCCATGGCCCCGGCCAGTATCGGCCTGGCCTTGAGCCACATCGTCCTCAACGAGTTCGCCGAGGGCGAGCAACTCCTGCGGGAGAAAGTTCTGGCTGCCGACCCGGCCGACCAGGAAGCCCGCGCCATGCTCGGCCTTTGCCTCACCCTGGCCGGACGGCGTGACGACGCCGAGGACGTACTGGAACCCCTGTCCCGCGAAGGCGGTCCCAGAGCCGAACTCGCGACGACCCTGCTCGAACGCGCTCGTCAGTAGCAGGCACCCATGGAACTGGGGTCCGTCGCCAACCTGGCGAGTCGGCTGCTCGCCGCCCTGGAAAAAACCGGAGTCTCCAGCGGCGCGGAGCTGCGCTCGGACTTCGGTCCCAGCGGGCAACCGGACCCGGAACTGGTACGCGCCTTCGAGGAAGCCATGGAGCGCGGCCCCGAGCCCGTTTCTCAAGGATCATCCGGAACCGACGACGCTACGGGATTAAACGAGCAGCCCCAGATCGACGTGCAGCCGACAGAAGAGACCCAGCTCCGGACGGAGGCCGTGCCGAGCGGCACCCAGGCCATGGACGCTCCGGAAGCCCCGGAGAAAATCGCCGACCAGTCCGAGGGCTTGCGCACGGCGGAAACGAATGGATTCGCTCCACGAGAGGCTGCGGCTACGGATGCAGCCCCCCAGCCGGATGCTTCGTCCAGGGTCGAGGCCTCGGACGGACTGCGCGAGCTGGAGAATATCCTGGGGCGCATCGAGTCGGGCCAACTGCGCGCCGAGGACCTGTTCCGCATGCAGTATCTCGCCGGGATGCTCAAGGTGCATGCCGAAAGCGGCATGAAAGCCTCGCAAAAAATGGCCCAGGGGTTCGAAAGCCTCCTCAGACAAAAGGGATAACACACACAAGGATTGCACGGTGCCTACACCCAACGTTTCAACTCCCCGGGGTCGCTTCCCCCTGCCCGATCGGCTCATCCCGGCCATTCTCGTGGTATTGCTCTGCCTCGCCCTGGCGGGATGCCAGGTCGAAGTATACCGGGAACTGAGCGAGGAACAAGCCAACTCCATGCTGACCGTTCTGCTCAAGCGGGACATTCAGGCCAAAAAGGTGGCCGAGGGCAAGAAAGGCTTCTCCATCACCGTAGGTGAGAAACAGCTCGTCCAGGCCCTGGAGATCCTCCAGGAAAACAACCTGCCGCGCGGCAGCTTCACGGACATGGGGCAGATCTTCTCCGGGCAAGGCATGATCTCCTCTCCGGCCGAGGAACAGGTACGCCTGGCCTACGCCATCTCCCAGGAACTCGCGGACACCTTCTCGCGCATCGACGGCGTGCTCACTGCCAGAGTGCACGTAGTCCCGGCCGGGGTCGCCCAGGCCGGCGAGCACCAGAACCTGCCGTCGGCGGCCGTATTCATGCGTCACCTGCCGGATTCCCCTGTGACCAACCTCGTGGCCCGGGTGCGCGAGGTCACGGCCAAGGCCGTTCCGAATCTCGACCCCGAACGCGTCTCGATCATGCTGGTTCCGGCGCGCGAATCCGTGAGTGTCCCCATGGTCGGCCAGGAACGCTTCATGGGTATCCCGTACAAGCCCGCCGACGGTCCGCCGTTTGTCCAGGCCCTGGCCCTTCTGGTCGCGGCCCTGTGCGTCAGCGGTGGCATCCTCTTGGCGGGGTATGAGCTCTACCGTCGCAATCAGCGCCGGAAGGATTCCAAGGCCGCCCTGCCCGAGTGAACCGGCGCACGATCCAAACGGATCAGCGTTCCCGACACCAGCTCGGCGGGCTCCTTCGCAAGTGACCCGTGACGACAAGGCCAACGAATGCACAAAGACTTTTTTGTCCACATCATCCGGTACAAGCCGGAGCTCTTTCGCTCCATGCTCGCATTCAACGGGCAGGGTGACCTGCGGCCGACCGAGGTGCCCGCCGGTCTGCTCCGGATCCAGGGCCTGGACGCAGAGACCCTGTGGGCCAACGGACGCGCTCGGCGCCGTCTCGCCGACCAAGGCACTTCCGACGGACCGGGTCGTTTCTGGGACTTCGCGGAGGAATCGCGTCGGCTGGCCCTTCTGCCACCGGAACTCCTGGCCCGGGCCGTGCTCCAATTCGGCGTGGCCCTGCATGCCGACGAACTGTCCCGCCTCATCGCACGCGAAGAAGTCCTGACCGCGCGCGGAGAAATAGGCCCGGATCTGTTCGCCTACGCCTTGCAGCGCGGCAGATTCCAGGCAGGATCACTGGCTGGTCTCTTCGGCGACAGACACGGCGGTCTGGCCGCGCGCATCCGTCTGCACGGACGCCAGGCCCTGACCCTGTGCAGCTCCGTCTGGCCCCGGGAACTGCTGGACATCTGCGCCGCCCGGTTCGCCGAACTGGCCCCGGCGTTCTCCGCCGTCAGCGCCCCGGACAACATTGACACGGACCTGGATCAGACTCTCCCGGCCGAAGCCAGACGAGCCGTATGGTTTGGATTCAAGAAAATTCTGCTCAAGGAGGTCGCGCCGCAATGGGCTCCATGTTTCGACTAACCAAGGACACGGTCTTGCCTCCGGCCGGCCTGCGGGTGCTCAAGGCCGCGGATGCCGCGACCCTTCATTCGTCCCAACAGATCCTCGACGCCGCGCGGGAACGGGCGGAAGCCATCGTGCGCGAGGCCGAAGAGGCCTACGAGCAGCAACGCCAACAGGGCTACGAAGACGGCCGCACCGAGGGCAAACTCGAACATTCCGAGAAAATGCTCGAAACGATCATGTCTTCGGTGGAGTTCATCGAAGGCATCGAATCGACCCTGGTCGACGTCGTCGGCCAAGCCCTTCGCAAGATCATCGGCGAACTCGACGACGCGGACCGCATCGTGCGCATCGTGCGCACGGCCCTGATGGGCGTGCGCAACCAGCAGCATGTCACCGTGCGCGTTGCCCCCGCCGACGCCGCAGCCGTGGAGAAGGCCCTGGCGGCCATGTTGCAGACCGCCCCTGGGCGGACCAGTTTCCTGGACATCGTGCCCGACGCGCGCCTCGAACGCGGAGCCTGCCTCCTCGAAAGCGAACTGGGCGTGGTGGACGCCAGCCTCGAAACCCAGTTGCGGGCCTTGGAGAATGCACTGCAGGCCCGCATCAACGCCTGATCCGCGCAGCGGGCCGGCATAATCCGCACGGCCCCCCGGCTGCACGGAAGGAGAACGGGAATGGCATTTGAATATATCGGCGCTCTCCTGGAGGAGACGGTCCAGAACACCAGTTCCGTGGAGGTTCGAGGCCGCGTGGAGCAGGTCGTCGGCACCATCATCCGGGCCGTGGTGCCCGGGGTCAAGGTGGGCGAGCTGTGCATCCTGCGCAATCCGTGGGACAGCTGGACCCTCAAGGCCGAGGTGGTGGGCTTCGTCAAACAGGTGGCCCTGCTGACCCCCCTGGGAGATCTGCAGGGCATCTCCCCAGCCACGGAGGTCATTCCCACCGGCGAAATCCACTCGGTTCCCGTAGGCGAAGATCTCCTGGGCCGTGTGCTTGACGGCCTGGGCAATCCCATCGACGGCGGGCCGCCGCTGAAACCTCGCACCCGCTACCCCGTGTACGCCGACCCGCCCAATCCGATGTCGCGGCGCATCATCGACCGCCCCATATCCCTGGGACTACGGGTCCTGGACGGAATGCTGACCTGCGGCGAAGGGCAGCGCATGGGCATCTTCGCCGCAGCGGGCGGCGGCAAGAGCACCCTGCTCTCCAGCATCATCAAGGGCTGCTCCGCCGATGTCTGCGTGCTGGCTCTCATCGGCGAACGCGGCCGCGAGGTGCGCGAGTTCATCGAACACGACCTTGGGCCCGAAGGCCGCAAGAAGGCGGTGCTGGTGGTCTCCACTTCGGACAGATCGTCCATGGAGCGTCTCAAGGCCGCGTACACGGCCACGGCCATCGCCGAATATTTCCGCGACAAAAGCCGCAGCGTGCTGCTCTTGATGGATTCCGTGACCCGCTTCGGACGCGCCCAGCGCGAAATCGGCCTGGCCGCAGGCGAACCGCCCACCAGGCGCGGCTTCCCGCCCTCGGTCTTCTCGACCCTGCCAAAACTCATGGAACGTGCCGGCACATCGGACAAGGGCTCCATCACGGCCCTGTACACGGTGCTGGTGGAAGGCGACGACATGACCGAACCCATCGCCGACGAGACCCGCTCCATCCTTGACGGTCATATTGTCCTGTCCAGAAAGCTGGCCGCATCAAACCATTACCCGGCCATCGACGTGCAGGCCAGCGTCAGCCGCGTCATGAACGCCATCATTTCCAGCGAACACAAGCAGTCCGCCCAGAAGCTGCGCAAGATCCTGGCCAAGTTCGCGGAAGTCGAACTGCTCGTGCAGATAGGCGAATACAAGAAGGGTTCGGACCGGGATGCCGACGACGCCTTGAGCCGAATCGACGCCGTTAATACGTTCCTCAAGCAGGGCCTGTCCGAGAAAAGCACTTTCGAGGAGACCCTGCAGGCCATGCACAAGGTCGTGTCCTGACCATGGCTCGCTACCCCCTCGCTCCCCTGCTCTCGGTGCGACAGTATCGGGAAGAAACCGCTCAGAACCTGCTGCGACAGGCCGAGCGCATGGTCCGCGAGGCCGAGGCCGCGCTGCAGGAATGCGAAAAAGAGCTTGAGCGCTATCGCATCTGGCGCTTAGAAGAAGAGGATAGGCGCTACGAGACCATAATGGGACAACTTTTGAGCCTCGACGACCTTGAGGCTTTCAAGGCCGGACTCGGTCGCCTGCGTGATGCAGAACTCCTGCGCGAGGAGGATGTGGCCAAGGCCGAGCAGGCCCTCGTCAAGGCCCGCCAGACAGTGGCCGACGCCAAGAACGGCCTGAACAAGGCCCGTCGCGACACGGCCCGCATTCTGGCCCACAAGAACATATGGAATGAAATGACCCGCCGGGAAGCCGAACGGAAGGAAGACCTGGAAAGCGAAGAATTCAGGCCCCTGCCCATCGGCACGGGCGATGACGCCTGATCCTGATCAGAAAGGACAAGAATATGCCGGATTTCATGAAAGTCGACTCCACACGCCTCGAAAGGGCTGGCTCGGGGGAAGAAAAGCCCGGACCGCAGCAACCCGACAAAGACTCGGTGCAGCGTTTCCAAGATTCCATGGAGACCAAAGGAAAGGATCGCGAAGACCGATCCGCTGACACTCCCACGAAAGCACCTGGAAATGCCCCGGATGACGATGCTCCCGGACAGATGCCTTCCCTGCCCCTGAATGACCTGTTCAGCGGACGCATGGCGTCGATTACGCCCGGTGTAGCCCGCCCTGAAGCGCCCATGCCGCCCAACGAACTGGCCGAGAAGCTGGTGGAACGCATCCTGGTCGGCCAGACTGCGGACGGTGGACAGGAAGTGCGGCTACGCCTCGGACCCGACGTATTGCCCGGAACGGAAATCCGCATGAGCAAAGGCCCCGATGGCACCCTGCAGGTCGTTCTGATCACGGACAACGCCTCGTCCTTCCAGACCCTCGTCGCGGCGCAAAACGACCTCAAGGCCAGGCTGGAAAGTCTGGACAGTCCGGTGCGCATCGACATCACCTCCGAAAGCGGCGCGGAAGACAACGACAGCAATCGCCGTTCAAGAGGCTGGGTCCCCGAAACCGATGAACCCCGATGACAGGACCAACCATGCCTGAACACACGTCCGCCGTGTACGCTCCTCCACGCCTGGACCCGCTCCAGGCCCACGTGGACAACATGCTTCTAACCCGCGAACAGCCGTGGGCCGTGGCCGTCGGCCATCGCCCCGCCACGCTGCGGGCCGTGCCTGCCCCCTTTCCCTTCACGGTCATGGGTTCGCTACGCCTGCACTGCGCAGGCAGCACCTGGCGCGTGGAACTGGGCGACACGGATTTCATACGCCGCCATCCCGCCATCGCCGAGGTTCCGCTCTGGACAGACCTGCCCGAGGCCGTGCGTCTGGCTGTGCTGGACCTGATCCTTGGCTCCCTGCTTGAGCCCCTGCAACAGCTCATGGGCAACGCCGTCACCTTGGGCGAAGCCACGCTCGAACCCGACGAGACAAAGAACGATGATCCGGCCGCATTCGTGCACCTGATTCTTGAATTTTCCGACGCCGAGCATGACGATGCACCCGTGCCCTTGCGCGTCGCCATACCGGACCGACAGTCCGCCCTGCTCCTGTGCGATCGCCTTGCAGAACTGCCGGTTCGCGGCGCAGGCCAGGGCGCGGAAGAGCATCCCGACCTGCCCATCGCGATGTGCGTGGACGCGGGCAGCATGCGCATCTCCATCGATGAGCTTTCCACGCTGGAGCAAGGCGACATCCTCTTGCCGCCCGACTACCAAGGCGCACAGGGCAGGATCATGCTCCGTCCGTGCCCTCCCGCGACCGGACAGGCCAAGTCCCCTGGCGGCGCTGCCGGGGTGCTGTGCACCGTCAACGACACCCAAGCCACGGTGGTGAACGCCGTGTCGAATTCCCAGGAGATCCCCATGACCACCACAGATCCGTCCGCGACCACCTCTCCCGCCGAAGATCAGGCAGGACTGGATGTCGGCGGCATCGACGTCGAGCTCTGCTTCGAGCTTGAACGCCGCACCATGACGGTCGCGGACCTCGCGGCCTTTGTGCCGGGATACACCTTCACCCTCGGCTGCGACCCGCTCTCGCCGGTATCGCTACGCATCAACGGGGCCGTTGTCGGCACGGGACGCCTGGTGGACATCAACGGCGTGCTCGGCGTGCAGGTCGATTCGTTGGCCCGGAAGGGGGGACAGGATGGTCGGGGTTAATCCACTCTTTTTCATCTTTGGCATCGCGGCCCTTGGCCTGGCGCCGTTCATGCTCATGATGGTCACCTCCTACGTCAAGATCGTGGTGGTCACCTCCCTGGTGCGCAACGCCCTGGGCGTGCAGCAGGTCCCGCCGACCATGGTCATGAACGGCCTGGCCATCATCCTCAGCATCTTCATCATGGCGCCCATGGCCATGAACACGGCAGCGCTCCTTGAGACCGCCGACATCAAGGAAAACCCGACCCCTGCGGAAGTCGGTCAGATCCTCGAGCACATCTCACCGCCCCTGCGCAAATTCCTGTCAGCCAACGCCAACGAATCGGTGGTTCGGACCTTCATGAGCACGGCCAAACGCATTTGGCCCCAGAATCTTCACGAACGCATCGCGCCCGACAACATGTTCATCCTGGTTCCAGCGTTCACCATTTCGGAGCTGACCAAGGCTTTCCAGATAGGATTCCTGCTCTACCTGCCTTTTGTGGCCATAGACCTCATCATTTCGAACATCCTTCTGGCCATGGGCATGATGATGGTGTCCCCCATGACCATCTCCCTGCCCTTCAAGCTCCTTCTCTTCGTGACCCTTGACGGGTGGGTGAAGGTCAGTCAGGGCCTGCTCCTGAGCTACGCACAATAAATGGAGAAAGACATGCAAATCGACGTTTCGCAGATACAGGACATCGTTGTCATCAAACCAAGCGGCAGCATGGACGCGACGACCACGAACATTTTCGTCAACGCCTGCCAGGAGAGCCTTGATGCCGGAGCGGTCAAGATCCTGATCGACCTGGCCGGCATCGAATACATGAGCTCCGCCGGCCTGCGCGGCATACTGACCCTGCTCAAGGGGAGCCGCGCAAAAAAGGTCCCCGTGGCCTTCTGCAACCTCCAGCCCATGGTCAGTGAAGTATTCAAAATATCGGGATTCACGGCCATGATGCCAATCTACGACACTGCGGAAGCGGCCCTGGCCAAGCTCTGAGAGGAGAAACATGGCCACCCTGACCGTGCCCGCCCGCATTGAGGAACTCGACGCAGTAATCGAGTTTCTGGAGAGTCGCATCCCGCCAGACTTCCGGGATATCGCGCCCCAGGTGCGGCTTGCGGCCGAGGAGCTCCTGGTCAACGTCTTCTCCTACGCCTACAGCGGCGGCCAAGGCGAGGCCCGGGTGGAATGCCGTCCCGCGCAGCTGGAAGGCCGGGACTACCTCTTCTTCAGCGTCACGGACTGGGGACGGCCCTTCGACCCCTTCGACGAGGCCCCTGAGCCCGACCTCGACCTCGACGCGGAGCACCGGCCCATCGGCGGCCTTGGAGTCCATCTGGTGAAATCCGTCAGCGCCCGCCACGAATACAGACATCACAACGGCGCGAACATCGTCGAACTCTACTTCGCCAAGCCCGAGTGATGCGCCCCCTCCGACACGCCGCCACCGCTCTGACCTGGGCTGCCCTGCTCGTCTCTCCGGCCCTGTCCGCAGACGGCCCAGGGCGCAGCATGCCCGGCATCCTGCAGGAGGAGATGAGCGTCTCGGAACGCATGCCCCAGGTCGTGCGGCCCCTGCATGACGACGAAGCCTCGGCGCTGCGCGATCCCGCTCGCGGTACAGAAAACATGATCGAGCAGATGGATGTCTATTCCCTTTCGGATCACGCCCATCTCCTGGCCCTGCCGCGCATGGTCCCGCCCCTGCTCGTCACGGAATCAGCCCAAGGGCGAGCACACATGCCGACCATGGCCGAGTGGGACCCGATCATCGGACACGGCAGCCGCGTCTCGGGGCTGGACCCAGGTCTCATCAGGGCCGTCATCCGCGTGGAGTCCAACAACGATCCCCTGGCCATCTCCCCCAAGGGCGCTCAGGGACTCATGCAGCTCATGCCCGGCACCCAGGCGCACCTCGGCGTGACCGACCCCTTCGATCCCCGTGCCAACGTCGAGGCGGGCAGCCTGTACCTGCGCCGCCAGCTGGACGCCTTTGGCACCCTGGAGCTGGCCCTGGCGGCCTACAACGCAGGCCCGGGCAACGTGCAGCGCCACGGCGGCATTCCCCCTTTCCGCGAAACGCAGGATTTCGTGCGCAAGGTTCTGGCGCTCTACACCCCCTGAGCCCTCTGGCACAAAAAAATACGCCCGTGTCAGGAAAACGGTTTTCGACGATGTTGAAAACCGGCCTGATCGGGCGATTTGTAAAAACAGACAACCTCAGTTCATACTGCCGCAAAGAGCTTTCGTACCCCTTATGTATTCAACTTTCTGCGTCGGCCAGCACGACCCGATTCCTGCCCAGACTCTTGGCCTGATAGAGGGCCTTGTCAGCGGCCATGGTCGCTCTGTCTAAATCTCCATCATACTGAGCCACTCCAAAACTCGCCGTAATCCGGATTTCCTGGCCCGCAAAATAGTATGTCGTGTCGGCGATGCGCACGCGGACCTTCTCGGCGACCTCCAGTCCTCCTGCCGCGTCGGTATCCGGCAGAAGCATCATGAATTCCTCTCCGCCCCATCGGGCCAGCGTATCCTGCCCCCGGATGATGCCTTTCATGCGCACTCCCGTTTCCACCAGGATGCTGTCCCCGGCATCGTGACCGTGAGTGTCGTTAATCATTTTGAAGTGATCCAAGTCCACGATGATGAGCGTGAAGGGCGTGTTCTGCCTGCTGTTACGGGCCACTTCGAGGTCGAGCCGCTCCTGGATGACCCGGCGGTTGAACAGACGAGTCAGGGGATCGATGGTCGCTGCCGCCTGTAAAGCCTTTTGCGCGACAAGGCGTTCGGCCACTTCCTGGCTGAGCTTGTTGTTGACTTCCGAGAGATCGGCGGTGCGCTGACGAACCCGGATCTCCAATTCATTCTTGGCCTGGTGCAAGGAGTTGACGGCCGCTTGTGTCGTGCGCTGGGACAGGGACAGACTGCTCGACATTTTATTGATGGCCTCAATGAGCCTGTCGAGTTCATCATTGGTCTGGATGTCGAGCTGCTCGTCGTAGCGGCCCTCAGCGATGGAGGAACAGCGGGAGATGGATACGCGTATGGGCATCATGAATCGGTTGGCCAGGATTCGGGCCAGGATGAAGGCCAGGAGAATCGCCGCGAATAACGAGACAGCGCCGGAGATGCGCAGGGCGCTGTATTTCTCGCGCACCTGGTCGGCACGCATGTCGATGCCCACCAGATACTGCCCCTTGGCGTTTTTGATAGGAGCGTAGCCAGATAGAAACGAACCCCATTCGTCGGTGGAGATCTCGTCGTCGACGATCATGGACGTGAAGCCCCTTCGCAGGGTCGGCAGATCGTGGTCGTAGTTCTTGCCTGGCAGGGCCTGCGCGTTGGTTTCGTCGGAGTCAATGATGAAAAAGACCTTTTCTGCTTCAAGGCGCATCACGTAAAGGAAGGCGATGTCAGGGTTCATGCGTTTGAGGGTGCGCAACTGATCGAGGGTGGCCGCGTATTCGGGACTGACCGTATCTTCCTCGGCACGAATGTGACGCAAAACCTCGGCGTCAAGAGTCTGGCTAATGAGACCCGCGCTGGCCTGAAGGCGCTCCTTGAGCCCATTCATGAGGCTTTCCACAGCGCTCAGGTAGAAATACGTCCCCGCAGTGCCGGCGATGAATACGACTATGAGAATGTGACTCAGAAACAGTTTGGTGCGGACGGAAATGCGGATGTTCACGCGGAAACTTCTCCATTGTTTTCTTACTCAACTTTCGGGATTGCTTTTCGTCTATACCATTGGAAAGCGGGCAGCGCCTTTGGAGACAGGGGCAGTGAAAACCCCATTGCCAGACTTGTCGTCGACGGGGGTAAAGGTCAACGTGTCTTTGCTCAGACTCACGTCATACCAGCGGGGTTCCTGGGTCAGTTTTGACTCAATAAGAATACGAGACATTCTTCCGTCAATATCATGCGAAGAAACGACCCTCAGGGTCGACCGTAACGAGTGTTGATCGACATAGTGAATACCCGGAATCTCCACACACTCGGCGAGGTACTTTTGCGCCTCAATATTGATGCGCGTCTGCGTCGATTTAACGTTCAGATTGAAGGACTGGAGAGTCGAACAGGTCTGAATCAACGCCTGATGCAACTCATCAAAGTTGGCGATGAAAGCCTTGTGTTTAACCTTGTCAGGGATGAACCGATCCAGTTGCAAGCCTTCGGCAGGGCTTAAAACATGCTCGCTGAACAGTCGTTCAATGGAACGGGCCACGACGGGGTCAAGCCCTCTGGCTTTGGCGTCGACCAAAGCGGTCGTCAAACGCCGCGTGTGGGTGAACAACTTGGTCATCTGTTTCTCAATATCCACCTGAATCCGAAAATTCATCAGTGCTTCGGATTCCAGCATCATGGAAGTGGTCACCCGGGTCAGAGAAGACGGATTGTCCGGGTCCACAACGCGGGACATTTTACCGTACGTACTGATCTTGTTAGCTTCTCCAAGTGCCGCTACTTCACGCGAATCAACATCACTCTGTGTCAGGTCGACGTCTCCGAGCAGAGGCGAAACACCCTTCGAAGCGTCAAGACCCAACGTCCCGACATTACGGGCGATATCAAACAACGCCGCATAGGCGTTGAACAGGGTAGCGCGCAGGTCCGTTATTTGCTTGGTCTGACCCACGGTGAACACGGTGGGATCATCCATATAACGCTGTTCCTGCGCAGCCAAAAATTCCATAGCCGGGAAGAAAGAGTGCACCGCCTTGCTCAACGACTCCTGAGCTTCCTGGCGCATCAACTGTAGTCCCGGTGTCATTTCCTTGGTTCGAGACATGGTATCGGCATAGAGCATCAACTTGTGCGTATATTCGGAAAGATTGGACCGCAACTCGTCGGCGTGGGACAGTCCGGATTTGGTCAAGGAAATGAAGGAGTCCTGCATCAGATTGACCACATCGGAAATACGGATACGCGCGGTGGTCATCTTGGACACACTCTCAAGCACATCGTTCATGTGTCCCATGTTGTTCAAACTGTCACGTCCCATGCCCACTGTGAAGCCCCAATCTTTCCACTCAGTCACATCTTCTTTGAGACTTTTGTACAGTTCAACTTTCTGCTGATCCGCAGTGCTGTCAGTGGTCAGAGACTTGTTGAGGGTATCCAGCAAACGTTCAAACATCGCCACGGTCTCTTGGCCGGGGATATCGTGAGGGTGTTCCATGATAAAGTCGACAATGGCGTTGCAGTCGCTTTCCCATGCTCCCCGATCGACGCCTTCCGGACAGGACTGGCGTAGCATGTCCAGTCCTTCGGAGGCCAACTGGCCCATGGCGCGCATGTTGATCATGCCCTGAAGGTCGGCTTCCAGCCGCATCAACCCTTGCAGTTCGGTATTCAGGGTCGCAAACAGTTTCGTCCGTTGATCCAGTCTGGCCTGTTTGCCGTCGATGCCGCTGAGAACCGATGCCATCTCGTAGGAATACGCCGTCTTGATATCTGTGATCCGTTCTGCCAGCTCTGAAAGCGTGCCGCGCAGCGAGGCTTCGTCCAGTTTGTCAGGATTCAGCGTGAGCGGCGTGCGCAGCTCGTCCAACCGACTGTCCAGTTCAATAATGCCGGTTTTGGGTGCCGAATTCCGATATTCCTGCATATGACTGCCGAACCGCTCGGCATCTTCCTGCATGAGCATTTCGCCGGTCTGTTTGAATTTTTCAATCTGCTGCGAACTCGGTTTGGGCACTGTGACCGTAACCGACGTGGTGGCATCAAGCCGGGTGAACAGCTTGTCAAAGCCCTGTACCGCGACACCTTGCAGTCCTTCCGTGAAATGAGCTGCGTTGGTCTTGATGAGATTCAGCGCAGGCACATCCTTTTGAGATATGAGCGAGCCTGGTGCTTCCAACAGATGATTGGTCATCACGGAACAGGCTTCGCGCCACGTGTCAGCATCCACGCCCGCAGGCGGTGTATCCCCCTTGGCAGCCAACTGTCTGGCCAATGTGATGACCGAAAGCTCCGACTCGATGCTTTTGAGTTCCTGACGCGCAGCAACGAACTTGAGGGTCATGTCGTTGACCGAATTGACCGCGATCTGCGCCACGGCTCTGCCCCCCTTGGGCATTTCCTGACTATGATTCTGATTGCGGATAAAGTTGCGGATGAGGTCATCCGCCTTTTCGTCAAGTGGGCTTTGCAGGCTCTTCGTCTGCTCCAGTGTCGCGTTTTTGTAGAGGAAGAGTTTGGACAAATCGCGGTTGGCTTCTTCGGCCGCAACCAGCTGGGGCTGGTATTTGTCCACCGCCAACTGCCCGGCCAGTCTAGCCGAATCCATACTCAGCGCCCTTTCGGCGATTTCCTTCCCCCGTTTGATAGTCTCGCCGATAATGGTATCGAGCTCCTCCCGAACGGCATCAAATTTTTCCACTGTCAGTTTCGTTTCGGGTTTAATGCCCTCTCGCAACGATCGGAGTCGATCGGCGAATTCCTCCATTTCGGGGCCGCCAGTCTTGCACAATTGCTCCAGGCCATTCAACTTCTGACGCAGGTGCTCCCCGACACGTTGTTCTTTCGTGCCAAACAAACCTTTAAATACGTCGCCCAACTTTTGTAGCCCTGTGCGTTGATCCACGGGTTCGACCACAACGTCAGGCATGTTGAGGTGCAGCATACTATTGAACTTGACAACCAAGGCCTTGTGCTCGGGAATCGCGAGATCATCGTCCGGCATTGTGGCCATCACGGCAACGGCCGCTTTCAGACTGTTCAGAGCGGCTGGATTGTCCTTCTTCAAGCCATTGATCAGCCGCTGCAGGAACAGCGACTCCGAGTTTCCACGGTCCAGCCCGTACGAACGAGCCAGACTGTCGATTTCAGTTTTAAACGCGCTCAGTTCTTTGAAAATACCGTCGATCAGAAGATTCTTTTCCTTCGCAATATCGCCCGAAAGTCCGGACTTGCCAGCGAGCGCCTGGAGATTGACGAACTTCCCGGTCATCCGGCCCAGATTCACCTCGATGGCGTCCTGCGCCCGGCGCAGCTTTCCGGCTGAATGCCACCAATCGCACTTGTCGATCGTGGCTCTGAACAGGCCTTCAAGCCCCGTGTTCGCCTTAAGCGGCTTGTGCTGGGGACGGGCCGGGGCATCCATGATTTCGGCCTTAACAATTTGGCCCTTCTGCCCGATGGTAATGGCACGCTCGTCGCCGAGTTCGTTCATCTTGAAACTATCTTGCCGTCTCACCAGACAATCTTGCGCCTGATTCATATTAAGGCCGATGCTCATGGTATTTCCTTGGAATTTGTGCCGATAATATTCACAAAAAACGCCCGTCAGACTCTGATAAAAGTACTGGGCGGCAGATCGGGCAATTCGTCGCCGGGTAAAGGATACTCAGTTGCCCAGCCGGACAACTTTTCTTTCCATTCGAGATACGTGGAAAAAAAGGCTTCAAACATTTCCACCCAGAGTTCTTCCGCCATTTCCGAAGTCGGCGCACGCATGAAGAGGCACAGCCGGTCGCCAGCGTCCAGCCCGAAAGAGGAGTGGCCCGTATCGTTAAAAAGGTAATGCGCCCGGAACAGTTTAAGCAACGTATCACGCGACAGGCTCGCGGCATCGTCCGTCAGCGCGGCAAAAACGTGCAACCAATTCTTGGTGTCGTCTTCTTCAAAATCAATGACGATGCTATCGTTCAGCCTGATTCTACAAAGCCCTAGTTCATTCAGGCATAACTCGGGGATGCCGAGACGTTTGCCTATATGTTGCACCATTTCGCTTGCAGTCATAGAAGTCCTCCGTGATATTTTGAGCACAAAATACGCCACACGCCAAAAAATACAATTATTCCGTACAAATAAAGTTTAATACCGAAAAATATTGGCGGTACATTCAAAGCCTGCCCCCAACAATGTTGGCAATGCAGCGCCAACCGATGGCATTCAAGAAGACCAAAGGTTTGCTATCTACACGCTAGATGTGTTTCGTCGCACCATGGCAATGAGTCCGTCAAGTTCGGCTTAAATTTCCCTGACATGCGTGGTGATGCAATCACAGAGGCATCATATTTCTAAAGTGTTTGAAAATAGCACGCCACGCATTGCAAGGAGGGCAAACACTCGTAAAATAAAAAAAAAGGCCTACAGATAATTTACCTGTAAGCCTTGCTGTTTCTGGTCGGGGCGAGAGGATTCGAACCTCCGGCCCTCGGTTCCCAAAACCTAATCCTACCATTTTTACCTGTTTGCACCACTTTGCATTGTTTATTATTTTTCAGATAGTTACCTAGAATCGACTTTCATTGACTTTTCTCATTTTTCACCTATTTTCACCTCGAATGTTGGGCATAGTGTTGGGCAGACGATCCTCGGTTTAAGACCACCAGCCCTTGATTTGGAGGCAAAATGCCATCACGAAATCGCGAAAAAACGCGCTATCCGGGCGTCTATTACGTCATCGGCACTGGCGCGGACGGAAAGCCGGAACGAGTCTACTACATCGTATACCGAAGGGATGGAAAACTGATCGAAGAGAAAGCTGGCTACCAAGGCCGTGACGACATGACCGAAGCCAGGGCTGCTCGCTTACGGGCCGAGCGCATAGATGGAAAATCCGACTCAAACAAAATCCGTCGCAAGAAGATCAAGGCAGAGAGAGAAGCGGACGACAATCGCTGGACGCTCTCAAAACTGTGGGCTGAGTACAAGAATAGCAAAGTTGACTTTAAAGGAATCAAGACCGACGAGAGCAGATTCAAACGCTATCTAGAAGTACCTTTCGGGCACAAGGAGCCCGATGAAATTGCTCCACTGGATGTGGATAGAGTTCGAGTGATGATGCTCAAATCAAAAAGTCCGCAAACTGTTAAAAATACACTTGAATTGTTTCGTCGTATTATTAATTTTGGCGTAAAAATGCACTTATGCTCTCGCTTGCCTTTTACCATTGAGTTTCCAAAACCAGACAATCATAAAACTGAAGATCTAACACCTGCCGAAATGGAACGACTGTTCAAGGCGATTGCTGAAGATACAAACATACAAGCCGCAGGGATAATGAAAGCAGCCCTTTTCACAGGGATGCGTCGTGGAGAAATATTCAAGCTCAAATGGTCTGATTTAGATTTCGATAAAGGCTTCATCTTTATCCGCGATCCAAAAGGCGGAAAGGACCAGCGGATTCCAATGAACGAAGCAGCCAGGCAACTGTTTCTAAACCACCCCAGAACAGGCAGTGAGTTTGTCTTCCCAGGCCGCAATGGTGGCTTGAGAAAAGATGTCAAACATCAAACAGCACGAATAAAACGCCGCGCCGGACTTCCTGAAGATTTTCGAGCACTGCATGGACTCAGGCATGTGTACGCTTCAATGTTAGCCAGTTCTGGTCAAGTTGATATATATACACTACAAAAGCTATTGACACACAAATCTCCGCAAATGACACAGCGCTACGCACATCTTCGCGATGAAGCTCTTAAGCGAGCAGCTGAAGTGGCGGGAAGTTTATTTGCAAATATTGAAGAGCAAAGCAATTCGATAGATATTGAAAATCCAAAAACTGCATAAATCAGAAAGTTGCTTCAGATGCCTTCTGTCGCGACGTTATAATTGATGTCGAAAGGGGGACCCCACAGCCCTCCCCCTACGCCGCATCATCGCACCCCCAGGCGTGCCGCAGTCTGACGACGGAGCCGTAGCAGACGACATTGCTCAACAGCGCGCCGACAATCCAGGTCAGGGAGCTTGCCGCGAAAATCTCGGGGCCGAGTGTGACCAGAGTCACGTAGGCGAGAATGCAATATGCGGCAAAATATCGGTTGACGACCTTGCCGACGGCGTTGAGTTCATTCCGGGTCAGCCAGCAACCGCTCAATATGGCGCCGAGGGCCACAAAGAGCATCCCGCACAGCAGGTAGAACAGCCCAGGCGAGATCGCGTCGTGAATCTCATGCAGGAACGCGTTGTGCGAACCGAAACCCAAGCCGAATTGCGGACAGACGGCCAATGTCGCCGAACCGGTTGCAACTCCGATGAGCGTCAGTTTGGAGAAAACCCTCCATGGCGCGGGGCGAAGGTCTTTGGCCACGGTCCCGAGCACGGCGTCATCCATTCTCGCCGACGGGACGACCCGGTCGGCCTGGACGAACTCGACGAATTCCCGCAGGCGTTGCCGCTCCGTATCAATCCTCTTCATGTTTCCCTCCCCTGCCCGCAATGAGGCTCCGCAGCTTGCGAACGGCCCTGCTAATGATCTGGCGGGAATTGTCCGCCGAAGTCTGCATGCGCTCGGCTATTTCGGCAAAGGTCAATCCGTGGCTGAATCGCAATTCCAGTGCCCGACGCTGGCTCTCGCTCAATCCCGAGAGTTCGGACAGGACCTCATCCATGGAGCCGAGGCCCTGGTCGGGGTCCGCATAGGATTCCACGGGATACCCCGAGTCCGTCATGTACTTCCTGCGGGCGGCCTTCTTGCGGACATGGTCGATCACCGCGTTCCTGGATATCGTGAAGAGCCAGGGCAAAAACGGAATGTCCGGCCGATATCGATGCCGGTTTTGATGGAGCTTGGAAAAAATCGCCTGGAACGTGTCCTCGGCCTCGCCCCGATCCTTGAGCTTGCCCATCAGAAACCCGAAGACCCGGCTCTTGTGTCGCCCGTACAGCTCCTCGAAAGCCTCCATATCGCCAGCGGCATACGACAACATGAGTTCTTCGTCGGTCAATTGCGTCACCTTTTCCCTGTTTCGTCATCCGAACCTCCCGCCACCCTGCCGTGATGCCCTTATGAAAAAGACTGTCAGAAGCCCTGACGTGACGATCGATTCCGATGGAAGGCATTCCATCCCGTTCCCTCAAATCGCCCCAATTCTGCCAGCCCCCTTTCATAGTGACAATACGAAGGCCGGAGCGATTATGTGACAATTTTTTTTCTTCTGTCACAAACGGGCGTTCCGTTTCGTTCTGGTGGGCATAGACATCAACCAACCTTTACGGAGGAACACATGAACTCGCTGAACAACGGCATCAAAGGATTCTTGACGGTGGCATCGTTTGCTCTGGCGCTCCTGATCGCGCCTCAAATCGCCCAGGCCCATTGCGACACCCTCGATGGCCCGGTGGTGTCCGACGCCCGGACCGCCCTGGCAGACGGAGATGTCACCCCGGTCCTCAAATGGGTCAAGGCCGACGACGAACCGGAAATCCGCAAAGCCTTCGAAAAGACCTTGTCCGTGCGCAAACTCGACGCCGGAGCGCGTGACCTGGCGGATACCTATTTCTTTGAAACCCTGGTCAGGGTCCATCGCGCAGGCGAAGGTGCCCCCTACACCGGGCTCAAGGCGGCCGGCGCCGTCGAGCCCGTGGTCGCCAAGGCGGACCTGGCGTTGGAGCAGGGAAACGGCGCAGAACTGGCCCAGACCATCGCCGCCCACGTCGAAAAGGGAATCCTCGAACGCTTCGGGCATGCCAACGAAACGAAAAAGCACGCCAACGACAGCGTCGATGCCGGCCGGGAGCATGTCGAGGCGTACGTCACCTATGTTCATTACGTCGAGGGGATCGTGAAGGCGGTCCACGGCGGGGCCCATCATGGCGAACAGGCCGCGTCCATCGATCATCAGCATTGATCCGGACAGGGCAGCATCACAGCAGCGCAGTGAATTGGCATCCTAGTCAGGGGGGAACTCTCAAGAATTGAGTGCCTCGCAGCTTTACGGAAGCTCAATCCCTTGTGGCAAAATCCCTGCCCACGACCACCGAAAGATCAGGCAGAAGATAACGCTCTTGGAAAAGCGCAAAAACTCTCCCAAGTCCGAGTAGTCATCGTAGTAGAAAGCTGAAAATGTCAGGCCGGTCTCCCCTTTTCCCGGAGAGCCGGCCTCTTTCATACATAGTGAGCAACCAAACTCCGGTCTTTACCTACGTTACATCCCATGAATTGTTTTGAAATCATCCAATCAAAACTAAATATGACTACAACAGGCAAGTTTCATCTTCGTGCTCCATCTCAATTTTTATAACAGCGTCTCTCTACCTGTATTTGTCTGCAAGTGTGTCCATCAATGCATGAAATTCTTCATGCTTCCCTAGACCAATACGCTCAACTTCAAGTTTTTCAAAATTATCGAACAATTTTTTGTCTTCGTCGGCACTCAAGACTTTTTCAGCCATTTGAAACAATACACTGTTTTCTTTAAAAATATGCTGATTCAATAAAGAAACATATTCTTCCACAGCTTTCTCAAATTCAGCAGCATTGATGCCGCTTGATGTGAAATCTCCCAGTGCTTTTTTCATATCTGCAATATGTCGTCGTCCACGCTCGTGCTCTTGCAGCATGACACCGATCGGTCCACCATCTCTGGCTATTCCCGCAGCTTCAAGCGCCGGAAACAAAAAATCCTCTTCTTTCCCGTGATGACATTTGTCTACAAAGACGGTCAGAAACTCCATGATTCCTTTCAATTCTTCAGCAGGAATATTCTTTCCAGAAACTATTTTTTTCGCCACATTTTGCAAAATGGAAAGCATCAACTGAATGCCTTCGTGTTCGTTCATAAGATCTTGTACAGATTTCATCTCAACGCCTCCAATATTAATAAATAATCACTTCTTTATAATACAGTTCAAATGTTCAAGCAATGCGACCGCGTGATTCAACTCTTTATTTTTGCTGGAATATAAAAGAGTCACGCTCCCATCCTGAACAAAGTTGACAATCTTTTCGACGGATTCCGCCCGGGAATCCAACTCAGCAAAATATCGTCTTTTGAACTCCAGCCATTTGGTTGGTTGATGATCAAACCATTTTCGCAACTCAGTGCTCGGGGAAACCTCCTTGATCCACAAGCCCTTAAGGCTGTCTTTACTCACCCCGCGTGGCCAAAGGCGGTCCACTAGAATACGCCTGCCGTCATCACCGATGGGATCGTAAACCCTTTTGATTGCAATACACATATCAAAGCACCCAGATCACGTGGAGGGACGAGCATGCCGCCCCTCCATTCACTTCTATGATTTTTTCAAGAAACTCAGCCAGATTGAACGCAGCAGGAAGAGCAACAACGAGAATGCGCCCACCGCAAATATCACATCCGGCAGCATGCGCATCCATGTCACGGTGCGGATAAATTCGTGGGACGTGATTTCAGGGCTACGCGCAAACCACAGGCCTTCCTTGACGGCGTGGTAGAACTGAAAAAAGCCTGACGGAATGAGGCTGAAGACCATCATGCCCGCCAAGCCGCCGTTGAGCCCCCAGAAGCTCCATTTCAGGAGGCTGTCCGACCAGGAGGCCTTCGTGACGATATGCCTCACGGAGAAGAGCATCAGGGAGATGGCGAGCATGCCGTACACGCCAAAGAGCGCCCCGTGCGAATGGATCGGCGTGGTGTTGATGCCCTGGGCATAGTAGAGGACGATGGGCGGATTGATCAGGAAGCCGAACACGCCTGCCCCGACGAGATTCCAGAACGCCACAGCCACGAAGAAGTATATGGGCCATTTGTAGGCGTATCCCTTGCCACCTTCGTCCACGACCCTGAGGTTGTGTGCGGCCTCAAACCCCAAGAGCGAGAGGGGAACGACCTCCAAAGCCGAAAACACCGCTCCGAGGGCGATGACGATGGTCGGCGAACCGCTCCAGTACAGGTGATGGAAGGTGCCGATGACTCCGCTGCCGAGATACAAGAAGACGATGAAGTACACGCTGGTCAGGGCAAATTTCTTGCTGACCGCACCGATGTGCGAAAGCAGGAAAGCCATGACCACCGTGGCGAAGACCTCGAAAAAGCCCTCAACCCAAAGATGCACGACCCACCACCGCCAGTATTCCGCGTCCGAGAGGTGGCTCCCCTTCCCATAGAGCAGCCCCGCCATGTAGAAGAGCGGAATGGACACCGAGCTGTACAGGAGCATGTGCGTAAGCCCACCGCCGTCCGTCTCGCTCTGCACGGCCGGGCGTATGGCCCGCCAGACGAGAACGAGCCAGATGATCATGCCGACGATGAGCAGGAGCTGCCAGACGCGGCCAAGCTCGATGAACTCGTACCCTTGGTGGCCGAACATGAATCCGTCGCCATCGAAAAATCCGGAGACGGAAAGCCAGGTGCCGCCCAAAGTGCCCAGCACGACGACCACCAGCGCCCCGAAGAGGACGACCACCCAAAAAGCCTGCCCTTTTGGTTCCTTGCCGACAAACGGCCCGATAAAGAGGCCCGCTGCCAGGAAACACGTGGCGATGAAAAAGATGGACAACTGGATGTGCCACGTTCTCACTGCCGCATACGGCAGAAAAGAGGCGATAGGGATGCCGAAAAACGAATTGCCTTCCACGGTGAAGTGGGCCGTCACCGCGCCAAGCCCCAGTTGCAAGGTAAAAAGCGCGATTGCGGTCAGAAAGTAAATGAGTGTCGCTTTCTGACTCGAAGTCGGCTTCGGTTCTGGGAAATCAAGTTTGAGCGTGTTCCCGTATTCGTCCTGGCCGACATAGCGCTGGTAGACGAACAAGGCTCCTGCAATGCCGAAAATGAGCAGGATGACGCTGACGATGGACCAAATGAGAAAGTCCGGCAAGGGTTCGTTTCCGACCAGAGGGTCGTAGGGCCAGTTGGTCGTGTAGGTGTGCTCGGCGTCAAGACGCTGCGTCCCGGCGGCCCAAGACAGCCATGCGAAGAAGACCGTCACCAAGCGGCCCTCCTCGGCCGTCCTGACGATTCCAGGTTGCAGGCCCATACGGTCGTTTCCGTTCTGAAAAAGCTCTGTGTAATATCCGGTCAAGGCTTTGAACGCTTCGGTCTGAAATTCCGTCAGAGTCAGCACTCCGGTGAGCGGATCGTAACGGTTTTTCTTCATTTCCTGCGTAACCAGGACCTGGAGCCGGGCTTGTTCGGCAGGGTCCATTTTCTTGAAGTCATCATGGGTGAACGTACCGGCCTGGGGAGCGTCCAGCCCATTGTGCCGAGCGGCAAGAAAAAGACCCATGCGGTGCAGGAAGTCGGCCGACCAATCGGGTGCCAGATACGCTCCGTGCCCCCAGATGGTTCCGATATGCTGCCCGCCCCTGCTGTAAAAATAATTCTGTCCACCGATGACGTCCTCGCCTGTGAACAGGGTGCTCCCTGAGTGATCCAGAACCTTGGCGGGAATGGGTGGTTTTTCCTTGTTGATGGCGTAACCGCCAAAAATCAGGACTCCAAATGTCAACGCGAGACAAAAAAAGAAAACAGCCTTTACCTTTGGACTTATCATTTCTGCCCTCCATTGAATCCAACACAAAATCTGATTGGAAGCCTCAACGAATCTTTAAAGCAGAGATCAGCTATTGATGAAAAAAAGGGGAGCCGAAGCCCCCCCTTCATCTATTTACCCGCCATCATGGCCGCGATGTCATCCTGCACTGTTCCGATTGGTTTGATGTTGAAATTTTCAACCAGTACCTTGGCCACGTTCGGGGACAGGAATGCCGGAAGCGTGGGTCCGAGGCGGATTCCCTTCACACCTAAGAATAGGAGGGCCAGAAGCACGGCCACGGCCTTCTGCTCGTACCAGGCGATATCGTAAGATACGGGCAGATCGTTGATGTCATCCAGGCCGAAGACTTCTTTGAGTTTCAGAGCAATGACGGCCAGGGAATAGGAATCGTTGCACTGCCCTGCGTCCAGCACACGTGGAATGCCACCGATGTCACCGAGATTCAGTTTGTTATAGCGGTACTTGGCGCAACCGGCCGTCAAGATCACGGTGTCCTTGGGCAAATTTTCGGCCACTTCAGTGTAATAGGAACGAGACTTCTGCCGACCATCACACCCGGCCATGACCACAAAGCGCTTGATCGCGCCGGACTTGACAGCCTCAACCACCTTGTCGGCCAAGGCTAGTACCTGATGATGGGCGAAACCGCCGACGATGCTACCAGTCTCGATCTCAACGGGCGGAGGACATTTCTTGGCCTGTGCGATCAGCGCCGAGAAATCCTTGGCTCCTCCCGCAGGCCGGTCAGCGATGTGCTTGGCCCCTTCATACCCAACCACGCCAGTGGTGTAGAGACGGTCCAGATAGGTGTTCTCTTTTTTGAGCGGCACCAGACAGTTTGTGGTCAGCAGGATGGGGCCGTTGAAGGACTCGAATTCGGGATTCTGCTGCCACCAGGAGCCGCCGTAGTTCCCCACGAAATGCGGGTACTTCTTGAACGCCGGATAATAGTTGGCGGGAAGCATTTCGCCGTGGGTGTAAACGTCCACGCCTGTGCCCTCGGTCTGCTTCAGCAACTCGGCCATATCCTTCAGGTCATGGCCGCTGATGAGGATGCCGGGGTTCTTGCCCACGCCGATGTTGACCTGGGTGATTTCCGGGTTGCCGTAGGTAGTAGTGTTGGCCTCGTCCAGCAGGGCCATGGTGGTTACGGCCATGCCGCCGGCCTTCATGACCAGCGCGACCATTTCATCCACGGACAGATCCTTGGTCGTTGAAGCCAGGGCCTCAAGCATGAAGTCGTCGATTTCGGCCTTGCGGAAGCCCAGCACCGCAGCGTGCTCGGCATAGGCGGCCACGCCTTTGAGGCCGATTATCAGCAGCTCGCGCAGGGAACGCACATCCTCGTTGGCGGTGGACAGGATGCCTACGCTCTTGGCCTTTTCGGCAAAAGCGGAAGAGCTTCCGGTCCAGGTCGCTGCTTCAGGCAGCGGGTCGGTGAAATCCTTGCCGTGCTTGGCCTTGTAGGCGGCCAGGAAGGAATTTTTCAGTTTGTCACGACGAGCCAGGCCATCCTGGATCATGGCCACAAAACGGGCATCATCCCAGTTAGCATTGGTGATTGTCGCAAATAATCCCTGAAGCACGAAATCGTCATTAGAGCGGTCGGGCTGTCCCAACTCCTTTAATTTTTCGCCATAAACGGCGATGCCACGCAGCACAAAAATGAGCAAATCCTGTAGATTGGCGGTTTCTTCCGGCTTGCCGCACATGCCTTTGACCGTGCAGCCCGTATTCTTCGCTGTTTCCTGACACTGGAAGCAAAACATAGTGACCTCCTTTGTAATTACTGTTGCCAATCGCGTGACAATGCACGCACCTCAAATCGATACTAGAAAAAAACTACCCCTGAAAGCCGCTTTCCTTATGCTTGGCGGCAATGGCATCCGCCAGACGATCCAATGCGCCGTACGTGTCGTCGCTTGGCAAACCCTTGCAAAGCACAGGATCCAGCACCTCAACCTTCAGATTGGGTATCATGCCGGCCAGTGTCTCGACTGTCTTGCCGCCCCATCCATATGAACCGACTATGGACAAGTATTTGGCCTTGGGTCGCAAGGCGTTGGCCAGAAATGCTGCGTAGGCGGCCATGGGATGCGGACCGACAAGCACCGTGGGAGTACCGAGCACGATGGAGCCAGCATCCACCAGAGACATGGCCAACTTGCCGATGTCGGTCACGGCAAGATTAAAGAGTTCCACCCGCACATCGCGTTCGGACAAGGCCGCCGCCAAGTGGTCGACCATGAGCCTCGTGCTGCCGTGCATGGACACAAAGGGCAAGGCCACCAGGTTGTGCGCCACGCCTGAAACCCAGTCCTTGTAGGCGTCCACAATCCAGCCGGGGCTATCGTAGATCTGGCCGTGACTCGGGGCGATCATGCGGATGTCGTATGGACTAAGTTTTTCCAGGTTCTTAGCGATTATGGTCCGAAACGGCATCATGATCTCGCCGAAATAGCGTTTGGCGGCTTCAAGCACCCGACCTTGGTCGCGCACGAAGAGATCGCTCGTGGCTATGTGCGAGCCAAAAAAGTCGCCACTGAACAGAATCTTGTCTTCGGCCAAGTAGGTGGACATGGTTTCCGGCCAGTGCACCCAAGGCGTGAGAATGAATGTGAGAGTCTTGTCACCAAGGGAAAGGGTTTCGCCATCCCCGACCACGATGAATTTGTCCTCGGGGATGAGCAAAAGATCCATGAGCATAGACTTGGCCTTAGCGTTGGTGACGACCGTGGCCTCCGGGTACAGGTCCAGCACTAAGGCAATGGTCCCGGAATGATCCTGCTCGGCATGCTGGGAAATGACATAGTCGAGCTTTTCCACCCCATCCAGATGTCCAAGCAAGGTGTCGACCATATCGGGATCCACCGCGTCAATGAGCGCTGTTTTCTCGCTGCCTTCCACAAGGTAGGCATTGTAGGTCGTCCCGTCGGGAAGAGGAACCAAAGAGTCGAAAAGACGCCTATCCCAATCCACTGCGCCAACCCAACACACTGATTCTGCAACTTTTCTCATTATTCACTCCGTTGAAGATTCATGCTTTCGAAAATAACAGACTTATTTCTTCCAGTTCTTTTAGCTTCATACAAAGCTTTGTCAGCTTGATTGTAATAATCGTAATGACTGATTCCACCCATATATACGGAACCACCTATACTAATTGTTATCTTGGACTTGTCTTTGGAAAATTCTTTCTTCACTGAACTCCGAATTTTTTCGGCCAAAAGCAACGCGCTTTCGCGATCTGTCTCGGGTGACAAAACAGCAAATTCTTCCCCCCCGATCCGGTAGAAAAAGTCTGTCTTTCTGATACATCGCCTGACCGTCCCTGCCATTTTTTTAAGAACCCTGTCTCCTTCTGCATGCCCTAAAGAATCGTTAACTTTTTTAAAATGATCTATGTCCATTATGAGCAATGAAAACGCCCTCTTGTTTCTCTCATATCTGTCTATTTCTTCTTTGATATCCAGGTCAAATTGACCCCTGTTATAAACAGACGTCAAACTGTCATGGCGGGAGCTATGCTCGACTTTTTGTACAAAAATCTTCGATATCAAATAAAAAATGAATGACGAGCCAAAAAGGAAGAAAACATAATAGTATAATTTTTTAATATTTGAAGTTTTACGATCTGATCCAATAACTTTCCTCAACATGAGAGAATTAGAACCGCTCCAAATATATTCACTCATTAATGACAGTTCTTGTAAAAATTGCTGCTGTCCAGCCCTGTTTTTATACAAAACATCCTTAAATGCATTCCATTCACCATAAAGACTCTTAAAAGGCTGATATATCTCTGGGTCAAACCTAAATTCAGCCGCCTTGCCATCAGCAACGTAAATAGCAAATATTTTATCCACCTCGCTAATAGAGAAATCTGCACTATCAATATTTTTAAGCAATTCAAATTTCAGAATTCTTTGTGTCGACCCACGAATAAAACCTATGTTGCTAATAAGATTGGCATCGCGCTCCAACGAAGAATGAATCGAATATATACTCCACACAATAAAAATATTAATAATAAAAAGAATTAACGAAAAAAAAGATATCAGCTTTGATGCGAAAAGTTTTTTCATCAATCCCTCATGTTTTTATTAATACCAAAATTCAGGATAACGCCTGTTCTTTGCAAAATTATTTAAAACTAAAGCAACTATAATAAGAATAACGGCTCCGATCCCAACAGGTATAAATGCATAAAAATACCCCAGATTGTGCACAGAGTCCCCACCGATAACAGCAATCAGAGCCGTCGCTCCGCCAGGGGGGTGCAACGTTCTAGTCATATGCATTGCGGCAATGGCTGTAGATACTGCCAACCCCGACGCCAGCCAGACAATGTCTCCGACAAGCTGATATGACAACACCCCAATCAGCGCAGAGATGACGTGCCCTCCAAGAACATTTCTGGGCTGGGCCAACGGGCTTCGAATCGCTCCGTAAACGAGGACCGCAGTTGCGCCAAAGGAGCCAATGAGCAAACCCTGTCCGAACTCATCCACAAGCACGTCTTGAAGCAAACCGACGAGGGCTATGCCGACAAAGGCGCCGATCCAAGACCAGGCAACCTCAGAAATACTGACCCTAGGTGGGCTTTGTGTCGTCCCTTTGACTTTTTCGAAAAAATTCATGGCTTACCTCAACTCACACAGAGAACCGACGAGATTGGTTCTGGTGACAATCCCTATTGGGCGTCCGTCAGTATCACAAATTGGCACTCGGTTGATGGAATGTTTCGAAAAAAGCTCTGAGATATCCGCCAATGCCGTTTCCTTGGCCGCGACAATCGGCGGACAATTCATCAACTCCCGAACACTCAAACCTCCAAGGTCAGAAACCAAACAGCCGTCAATGGTCATGCATCGCGACACAACAGCCATGAATGAGGCGGTTCCTGGCAGTCCCATCTTCTTGAGAAAATCCTTTTCCGAGACAACCCCGCAGATCGTCCCGTTTTCGTCAACAACCGGAGCACCGCTGATGCCGTGCGAAGCCATAAATGACGCAGCCTCAGAGGCGCTCATTTCACGATGAAGGCAATGAACAGGAGACGTCATGGCGTCTTCCGCCTTCCAAAGTGTACGGACTCTCTTCAATGCCAAATCGTAAGCGATTGAATAAATTTCCCGAAAATCTCCAGGTGTTATATCGACGTATCCTTGCATGGAACGCATGGCATTGATGACATCATCTTCAGACAAATCCAAAGCGTCACAGTGATCTTTCATATCACCCTCCCTATCAATTCAATCTATTGCCCTTCCTTCGCCAGCCTGCTCTTCAGTTCGCCCATCTCGTATTTGGTACAATCGCTTGAAAGTCGGAATGATTTTTTCATCGTGGGTCACGACAATGATCGCGGTTTCAAACTGTTTGGCCATCTGGTTCAGAATCCGGATCACGGCCATGGCTCGTTCGCTGTCCAGAGGTGCGGTCGGCTCGTCAGCCAGAATGACAGGCGGACGATTGACGAGGGCGCGGGCAATGGACACACGCTGCTGCTCCCCTCCCGAAAGCTGGGAAGGCATGGCCCCCGCCCTGTGTCCGACGTCCAGAGCTTCGAGAAATTCCTGGGCCAAGGCCCTGGCCTTGGAATTCGGAATGCCGGACAGCATCGGCAGCAAAGCCACGTTGTCCGTAACATCCAAAAAGGGAATAAGATAGGGCGCCTGAAAGATGAATCCGATCTTGTCACGTCTGAGCGCTCGCAAATCGGGAATCTTCCAATCCTGATCAAAAATGACATCATCCCCCAGCGTCATCTTCCCGGCGCTCGGCTCGATGACCGCCCCAAGGCATTTGAGCAGAGTGCTCTTTCCTGAACCGGACGGGCCTATGAGGCCGACCACTTCTCCTGGCCCAACGACCATGTCCACCCCCTTCAGGGCGTCCACCGCAGCCTCGCCTTGCCCGTAGCGCTTGCGCACGTCTTCGATGAGTATTCCAGGCATCATCATCCTCCAATGGCTTCGGCCGGATCGACCTTGAGGGCCGCCCTGATCGCCATGACGCTGGCCAGTGAACAAATGACCATGACTGCGATCAGCCCGCGCACCGCATCTTCGGGCAGGAGCAGAACGTATTTCGGAAAAATGGGGGCCCACAGCGTGGCCGAGATCTTGCCGACCACGAAGCCGATCAGCCCAAGCCCCAGCGCCTGTTGCAGGATCATCGAGGCAATGGTCCTGTTGCGGGTGCCGATAAGTTTCAGGACCGCGATTTCACGGATCTTACCCATGGTCAGCGTATAAATGATGAAGGCGACGATGGCCGCGCTGACCACGGACAGAATGACCAGAAACATGCCGATCTGACGGGCCGAAGTGGCCACGAGCTTTTCGATCAGGATTTCCTCCATCTGCGCCCGAGTATAGACTTGATACCTGCTCCAGCGCTGAATGGATTTCGCAACTTCATTCGGCAAATGACCGGGAGCGAGGCTGACCAGCACGGCGTTGACGTTGGAATTGGTGGACTGGGACGCGATGACTGCGTCCAGAAGACCCGGAATCGGCCGGTTGAATGCCGGATTCTGCGCTGCCCGCTGGCGTGAACGGACGATGGCGTCGTTATCTTTTAAAAACTGCGCCTCCTGGGCGTCCTTGAGCGGAATGAAAACCATGGGATCACCGCCCGAGGAAACCGTCCGCCGGGTCAGTCCGACAACCGTGTAGACATTCCTGCGGATGACAATCTCTTGCCCGAGTCTGAAGCCAGTCCTGACATCTGCCACGGCCTCATAATGACTGCGGGTAATGTGACGTCCAGCCACCAGAAAAATTGGCTGTCCGGGCTCCCCCGGCCCTCCCGGTACCACACCGACAACCATGGCCCGCACGTCGCCGCCGTCGTGCCGGACCTGCATGGTCAGGTAGGTCACATTCGAAACCCGCTCCACTCCCTCCATGCCGAGAATCGAGCGATAGACGTCGTCGGGAATGGTCGAGGATTCCGCGTACGGCCCCAGGGTATCCTGCTGCACGACCCACAGATCCGCGCCGCTGTTGTCCAGAAGCACCTTGGCGTCCTCGACCATGCCGCGATAGATGCCGGCCATGGAAAGCGTCACACCGATGAGCAGGCCAAGCCCCACCCCGGTGAAGACGAACTTCCCCCAGGAATGCAGGATATCGCGCCCGGCCAGGCTGATCATTTGGGCACCCCCGGAAGATGGTCCACAATCTTGATGCCGCTTCTGGCCGTCAGCGTGGACGCGCTATGCGAGACGACGGTCTGCCCCACACGCAGCCCCTTGCGGACCTGGACCAGCCCGTCAAGGTCTGCCTGTCCGAGTTCAACGGGGACGAATTCGATGCTCCCGCCTTCAACCACCCAGACCCCAAGCGTGTTTTTGTCGCGCAGCACGCTGCTGCCGGGAATGGTCGGAGCAGGCGGCAAGGCAGGCAGATCCACGGTCACCTCGGCCAGTTCGCCGATGGCAGGCAGGGGGTCGGGCAGGGATTCAAAAGTCACTTTCGCCAGCAGCTCTTCGGTCACGGCGTCCGCAACCGGCTCGACACGGTACACATGCGCAGATAGCGATTCCGATGAGCGGGAACGCAGCACGACACGCGCCGGCAAACCGGTCGCAAGGCCGGAAGCCCGGAGCTGGTCGAAGCGGGCATTCACCCAGACGTGGTCCGGATCGATGATCTCCACCACGGTCTGTCCGGCCACGGCAGTCGTGCCGGGCTCGATCAGACGCCTGGTGACCAGACCGGCAACAGGCGAAACCAGTCTGACGGTCTCCCGCTGGCGGGATATGCCGGCCCCTTCGGACGTGAGGCGGTCGTATTCGTGTTTGGCCGAAGCCACGGTCGCAATGGCGGCCTTGAGCCCGCTCTTCGCGACGTCCAACTCCTGCTGACGGGCCTCAAAGGCCTCCCTGCTCACCGCTCCGCTCTGCACCAGGGTTTCAAAGCGGCGGGCCTGGGATTCGGCGTAGGTTGTTTTCGCCCGCAGTTCCGAAACCTGGGCTTCGGCAGCCCGCACGGTCGCGGCGGCACGCAGCAGGGCGGCATCTTGGGCGCCCAGCCTGTCATCGAGATCCACGGGATCCATTTCACCAATGATCTGCCCCGGCTCGACCCTGTCCCCGACATCCACCAAAATCGCAAGAACCCGGCCGGAGCCTGTCGGTCCGATGTTCTGCGTGTACCGCGCTTCCACCGTGCCGATGCCGAAAAGCGACGGCTCCACCGGCATATCCCTGACCTCGGACACGACGACCGCAACGGGAGCCAGCGGGCCGGAACGCAGCACCACATAAATGAAGGCCCCGGCCAAGAGGCCTAGCACCACCAGCAGCAGAAATTTATTGCGGGACATGAGACTCATCATATGGATTTCCTTATGGCGCGACGAAACAAGGCAAACGCCTCTGGAGCCCCCTGGCGCAAATGGCCAACATCACCAAATAGCACCGCCTTGATGATGAGCCCTTGAACAGTTCCGACAAAAAGAGCGACCGCTGCTTCAGTTGAGATCGAACAATCCACCTCGCCGCAGGACTTTCCTTGCTCCAGCTTCAATGTCAGGAGTTTTCCGTATCGTTCAAGCAACGAGGCAACGGCAATTTTGGCTGGAGTTGATTCTGTTTTCGGAAGTTCCCCAAACAACATGCGCGGAACTCCGGGATACTCAATCGCGAAGGCGACATGGGCCATGAACATAGCCTCAAGGGAGAAGATTGGACTGTTGGCGCTTTCCGCCGCACGTGCAACACGGGAATGCAATTCTGTGGCAACCCACTCCATGACCGTGCGCCAGATTTCGTCTTTGCTGGAAAAATGTCGAAAAATGCCGCCCTGGGACAAGCCCATGTGCGCAGCGATTTCTGTGGTCGTAATCTCGCCTGGATTCTGAATGGCAGCTAATTCAAGCACCGCTTTGACGGCCATGGCCCGTCTCTCCTCTGCCGAAAGATATTTTGATGTCGAGGTCATTATGTCTCCAAAGAAAGCAATTGATAACTTTCATTGGTTTCGCTATCAGGCTTTGTCAAGGCCGCGTCTTTCCATTTCGAATAGTTAGATGGTGTTTTAGCCAAGCGTCCCATAATAACATGTTGAAACAAAACAAAATGTAAACTATGGAAAATCGCACAACCCAACCGGATACTCACTCAACTCGTAGTTAATTCCGCCTTTGCCACAGGCGTGAAAGAAAACATATGTTTTTTTTAACAGGAGGGATTGATGATTCTTGAACAAAAACCACCCACAAAAATGAGATGGAGCCGTGTACTCCCCCCAGCCCTCGTTGGCGTTCTGCTGACAATTGGCGCGGCGGTAGCCATGAACACGACCGATCAGGCCATGTTTTGCGGGAGCTGCCACTCTATGTCCGAGGCAGCGTTAACGCACAAGCGTTCGGTCCATGCCGAACTGGCGTGCAACGAATGCCATGCGCCCCACAATCTCATTGCCAAGATTCCCTTCAAAACCAAAGAAGGCACCCGGGACATCCTCGCAACCGTGACCAAATCGATCCCCGACCTGATTCACCCAGGCGAGGAAACGAAGGAAGTAACGCAGGAAAATTGCCAGCGCTGCCACGGTGCGACCACATCCACCGTTGTCATGCAGAGCAAGAAGTTCTGTACGGACTGCCACCGTCACGTGCCCCACACTCCAAAAATCCCCGTAGCAAAAAGGAGCGCAGCCGATGCGTAAAACCAAAACCACGTTCCTCGTTCTGGCCGCTGGCCTGGCTTTGGCACTGACAGCCTGTTCCGACTTCTCTGAACCAAAAACCCCGGTGTTCAAAACCAAACTAAAATCTGACGAAATAAAAAACTCCGCCTTTAAGGCTGAATTCCCCCTGCACTACGAAACATTCCTCCGAAACAACGAATCCGAGATCATGACCGAGTACGGTGGGTCCGTAGCCTACGACAAGCATGACAACGTCAACCCTCTGCCCAAGGGTTACAAGCATGCCCAGCCATATCTCAAGAACCTTTGGCTCGGATATGCATTCAGCTATGAATACAAGGCGGCACGCGGTCACACCTATGCCATGAAGGATATTCTGAACATCGACCGCCTGAACCGCTACGACGAAAAAGCTGGCCTTCCTGCCACCTGCTGGAACTGCAAGGGCGCCAAGATGAACGAATGGGTCGGCAAATATGGTGACGAGTTCTGGGCCAAGGACTTCAACGAGTTCCGCGAAGAAGTCGACATGGACGAAAACACCATCGGCTGCGCCAACTGTCATGATCCGGCCAACATGGAACTTCGTCTCTATTCGGTGCCTCTTCAGGATCATCTGAAAGCCGAAGGCAAGGATTTCAAGACCCTGTCCCGCAACGAACAGCGTGCGCTCATGTGCGGTCAGTGTCACGTCGAGTACTACTTCCAGGACAAGAGCTTCGGCGCTCCCAAAAAGGTTGTTTTTCCCTGGTCCCAGGGCAAGGATCCTGAACAAATTTATGAGTACTACACCACCCACGGCGACACGACGATTCCGGGTTTCGAAGGCAACTTCGTCGACTGGATCCATCCCGTGTCCCAGACCCCGATGCTCAAGGCCCAGCACCCCGAGTACGAGACATGGCACAACGGTGTGCACGGCGCGGCGGGTGTGAGTTGCGCCGACTGCCACATGAGCTACACCCGCCTCGACGGCAAGAAGAAGATGTCCAACCATCATTGGAACTCACCCTTGAAAGACCCGGACATGAAGGCCTGCCGTCAATGCCACACGGACAAGACGCCAGACTACCTCAAGCAGCGCGTCATTTACACCCAGGACAAGGTCTGGCAGCAGCTCATGGTCGCCCAGGACACCTCGGTCAAGGCCCACGAGGCCATCCGCATGGCCAGCGAATTCACAGGTGAAAAGCCGGCCGATTATGAGAGGCTCATGATTGATGCCCGCCAGATGTGCCGCAAGGGTCAATTCTTCTGGGATCTCGTGTCCGCAGAAAACAGCGTCGGCTTCCACAACCCGACCAAGGCCCTGGACACCCTGGCCAAGTCCCAGCAGTACAGCCAGAAGGCCGTGGACATCGCCATCAAGGCGGCAGCCTTCACGACCGCCGAAGCCCTGTCCCAGGACATCAAGGAACTCGTGCCGCCCATCATGGAACACAGCCGCGAACTCCAAATGGACCCGGAACACATGGCGAGCCACAAGTGGTTCAAGTATCTGAAGGTCACGCCCAAGGCCGAGCAGATCTGGGATGAAAATAGAAGGATCAAGTCGGTCGCAACCGCCGGCTAGTGATGGATTTACAGGCATCTTTTATCAGGGCTCTGGTCACCAATCAGGGCCCTGATTTTTTTTGAACAATTGAAGCAACTCAAATAGTGGGCAGAAAAATGTGCCTCAACCATCAAGGCAGACTGACCACAAAGTCAACTCGTAGAAATTTATTGGACGCTGATTGACACTGACCTGAAAGCAAACAAAAAAATGTACAATCGTATTTTTCGCATTACCTATGTGCATGATGATTTTGATCAGCAATAACCACACGGAGTAGCACCATGAAGAAAATCAACTTGTTCGAAGCCAACGGATTCAACGACCTTGGCCTGAAGAAGCTTTTGGTCCACGAATCTCCCTATTTCAAAATTCTGAACTTCAACTTCCGGGCGGGACAGCAATTGCCCATCCACTCTCATGACCTTGAGGGTCAGCTTTCAATTCTCATCCTGGAAGGCGAAGGTGAATTTCTGGCGAAAGACGGGATCCTGCCGGCCAAAGCCGGCGATGTTCTCGTCTGCGATATTGCCGTTCCCCACGGGATCAGGGCGATTACTGACATGCGCACCGTGGTCACCATTGCCCCGCCTATCTGAACAAAGACGAAGGGCGGGATGGAATAGGATCATGCCGGTCGCTTATGTCGGCTGTTGACTTATGAATCGAAAGTATTTGCTCAGGGTCTTGGTTAGAGACCAAGACCCTGAATGCTAATTGAACATGTGAAGATCTCAATCGACAAGTTGAATAATCTGCAATCATATCAGAGGCGCTTCCTCATGAATGTCCACATACTGCAACATGTTTCTTTCGAAGGCATTGGAAGTATCGATAAATGGTTAAACCAGCGCAACGCGAACGTGTCATATACGCGTTTTTACGAGTCGAATGATCTGCCTGCTTTGTCTAAAATAGACCTTATTATAATCATGGGCGGTCCCATGAGTGTCCATGACGAATTGGAGTTTCCTTGGCTTGTTGAAGAAAAAAGATTTTTACGAGAAGCAATCAGTGCAGGGATTCCTATGCTTGGAATTTGTTTAGGAGCCCAATTGCTGGCAAGTGCGCTCGGGGCTGAAATTTACAAAAATTCCCAAAAAGAAATCGGCTGGTTTGACATAACCAAGGTGCCGAATACCGATTTTCAGTTTCCAGATACGCTTAAAGTTTTTCATTGGCACGGCGAAACGTTCACCTTGCCCGAAGGAGCCGTGCAATTGGCACAAAGCGTAGCTTGCGAACAACAAGCCTTTCAGTATGGAAAAAACATAATTGGGTTACAATTTCACCTTGAAACAACTCCAGAAACCATTGATTCAATGATTGCAAACTGCAATGAAGAACTTGTTGCAGACAATTTTATTCAATCAAAATCAATTATAAAATCTTCAACATTTAAAGACTATGAAAAAATCAATAAGCAAATGTCATCGATATTAAATTATATAACTAATTTTTAGATTAAATAAAAAATTATTCATCAGTAGCGCTTGGTATTGTACGAGAATTGATAGAAACTCATTCTCTGAGGATGAAAAATAAATACATCATCAGCACCAACGGTTAGTACAAGCCGAAGCGGTTCGGCCATGGACGTCTTCCGGCCCATCTTCGATATCGAAAACTGTCTGGCCCAATACAGGGGGCCCTCCTGATCGGAGTTCTGGGCTACGACTGGGCGTTCGCTCTCATCTCATGTGTATTGGCCGTCGTGATTCCGTGCTTCTGAAACGCCAGCGGCAACATATGCCAAATAGCCACTTGGCCTTAAGCTGAGACCCTCCTCGCCTGAAAGAGGAATTTACAGTAGCCATCCTATCGAATATTTCGACTCAAAAATTAACAAATGGAGTGATAATGCAAATACTTCTCATCCTTTCCAGCGCCGACCCAGAGATCAAATGGAACACCGTCAGATTCGGCAACTTCCTGCTGACCGAAGGCGAAGACGTGACTCTTTTTCTGAATGGACCTGCTGTGGACCTCTACGCCGGCGACAGCGAAACCTTCCCCATCGCCGAACAGGCCAAGCTCTTCGACTTGAGCGAGGGTGTGCTCGTCGCCTGAGGCAAGTGCATGGGCATTCACGGTGTGGATGCGATTGAGCATGTCAAACTCTCAAACATGAAATTTTTGTATGAGCATGTGCTACGCGCCGACAGGATTCTCAACTTCTAGTTAAGAGACGTTTCATAAACAAGCAGCATGCACTCCATAAAGGGCACACCCTTTCTGGGCACAATTATGGGCACGAGAAATCGTGCCCATAATTATTTGTTTTTAATATTTTGGGCACACTTTATATTTACATCTAGATCTTTATTGGGCACAATTTCTGGCAAGAAACCCTAATTTCAATGCCGGAGACATCGATGAATGGACGCCACGTCGGATATGTCAGGGTCAGCACCCACGAGCAGAATACAGCTCGACAGCTGGCCGATTGTAAGATCGATTTCTGGAAGGTCTATGAAGAGAAGGCGTCCGGAAAAAACACTGACAGACCTGAGCTTCAGGACTGCCTTTCACGTCTGGACGAAGGCGACACGTTGTGGATCCACTCTATCGACAGGCTTGCCCGCAGCCTCCAGGATCTGCAAAACATCATCAGCCAGTTGATTGCAAAAGGCGTCACCGTAAAATTCGTGAAGGAAAATCTGACGTTCACCAGGGATAACCACGATCCGTTCACCAAATTACTTTTTGATGTCCTGGGCAGCTTTGCGGAATTCGAGCGGAATATCCTGAGAGAACGCCAGCGTGAAGGTATCGAGAAGGCCAAAGCAGCTGGCAAATATGCCCATGGCAAGGGTGGCAGAAAAAAAAGCGTCGACCGGACCAAGGTGCGTGCATTGCGAGAACAAGGCGTCTCATTTCGAAAGATTGCAGAGCAACTCGGATGTAGCCTGTCGAGCGTCCAGCGCGTTATTTACGGGGAAGTGCAGTAAACGAGCTCAACTTCAATCCGTAGTTTCAGCACTCTGTCGGCATTTACCTTCTTGCTATTTGGATGTAGCTTCTTCCATCGCACCTTTAAATCGGTGTAGGCACAAATTGTGCTACGAGCTAACAATCAAATCCTAGTAGATCCACAGGAGAAAACATGGAAGATTATCTCAAGCAAGCAATCGAGATCGTAAAAGCCCAAGCATCTGTGCGCAATATGAACGAGGAAGAGATCACATCCATGATCAAGGCCTTGGCTGGCAGCATTCGTGGAGTCGATGAAGGTGGCGCTCCTGTTGTCGAAACCGGACCCGCTATCGACCCTAAAAATGCGATTCGAGAAAAGAGCGTCCTTTGCTGCGAGTGTGGAAAGTCATTCAAAGTTTTGACGAAGCGCCACTTGGCTGCACACGGACTCACTCCCGAACAGTACAAGGAAAAATATGGCTACAAGAAAGGTACTTCCCTAGTAGCAAAATCTCTAGCCCGAGATCGCCGCAAGACGATGCAGGACATGAAATTGTGGGAGAAGCGCAAAAAGGCCTCCAAGGCTGAGTAACTGGTAGTGACGTAAATCTGAAAATGTCAGGCCGGACACCCCTCCCAGGGAATCCGGCCTCATTTATATTTTGCTCATGAAACCTTCTTCGTACTTCAGTTTCGAGACGCTCAAGCGCACGAGAAAGCAAGCCTTTGAAGGGGTGGTGCCTGAACATTTACTCAACGATTAGATACAAATTTTTTTCGTCCGTATCTAATCGTTTTGCTACTAAATACACCATAAAAATAGACACTAAATTAATTATCACGACATAGTCAACAATATTAATACATCACTGCTACTATTAAATTGATACTTATTTACTATAATCAAAATTTTGAATTATATCTTGAAAAAAAACTTTATGCTCTTCAAAGATAGGCTTACATTCTTCAAAATTTTTACTTATATCAGAATCAATTACTTTTCTATATAAATAGAAACTTTTTTCATCTTTAGACTGACCAATAGTTACTAATACTTTCGAATCATTAACTCCATCATTAACTCCAAAATTAAACATTAAATTATTAAAATCAGAAACTAAGTTACTCGAATATACATATTTATAACTATCAAGACGAGAACTAATTGGCAATACAGCATTAAAATTCAAGACTAGATCATGAATAGCGTGACGAACATCAACAACACGATATGGAGTCAAACTTACAATATTAATACGCTCAACTAGTGCGTTAATTTCTGCATTCAATTTTTCAACCTTTTGATCACGAACATCTTGACTGTAATTTTCATAAACCTTGTCGACTTTTCTAAGTTTAACATCAAGTTCGCGCTTTTCACACTCAAGCAAGAATAGCAAAAATCTATCTGATTGAACTTTATACTCATACAAATTCAAGACCATCGAATTATTGTTTCCATTACTAAAAATAAACACATCGAATTCGAATATAAAACTTTTAGTTTCAAGCCAATCTCTATTATATTTTTTAAAGTTAATCCACTCACCAGAAAAGTTTGATTTAAATTTTTGAAATAGTGAGTTAGACTCTAATATATAATTTTCTTTTTTAATCCTTTCTTTTTCATCATAAATTTTTCGAATATGCTCTTTTTTTATCTGCTCACCTAAAGTAACAATTGATGCAGGAATAAATCCATTTAGCATTTCTGGAAAATATTCATCAACCAAAGATTGAACTTTTTCACCATTGACATTTGAATATTGATTTGAAATCCGAGGCGCTCCATCTTTAGGGATGACAAATTCTACAATGACTTCTAAACTATGCATCCGCTGATCTTCTTTTAATATTTTTGAAATGTCCCCATAATCATCAAATCCTTGAAAAATTTGGACAATCCCTGTAAAAACAATATAGCTAAGAGATGGCATAACGCCTTCAGTAGCTTTTATATTTGCAGGAAACCCAGCATGCGCGAGAGACATCATATCTTCCACACATTTATTTACATCATAATTTGCAGAAAATTTGACAACAGTATTACCATATTTTTCTTCAACTATTTCCCATTTACTATCTTTAATATAGCCATAATCATTTACAACTTCAATCAATGTTTGATCAGAATTTCCGACTTTCAAATCCTGAACATCTTGAATTTTTGAATCTGCACATGACACTAAAAAAGATAGCGCAAACAAGATCAAAATATGCTTCATAATTTCACTCCGTTTATTTCAAGATATTAAAAAAACGTATAAAAAAAATTGAACTTTAAAATCAAAATCTGCATCGAAAGTCATAATTTTTTTTACTCTATATCGAATTTTGAAAAGATATCAACTACAACATTGTCATACGGCAAATTATTTTTGTAGCATTTTTTTCTAATGTATTACAATATAATAAATCCTGTTTAAATGAAGAACTAAATTTTACAAAAATCATATTAGAAAGCCTAACCATTTAACAAATAGGCTTTGATCTTCCTCATTATCAACCTATTAAATCTCGTGACTATGCACAAATACATATTTTGTGGTCTTAAAAATTTAAAATTAACTTAAATTGAACACTAATAAATACCACATTTTATTTTTCATTAAAAATGACGCCGATATTCATAAGTAAAATGAAACCGGCGTCTTTTATTTTCAATTATTCTATGCTCTACTCGTATATGATTCAGACAAGGATTCGTCTTGTTGATTATTACTATGATCTGAATCATTTGATATCGTCGAGCATGACGACATTTCTGACATCGCCGCTACCGTAAACACGCCAATAACTCCGGCCAGACAGCCACCAATAAACGTCAGTATTTTTCCCATCCTATCCTCTCTGGGCATGATTTCTTCAGTCATCGATATTCTCCTTCACGATTTCAAGTATTGCGATTGCGATCGCGATTACAGGTCCCCAGGTCATGCGGTCTCACCTCCTTCAAAAGGTCTCTTTCCAGCCTCCTGCTGTCCGTGAATCGGTCCATTGCGAATTTTCCCCATAAGTTCTCCTTTGTTGTTTGCGAACTGAAAGCCAAGGCCTCCCGTGCGCCACGTAATTTTATTGAAGGTCAACCTTGGTGATCATTGAAAATCCCGTGCTGGAGCAGAGAAAACATAGCCGGAGCAAGGTCCGTCACAGTGTTCACGACAACGCTTCTTTCGGGCAATAGCGACATGATGGCCGAACTCGTGATCCCGACGCCGTAGATCTCAAAACCCGCCCGTAGCCCTTGCTTGATCGCCTGGTTTGCGCAGTCCGCTGAGTCTGGATCCCCATCGGTGATGACCAGGATAAGTTTTCGCTTTTCTGTGAGCGGGAGCATGTCCTGCATGACCCACCACAGCGCCTCTCCCATAGGAGTGCCTCCAGCAGGCCCCAGGTCGAGGGTGGTGTGCACCCTCTGACCGTGCCTGATTATCGGAGACACGGTGGTATAAGATCCGTTTGGAAGTTGAGCGCCGGGAAAGGCGGTGACTGCGACATTGATTCTGGAGGCCTCAAGGGCAGAGGCGACTGCATAACATGCTTGGCAGGCCAGGTGTATTCTACGCACCATGGATCCGGAACAATCGAGCAGGATATGAACGGCGGTATCAATCCCAACCCGTTCGGACTTTGTGCGAAACACACGCGGGTCTGACACGGCCAGGCGATGTAGATGCCCGGTATCAAGACGCCCTCTTCTGCCATTCGATGCACGCGACAATATTTTTGTCTGCAATAATCCGCTTAGCCTGGTTCGCAGTGCCATGGAGGCTTGCCTGACCTCCAGGACATCGTCGGCCGACAGCGGGACTGCATGCTTGGACGTCTGAACCGCCACGGAAATCCCTGAATAGCTCGATGTCTGCGACGTATCATTAAGAACACTTGCAAGGATGCTTCCCAGATTTTGTGGAAGCTCGTCCTCCCCTGCATCCAAGAGTTTCTTCAGCTCGTCTCGGGCCTGATAATCAGCATCGGGGTCAGCTGCTCCCATAAGGATGTGGGCATGATCAGATGGGGGTGAGTAGGACAGTACTGACTCGTTTTCCTGGTCTGTGTGTTGAGAAGAATCCTCCCCAATTTCCGAAGGATTTTCGTCATTACTCCGCACTTCTTCGCTTTTGGCTTCACCTGATTCGAATGGACTCGAAGGAGCATTTTGCGCTTCAGGTCCGTTTTGATCGGGTGCTTGCGGCTTGTCGGTATGGTTCGCGAAATGATCCAGAACGCGCACGATTTCGCGGGCAAAATCTATGGCGGCATGAGTCGAATCGCACCTGGTTCGAACCAGCTTCAGCACCTGCTTGATCTTCGGCCTCATACCCTGAAAGTCCATGTCCACCTGTCCGGCCAAAGTGTCGCGATGCCTAGACAGCACCTGGACATCCCAGGACCGAACTTCGAGCAGCAGCCAATTGAAAATATTCATCGCAGGAGCAGCGGGTTCGCCCCGATCATCCGAGCCGAAGATATGCCCGATGAGCCAATCGAAATTCTGGCGGCACCCTGGGAATATGGCCGCGAGTTTATGCTCCACCCGCCAGTCCTCCAGGGTATTCCAGACGTGCATTTCTAATGGTGTGAGCCTCGCCTGTTCCAACGCCGAGAAATCCGTTTCCCGGACATGGGCAGCTTCGTGATCAAGGTAGCCTCTGGCCATTGCCAGCAACGTGTCCGGAACCTCGCTTGGCAGGGCCGGCAGATGAATGGTCTTGCCGTCGGTGTAGGCATCCATCCCACCCATCTCGACCTGTACCCCGTATTTTCTGCCGAGCACGCTTGCCACTAACGGCAGCGAGCGCATCACGGCCCGTGTATCGATCATGAAGTCCTCCAAATACGAAAAGCCCCGGAGCTTGTGACTCCAGGGCTTTCGTTCGTTTCTATTTGAAATAGCGGGACTATAAGTCCGGCAAATGTCGTTTTATGGTTCTAACTAGGGCTTTGTGGGAGGAGAATTTTTTGCTATCCAAGCCTGCAATTCCTCCTCAGTCACGGGAGATCCGCGCAGTATGGCCTTGAATCCAAGCTCAAAGAGTGCCTCTTTGGGAAAGTCAGTCGTAGACGGTGAGCACAGACCAAAGGCATTTCGATATGCCCTTTCAATCAGGTACCTGTCCTGCAACGTCTCCTTCATATTCCCTCCTCCGATATACTGCCTATTACTAATACCCATGAATCACGCCATGCACAACTCTCCTGATGGCAAATGATATCACCGCTCCCAGAAATCCTACCACAACCCGCAGTTCGGCATCACGGGCTGCATGGGCATGTCCGGAAAAATTGGCGGCATGTCGTCCACCTCTGCCATGATGTCCAGCTCATCCTGGACACCCTGTTCCAGCACACGCCCCTGCCCCCCAACCAACAGGGACAAAACGTCCTGAGAGCTTGTCCCGTCCATGATTCTCTGTCCGTGCTCGATGAGCGCTTCCGCGTCCCGCAGCAGGGATACGAGTCCCTGGAGCATGAGCAGATTCGCGCCTTCAATTTTCCCGCGTTTGGGCAAATGTTCGAACGCTGTGTGAATGAGATCCGCAACCGGAGATACCCGTGGCTCGACAAAGCTCAGGCCAGAGAGTTTCTGGTGAATGGTCTTCAAGGGAGAAAGAGCCTTGCGCGTGATCTCGGACTTTCCGGCAAAGCATTTATGCCAAGCGTCGGTGGCCGCTTTGGACACCTCACCGAACAGGGTTTTGCCCAAGCTTGCCACTTCGTCCTTGAGGCCTGCCATAACCGGGTTAACCGGATCTGGCGGAACAATGCGGAAGAGCTTCCAAACAAAACCCATGCGGCTTCGAACATAGTCGGCGCTTACGGTCGAATCGGCGATTATCTGTTCCCATCCCGAATGCTTGGCTATCCATTCCCGAACGGATTCATCATACCGGGACAGAAAATCCTCCTTGGCCGCGTTGAAGTCCTGCAGGATCTGATCAAGTTCGGTTACGATGCTGTCCGCCTGGTTTTCAGGAATAGCCCAGCCACCCAGAAAACGGACACCGTGTCTGTCCAGTAGGCTCACGGCCCTGGCTTTCAGTGTCCCAAAAACTCGCAGGGTTTCGGGATCACAAACCCTCTTGCTGCCCAGAGATGCCAAGTCCTCAGGGGGGAGTTTTGCGCCATCGAAATCCTCGGGGCTCAGTTTCTTGCGTGCCGTCCAGATGTTCACTTCAAGGTGCAGGACCAGCAGGCTGTCCAGGACCTTGATGTCTGTTTGCGTGTTCATGTTATTCTCCTTCAAATGAAAAGAGCGCCTAGTGTGGCGCCCTAATTTCCGTTCACGATGATAAAATCCTGCCTGTCGATTTTTTCCAGCACCCTGCGCCACATCTCCTGGACGGGATTCTTGTTCTTGCACTCCTGGCTTTTGATGATGCGGGTGATGCAGGTCTGAAATGGCACGCCGTCGATGCCACCAAGCCAGATGCGGATGATCAGGCCAAGGGAATCGACCTCGGCTTTCCAGTGATAGCGAAATCCGGTCGAAGGGATCTGTTTGGCCAGCTCGATGGACTGGCGAAACGGAAAATCGTGTTGAGCAATATCCATATATATTCAACCTCGCTCTTTTGGTGTGATGATTTTCAGGTTGTTACCGAGCAAAGCCCGTATCCCTCGTTGATCTTGGCAAGCGCCCTATCCATCATCTCCTGCACCGGATTGCCCTGAGCGCATCTGGGGATATCCAGGACGCGACCTTGCCCGGCGGTATTGAGCCGTCCCCACTGCAAGGCCAGACCGTTTGGATGAGCCACGGCTTTCCAGAATTTGCCGCCATGTGGTGTGGGTTTTTCCAGGCGAACGGATGGAGGGTGGGCGCAGTTGGTCAGGTAGGATGGGTTGGCTGCCATGGCCTGCAGGACCGAGGTCATGGCCTGGCGTACTTTGGTCAGGTCGTCGGGAGTGATGGCATCTTTTTGCGTTTCAGCAGCTACACTCCTTTCTACTCCCCCATGGACTGAGGAAAAATGCGCTGGGCAAGCTCATGGAGCATGGCCCTGGTTTCCCTGGTGGCGCGAAATCCCAGTGCCCGGTCCAGGGCATAGGTCACTGGTTGGACCCCTTGTCTGGAGAGAGGCTGAAAACGCACGGTCAGATCAGCCCAACGCAGAAGGGTCCGGGTTGAAAACGTGACCTCGATACTGTTTGCCATACCAGCACCAGCTTCGCCCATGAAAAGCCTGCGAACCTCGTTTGCGTATTCGACCATTTTCTGACGGATGCTTTCAGGCAATTTCGGGCAGCATCCACCCAGAAGTTTCTCCTCGGCTTCCCGTGCAGGGTAGCCCATCTCACAAAGCCAAAAGCGATCCAGAAAAGCGAGGTTTTGCCTGAGCGCGCCCTGATATAATCCGGTTTCATCGGACCCGCCGTTAGTATTGGCTGTGGATGCGAATCGAAACATCGGATGCGGGATGATGAGCTCTCCCCCATTTTCGGCAATGCACAACGCCTCACCATCAAGAACGCCATTGAGACCTGTGGCTGTAGCCGGTTCGAGCAGGTCGATTTCGTTCAACAAAAACAGCCCGCCATATTTCATGGCCAAGGCTAGAGGACCGTACTCGAATTCCATGCTGCCATTTCGAACCGACAGGTGCCCCACCAAATCAGGAAATTCCAAACGACTGTGGCCTGTGATCTCAAAGACGGGATAGTTAAGCCTTGCGGCGAGCTGCTTGATAGCGCTCGTTTTTCCTGAACCCGTGGGTCCGAAGACATACAGGGGATCGGATATATTCATGAGCCAGACAGCGATGTCACGGCTTGTCTCGTGGAAAATGTAACCGGAATCCGGAGTCGGTGTGTAGCTGCATGGGCTGGCATAACCCCTGATGATCCTGCCTGAAGGGCTACCGCTAAAAACGGTACCTGCGTCCATTTCCATGGGCTGAAGTTTCTCAAGCTCATCGCGAATAGTATTGGTCATAATGTGCTCCATAAAATGAAAATCCCGGCCGCCCTGTAACGGGGAGCCGGGATATGTTGATTGAAATTGTTGGGCCTATGGGCATTTGTTGATCTTGCTGATGTTCAGCCGATCAAAGGACTTGCCTTCAGACTCACACCTAGTGATGAGCGCATCCGCGTCATCCTCTCCAAGGACTTTTGAGAGTTCCAAGCGCAATTGGTCCTTGTTCAAGGTACGTCTTCCGGCTTGAGTCGAAACACGAAAACGCTGACTTCCAACGCTAATCCATGCCCCATGGACATCACTCAAGGCATAGGCTGTCTTCAAACCCGCCTCGACTTCCGTTATCTCGGCATCCAGTTGATCCTGTCTAGCTTTCAAGTTTTTGAGCTGGTCCAGTGCGTTGCCCCATTGCGGCTGATCAAGGCCATCAAATTTCGGGCAATCGGCGTTGAATTCGCACCATGAGCACAGGGGATGAAATCCTTGTGCCGTGGGCAGGCTGTCAAAGTCTTCGTCATTTTTCTTCAACCCATCGACGTTGCGCCAAAGGCCCTCGGCTGTTTTGAGGCAGAGATTTAGCATGGTGTCATCCGGCAGATATGGCCCGAACGCTTTGGCATCCGACATGGATAGGCACAGCACCCATGCCTCGATATCGACCGCTGACGGATGGGCTGGCATTTCGATTCCAAACTTCTCCAGGCAAATCTGCGGAAAAGTGAGCCCGGAACTACCATGTCCATCTGCTTCACCATGGACGCCAAATGCCGGTTGGTCCCAAAGTGCGCACAAGAGGCATACTTGGCCATAAACCTGAGTTTCGTAAGAAGAATACAATGTTTTAGGCAATTTTTCGCAGCTTTTAAGCTCCAAAATCCGGACCGTGGGCTTTCCTACTGGGCTGACAAAAACGAAATCCAGATGCGCCTTGATCGGCACCCCATTATGAATCGTCACGATCTCCAGTTGCTCGATCACGGGCAATCGCTGCTGCCTGAAGACCTGGGCAATACCCGCCTCAAACCAATGTCCGCGCTGGAAACGAAGTTGTTTGCCGATCTGTGCCTGGACGGCATGCTGATCCAGTTCTAGTTCATAGTCATTTCCAAAAAGCTTTTGCCCCACCGCTGCTCGTGGGCATTCCAAAGCTCGCCCAATATCCGACATCCCTATATATAGGCTCCGATCTCCAAGCGATGACGCGGTTCTCTGAGCCGATGATTCAAGAAGCCCCCTGGCGAGCAGTTTCATGAGACCTTGGCTTCTGTCAGCTTGAACCTGGACGTATTCACTCATGCCCTTAGCCTCCAAAATGACGAAAGCTGCCCGAGTGGAGCAGCCTTCGCTTGTGTTTTGTGCCAGAATTTTCAGGACGCTTGCGCATATTTCCACCACATTTTCCGCTGAGGATTCCATTTGAACCCAGCTCCGGCCAGGAGTTCCTTTTTGGACTGGGTATTGCCGGTGGCCACGATGCACACCTGACCATCAGTGGCGGTGATCTCCTGGTAGGTGATGCCATCGAGCTTTGGGAGAGATGGCGTAATGGGTGGCGGGCTTTGAAGCGAGGATTCACGAGATGCGTTTGCAACCGCCTGTCTCTTCGGTCGAGCACCATTCTTGCCGGAATCCTTGGGCACATTCACGTCCGTGTCCTCCTCGGTCACAATGCCGAGCATGGCGGAAATGGAATAGCGCCGGATGTAGGTCATGGCGATACCAAGGCCCTGGGGATCGTTCTTCGGCAATGGGACTACGGCATGGGACGCTTGCCACTCCCCGGATTCAGCATGGACCAGCTTGGTTACAAGCCCGAGATGGCCAGGTTCCGATGGGACTGGATACTGGGTTAGCCAGATGCCGTTGGTGAGCAGCGCTTCGCGGCAAGAATCCATGACGCTGTTTAGGGTGGCGTAGTTGGAATGGGTGAAAGGGTTGAGACGGTCTTTGGTTGCAGGCTGCAAAGTACGTTGCACCTGGATCAGGGCCTTAGCCAGCTTGGTCGTCTCGGATGAGCAGTAATTCTGGTCGTGCATGATCACTCCGTTGTCGATAAAATTATTCCCCACAAAGCTCAGCGGGGGACTTCAAAGAAGTGATATATATCTCAGGTGATCTGAATAACGGGCATTAAAGACAGGTTAACCTTCGATGATTTTGAACTTTACTGAAGGAGCTTGAAAATAAAATTCTGGACGATTGTACTTATCACAATTCTATTTTGGTCTATGTCGTTCGCCGATCAACGTAATAATTCCAAAGAATTTGTCGATCAAATTTTAAATGATGTCTTCGACAAAACTATCAATGAAAGAAAGCGAATTTCAAAAGAAAATACTGGAATAGATTTGAGAACGAGAGGATATAAAATTACAGATAAATATTCAGGAGAAATTTCTGATAAAAATATAGAGAATTAGATAAACTTAGTGACGAGCATGACCGCAACATTAAACAGCTTTACGAAGAATTAGATAAAAAAATAACCAAGTCTCGTGATGAGTTCGATCGCGAAAGCGCAAAAGAATACAAGATAAAAAAAATCAAAAAAAAAAAACGAAACAAGTATAAGAAAAAGGTTGATGAGGCATATGCAAAATTTGACGAAAAGGTAGATAAAGAGAATAGAAGGTTTGATGCTAAAAGAAGGGATATTCTGAGTAAATAATGTGCATCCTGGGCTGACGAGTATTGCAATACATAAAGTCAGTCCAGGAATCCCAGGGGCCTGTGAATCCGCCTGCCGATTTTCCAAGAAATTCAGTTCCAACCAGCCAAATTCAGAACATCTTAGCGGACGTTTGAGATACAATCAGGCGTCCATTTCGTACTTGCAAAAGGTGCGAGGTGTGGGCAATGTTCGATACGGAAAGAAATAATTCGGACTGTTAGGTAAGAGACTGTTTGGATATTTGGACAAATTGGGATGCCCCGTCACGGACAGTTGAGCCTATGAAAAACAGCAACAAAAAATGAAACTAATAGCTCGCCAAAAAATTCGTTTTTATTACTATCTCAGTGGTATAGTTGCGATAATATTCATCGCAGCGTCAATGAGTGCGCCCTATTTTTTGAATTTAAAAAAAGAGTACCAGTCAAAGACTGAGCAACTATCTCAAAGCATTATTTCAGAGAAAAAACGTCATTTGTACGATGTGGTAAACAGAACAATTTTAGAAATTGAATTTATAAAGACAGACACTGCTAGAGAATACAACGAGATTTGTGCCGAAGTTTCTAACATCTTGTTTACGTCACATGCGTGGAAGGAGCCGATCCTCGATGAGTCGCTGTTGAATGTTCAAAATGAACGTATTCAGGATTCAACCAGGAAAAATATAAACAATATCATAAGTTTCATAGTTTACGATACAAAAAATTCACATGTAGTTGGCTCGTCAGATGATAATGCTGCGGAAATATTTGCCAGAACAGTATCATTAAATGCAAATAACAGGGAACTGTATCCTGCTATCGCTACAGCTATTTCGAATGAAGGATTCAGTATATATGTCTTTGTCTCTAGGGACACTTTTGAAACAAATGTAAAAAATCGTATCAAAGATCTTATTCGAGCAGTTCGACTTGGAGACGATGGCTATATCTGGATCAATGAAATAATCAATTATGACGGTGGGGACGATTATGCAATTCGTCTTGTCCATCCAAATCTTCCGCATACAGAAGGGCTTAAACTTTCAACGAAAATGCAAGACATTAATGGAGATTTTCCATACAAGACTGAACTCGACGGAGTGAAAATTAACGGTGATTTATATTTTGATTATTACTTTAAAAAAATGAATACAGATAATATTTCGCACAAATTAACATACGCGAAATTATACAAGCCTTATAACTGGGTTATTGCAACTGGCGTCTATCTTGACGATGTTGATAATCTGGTAATTAAAGAACAACAATCTATGGACAAGACGTATAAAAATCAGATTCAAATTCTTGGGTTTGTTATTTTTTGCATACTTGTAATTTCATTTAGTTTCCTTGTTGCATTTGAAAAACACATTAACGGACTGATCAGTTCTTATGTTGAAACAATAGAAAAAAAAGAAAAGTCTTTACGACTAGAGAAGGACAAGGTCGAGAAAGCTTTTGGAAAACTTAAAGACGTAGCATACCTCGACTACTTGACAGGCTTATGGAATAGAAGGTCAATGTATGAACGACTTACAGAGGAATACTCAAGATGTTCAAGAAATGATTCTAGCTTCGTGATCATACTTGGAGATATTGATCATTTTAAAGTTATCAATGACACTCATGGACACGGGTGCGGCGACATCGTCCTTAAACAACTATCGAAAATAATGTCTAAAAATATCAGAAATGAAGACAGTGTTTCTAGATGGGGTGGTGAAGAATTTCTTATCCTAGGCACATCCTGTAATTTAGCAGACGGCGTTTCTCTTGCTGAAAAGGTACGAAGTGCAATTGAACACAAAGAAATTTCTTTTGATAACATCACACTGAATGTAACAATGACTCTTGGGGTCTCCGCGTTTGATCCAAAAAAATCCATAGATGAGATCATAAAGGAGGCAGACGCAATGCTTTATTTCGGAAAAAATAATGGTCGCAACTGCGTCATCTCGACGATGTCTTCAACTTGAGCAAGAATATTTATGCGGACTATGTTATTTAGATAGATGTTTTGGCGGCTCTTAGGCTGTCTATTGGCAGGACCGCCACTGTTCGACCAAATACAGCCAAAAAATGACATTCATTTTCGGCTAAAGATCTAAGAATATCAGCAACACGTTCTATTTATTGAGGTATGGCATTCAAGAGGTCGTCAGTTCGATCCTGATCCGCAATGACATTCGACCGGAATGGTCATCAAGTCGACGTGAAGCTCTACCAGACCATGAAGCGAATCCAGTCCCCTCAAGCCTGCAGCTCCTTTTCGCGCTGGATTTTCAGCACATGCAGGCGCCGGGGTTTGTGGCCTTGGATTTCCAAAATCCCGATATCGCCGGTGGACAAACCAAGCAGAGCCTGGGCAAGCGGAGCCTCCTCATTGATGAGTCCCATCTTGATGTTGCTCGCGCTGTCCACGATTAACACATTGCGTCGGTCGTTAGGTGCGTCGAGCGAGCAGTAGGTGACACGGTCGCCAACCTCCACGAACAGATCGTCGCTGGACTCGGCCTCTGCGGCTATGACAGGAGCTTTTTGCTAAATACAGGCCAAGATTGAAGCCGCCTCCACGGCAGAAAAGGTCAGAACTCGATCACAGGGTGCGGATCTTCACCAGAAAAAGATTGAGGCTTTGCATGGATATCTCGCAAAAATTACTTCCGATGATAAAATCCAGGAATTCACTCCCCTACGAGAACAATTGATCGACCTCAAAAAAGGTATAGATAAAATTCTCGATAATCTTGATACTTAGAAAATGTCTTCGACGCGTCGAAGATGGCCACAGGTCCTACGGCCAAAAAAGCGAACGTTGCTATTAAAATTCGAGACAATTTGGTGGAATGATATCCCTCAGAAAACGCTCCAATTTTTAATGTCAGTACTGTCCATCACAAGGCATAAATTCTGCATTTTTTGAGAGGGCAAATCACACCTGACAATAGACTTTTCTTACTGTAAATTTATATATTTATGATCAATCAGCAAGATTCTTCATTGCACAAAATTGCATCAAAATACCACAATTTGAAATTAGAGAAAATGTAAGAATATATATTCTTACATCTTCTCTAAAAATGTTTTTTTCAAAATAATAAATGTTTATTTTTTATCCAATTCTTTTATGATAGCATCAGCTTCACTACCGCATAACTGATCAAGATTTTTCCCAAATTTATTATAAACATAATTGTGATGATCTATAGACTTTTTTTTACCTTTCATCTCAATCAAGTCAATCTGCTTTTGCGTTGCTGGTTTACTTCCACCGCCATTACGCACTTCTGATGAAGCAGGTAGAGCCTCTTGCTTAACTTCTCTATACTCCACATCGATCACTTCACCTGTATACTCCTGCGATCTATCCTGCCCAGCATCTTCAACCATGTTTTTAATATTCAACGCATCGGATAAAGCTCTGCCTTTTGACCGAGTAGATGCCATACTGACATATCGTCCAGCACAACCCCTAGGCACATTATCAGGAGAAGCATCCCCAACATCCGTAAACTCTCGCCCATCATCAAAAACAACGGTCGTAGAGGCTATAGTCATGTATCCATTGTCTACAGACGGTAACTGAACAATCTTGGTTGAGATTTTTTGTATTCCTACTGTAACCCTCCCCAAGTTAGTGCCATCCAAAAGTAGAGACTTCCTTGGGTGAATTTTTCATGAGGAACTCTGCCGGGGTCAAATTGCCAAGAGATTCATGGGGCCGTTCCTCGTTGTACTGCCTCAGCCAATTCTCCGTAATTTCTTTCACTTCCGTCAGGGATTTGAACAGATAGAAGTCCAGCACCTCTTCCCTGTAGGTCCTGTTAAAGCGTTCAATGTACGAATTCTGTGTTGGCTTACCTGGCTGGATGAACTCCAATTCCACACCATTCTTCTCGGCCCAGTCAGCCAGCAACACGGAAATCAGTTCCGGCCCGTTGTCCATTCTCAGCTTGGCAGGCAAC